>PKWK01000347.1 GCA_003133205.1 Granulicella sp. | reverse complement strand
TGCCGGAAACTACACCACCGGGCCAATCCAGATGGTGAGCAATCTGACGCTGTTCTTCGACGCGGGAGCGATCGTGCGATTTCCTGCGACTGTGCTTCCGCTGACCCCGGGGCGGCAGCAGGGCATCGAGACACCTACGCCCATTCCTCTGATCGGCGGCCACGATCTGGAGAATGTAACCGTAATGGGCCGGGGCGTCCTGACGACCAATAACATCGACTGGATGAGGCTGCACACGCGTGCGCTGCGGTCGGTTGCAGACGCTGGCAGCGCCAATGGAGCGAACTGGGAGCGCTTGCTGCAGGATTTGGAGGAGCAGAAGCCGATCTCCGAGGAAGAGTACCGCGCGGCGGCGTCGGAGTTGCGGCCATCGTTTGTGCGGTTCATGAATAGCAAAAACATCCGCATCGATGGACTGCGGTTCATCGGGTCGTCGATGTGGACGGTGCACCTGCTGTACAGCGAGAACGCGGTGGTCGAGAATCTGGTCATCGAAACCTATCCGGGGGTGCACGCCGACGGCATTGTGGTCGATTCNNTGGTGATCAAGTCGGGCAAGGATCGCGACGGGTTGCGCGTGAACCGTCCGACCGAGAACGTTACGATCACGAACTGCACGGTCCATCATGCGCAGTCGGCGCTGGCGATCGGGAGCGAGACGTCGGGCAGCGTGCGCAACGTTGTTGCGAGCAACATTACGGTCAAGGATACGGTGAACGGGATTCACTTGAAGAGCCGCCGCGGCCGAGGTGGCGTTGTAGAGAATATTCGATTCGATAACTGGACGATGGAGAATGTGGGCCAGGGGATTACGATTTCGGACGCGGGCTACCAGATGGAGGGTGAGGCGCCCGATCCAGGCGCCGGCGCGGTATCGCAGCGGACCCCAAGCTTCCGCAATATCGCGATCAGCCATGTGACCATCAACGGCGCGCAAGGCTTGATCGATGTCAGCGGAATTTCGGAGATGCCGACGGCGGGTGTTCGGATCAGCGATGTTGTCGGGACGGGGCGTCGCGGTTTAGTCGGTTCGTACACGGATGATCTTGAGTTGCACAATGTGCAACTGAATGTGGATGCAGGGCCGGCCTTCCAGATGACGCACTCCAGCAATCTTTTGTTTGATGATGTCAGCACGCGCAAGCCGATCAAGGGCGCGCCGGTGATTCGACTTGAGGAGACGCCGGGGGCCGTGGTGCGGAACAGCAGGGCGTATCCGGGGACCGGTGTGTTTCTCTCCACTCCGGAAGGAGAGCGAAAGGATGTGGTGTTTCAGGCGAATATGATGGCGAACGCTGAGACTCCAACTGCAGCGGGGCCGCGGCCGAATGGGCGCACTGGGCCAGCGAGGACAAAGGAGTCGTGCCTGGTGCAGTTCGATCTCGATCCCAAACACCCGACGGAGGTTGGAGACGAGGCGATGATCTGCCTGAACCTGATCGCGGTCGACCTCAAGCGGAGTCCGAACACGGCGCTGGCGCTGATTGGCAATAGTGGAATGCGGGATGCAATGGGACGTCAAGTCGGAACGAGCGTGGCGGATGCGTCGCAACGTGCTCGCAACAGCCGGGAATATCTGATCAAAGAAAAGGGAATCGAGCCGGCGCGGATTCAGGTTTACGTTGGAGAACCGAAGATGGATGGGCCAGAGGATATCGACAGGATTGAGGCGCAGATGGTTGCGGGAACCGTGGCGGAAGGCAACGTCGAGACGATCCTGATTCCGGCAGGCGTAGTGATGAAGTATAGCGGCTTGACTGTGGTCAAGTAAGGAGATCGGACGATGACGAGCAGGCGCAAGATGGAGTTACTTGCTGCGGTTCTGGCTACCGCTGGTGTGTTGTGCGCGCAGGAGACGCGCAGGACAATTACGAATCCATCTCCGAACCCGAAGGACGACAGTAAGCCGAACAGCAGTGCGGTTCCGGATGCGTATGCGCTGGTGGGCCACTTCGACCGGATCGTTGTGATCCGGCTGAAGTACAAGGCGAACCTGCTGGACGGGATGAACAAGATCGTGAAGGAACAGCACATCCAGAATGGCGTGATCCTCTCCGCGGTCGGATCGTTGCGCGGATATGAGATCCACACAGTATGCAATCGCGACATGCCTAGCGAGGACACCTTCGTGAAGAATCCAACGCAGCCGGCGGACCTCGTCAGCATGAACGGATATGTCATCAACGGCCGCATCCACGCCCATATGACGATCGCAACGCCAGACAGGGTGATTGCCGGTCACGTTGAGGAGGGGAACGAGGTGTTTACCTTCGCGATCGTCACGATTGGCGTGATGAACGGCACCAACCTCGACAAGATTGACGATAAGACTTACCGCTGAGGAGCAACATGCGGGCGCTGCCCGTATTGAAAGCGCGAGGCTCGATGGCGGAGAACCCTAAAGTTGCGACGAGAATGTCGAGCCGGGAATGGATCCTGGTTCTCCTGCTGGTGCTCTCGGTCGTCATCAACTACATCGACCGCAGCAATCTTGCGCTCGCAGTGCCGCTGATCCAGCGGCAATTTGCGCTGTCGCCGCTGCAGATTGGCTCACTGCTTTCGGCTTTTTTCTGGACCTATGCGTTGTTGCAGCTGTTTGGCTTTGTGGGTTGGCTCTCGGATCGTTTTCCGGTGGGCTGGGTGATGGTTGGCGGTTACCTTCTGTGGTCGGGCGCCACGATCGCTACGGGGCTGGTCTCAAGCTTCTCCGCGATCTACATCGCACGGCTGTTGCTTGGTGCGGGTGAGTCGGTGGCGTACCCGTGTTATTCGCGGGTCTTTGCCGAACTTCCACAAGAGCATCGTGGAAGAGCGAACTCGTTGATTGACGTAGGCACCAAGCTGGGACCTTCGATTGGTGCGTTTGTCGGGGGCCTGCTGCTGGTGCATCTGGGATGGAGAATGCTCTTCATCGTGCTGGGGGGCGGAGGACTGTTGTGGCTCCTCCCGTGGATCAAACTGATGCCGCGCGTCGAGCGCAGAGTTGACGCGAAGAATGTGACGGCGCTTCCGTCGATCGCAAAACTGCTGCGGGTGAAATGCGCGTGGGGAGCCTTCCTCGGCCACTTCTGTGGAAACTACTTCTTCTATTTTCTACTGGCATGGCTTCCGACTTACCTCGCAGGCGAGGAGGGGATGTCGATCGGATCGATGTCGAGGCTGACTGCGGCCGTCTTTCTGGGGATTGCGACAGTCACTCTCATCACCGGATGGACGTCCGATCGCTTGATTGCGGCCGGCGCATCTCCAACGCGCGTGCGACGGACGGCGGTAGTAGGCGGACTGAGCGTGGCCTCAAGCCTGCTTCTGCTCGCATTCGTTCACCACAATCTTCCTCTGTCGATCGCTGTGATTGCCGTAGCGTGCGTGGGGTACGGAGCCTTTGCGTCGAACCACTGGGCGATCACCCAGACGCTGGCCGGCACGTCCATGGCCGGTCGATGGGCCAGCTTGCAGAATGGAGTCGCCAACCTTTCAGGGATCGTGGCGCCCTGGGTTTCCGGACTGATTGTGCAGATCAATGGAAGTTCGCGCATGGCATTTGTCGTCGCCGGAGCCGTCGCCCTGGTCGGGGCTTGCTTCTGGGGATTTCTCGTGACCCGCGTAGAGCCGGTGCAATGGGATGTGCCCAACTGCGCTGTGAAAGCCTGATTTGGCGAGATGCGTCCCATGGCTGCGAATGCCGCCTTGCGCCCCTTCCAGATCAGCCCCCGTTCCTCGGTGGTTTGTGCGAGTCGAACTTCCCATGCGCCATTCTGCTTGCACAGCGCGGTCGCCTCCAACATCTGTGCGGCCACCTCCGCTTCCGGGCCGTCCAGTTCAACCAGCAGGAGAGCTTCACAGACCGGATAGTTCGGATGGACCGCGGCTTCGGAGGCTTTCGCTGAGAGGCGATCCATCATCTCCAGCGCCGCGGGCAGCATTCCAGCAAGCTTTGACGTCGGGTTCGCAGCGGTTAGCGCAGGTGGAAGACATAGGCAAAGAACATTACTTCGACGCCGACGATTGACGCCAGAAAGATGCTGTGCCGCAAGGTGAAGCGAAATAGTTTGGACTGGTCCGCTACGGACATGCCGGTTGCCGCCGCTGCCACCGCGATGGTCTGCAGGCTGATCATCTTTCCCATCACGCCGCCGGCCGAGTTCGCCGCCGCGATCAACACGGGATCGAACCCCAGCCGGACTGCGCTGACGACCTGCAGATTGCCGAAGAGCGCGTTGGCGGACGTGTCCGATCCGGTCAGAAACACGCCGAGCCATCCCATGATCGGGCTGAAGAACGGAAACATCCTGCCGGTTGCCGAGAAGGCGAGCCCCAGCGTTCCGGTGGCGCCGCTGTAGTTCATCACAAACGCCATCGCCAGCATCGATGCCACGGTGATCGTCGGCCGAATCAGCTTGCGCGCGACGGAGAGGATGATCTTGCCAAACGCTCTCGGCCTCATGCCGGCGAAGGCTGCCGCCAGCAGCGATGCGCACATGCAGGAGGTGCCCGAAGCCGACAGCCAATTGAAGTTGAACATNNACCAGCAGCGCATACGGCATCCACGCCAGCCATAACTCTCGTGCCGAATAGTGCGGGGCCGATCTGACGTCATGCTGCCGCAGCGGAAGTTCATCCGAATGCGTTTTCATCGATTCGTCGGTATAGCGCTCATGTTCCTGGGTATGGCGCGGCTCCCAGAAGCGCAGCAATAGCACCAGGGCGCCCATCGCGCCGATCGAACTGAGAATATCCGTCAACTGCGGGCCAATGTAGTTGGAGACGTAAAAGTGAATGGCCGCAAAGACAGTCCCACATGTCAGGACTGCCGGCCAGACTTCAAGCATCGCTGGCAGGCCGCTTGTGACCAGGATCAAGTAGGCCGGCAGGATAAACGCTATGGGCGCGGTGAGGGTGCCTGCAACGCCACTGAGTCCCGCGACTCCATTCACACGTTCCAGGGGCAATCCCGTAATTCCGGCCAGCGTAATTACCGGAATTCCGATGGACCCGAACGCTACGGGTGCCGTGTTCGCCAGCAAGCAGATTGACGACGCATATAGCGAAGAGAAGCCGAGGCCGACCATCATGGCAGCGGCCACCGCCACGGGAGTTCCAAATCCAGCGCAACCTTCGATAAATGCGCCGAATGCGAAGGCGATCAGCAACGCCTGCATCCGCTTGTCGGAGGTGATTGAGCCGATGGAGTCCTTGATCACCTCGAATTTTCCCGTTGTCACCGTAATCTCATACAGGACCAAAGCCCAGAACACGATCCATGAGATCGGAAATATTCCAAAACAGGCACCGTACGCAGCGCTGCTCACGGTATGACGAAACGACATGCCATAGGCAAACATCGCCAGCACCAGCGTCCCGGCCAATCCTGCGAGGGCGGCGATCCACGATGCCTTCCGCTTTACTCCGAGCAGGTAGAGCAGCAGCAACGTGGGAATGACTGCGAGCAAGGCGGAAATGCCAAGGCCCCTGCCGAAAAGATAGTAAGGCTGAGACCAAACCCCATTCATGCAAAACCTCACTCGCGGTTTTATAGGAAATCGACTGCCAGCAGCCTATGCAGAAATAGTATGGGCAAGCGGTGACAAAGTTTGAATGCTGATTGCGACTACTTGGGAATTCCTTCCGAATAGTACAGTTTTCAGGGGTTATATGGGAGCTTATTTGCTGGATAATGCAGATGTGCGAAGCGACTTGATGAGCGGCGCGGCGAGGGTTTTGCTGGGGGCTGCGGTGCTCTTCGCAGGCTGCGCGGATGGTCGTGCGTCGCCCGTTGCGGAGGCACTTTCGCGAGCGCTGCGCGGAACGCAGGCCTCCGCCGTGGTGCTTGACTTGCAGACGGGCGCGGTGCTCGCTTCGGCAGGAGAGTCCCGCCGCGGCGCTCCCGGCTCAACCATCAAGCCGCTGTTGCTCGAGTATGCGCTGGAGCATGGCATTGTGCGTCCGGAGATGGAGGTTTACTGCCGCCGCAATTTGCACGTGGGCGGCCGGGCGCTGCCCTGCACGCATCCGGCGGACCTCCCGGTCTTCACGGCGGAGAGCGCGCTTGCCGAGTCGTGCAACACGTGGTTCGCGGAGATGGCCCGCCGCTTCTCCGGGCCCGAACTGGAGGCGGCGCTGCGAGAGACGCATCTGCCTCATGCGCCGATGGACGCGGCGAGTGTGGAGCGGCGTCAACTTGCGGTGCTGGGGCTCAATGCCGTGACGGCTTCGCCGTTGGAACTTGCGAGAGCGTATCGCGACCTGCTCGGGCGTATGCCGCCAACCGGACCCGTGGCGCGCGGGCTTAAGGAATCTGTGGACTATGGCATGGCAAACTCCGCGGCTGTGACCGGCGTGACGATTCTGGGCAAGACTGGAACCGCAAGCGATCCCGGAGAGGCCTGGACACACGGGTGGTTTGCAGGCGCCGTTCCCGGACGCTTCGTGATTGTGGTGTACGTGCCGCACGGCGACGGTGGCACTGCGGCGCGATTGGCGCAGCAGTTCTTTCAGGCGGCTGCGGGTGAGGGAAGGGCGAAGTGAGAGTCCGCTCGGCTTGGATGCTCTTGCTGGCGCTGTTGGCGCCGAGTTTGAGAGTGGATGCTGCGTCGGCGGACGATGGCGGAGGCCGCGATGTGTCGGTCGCGCTCTTCTCGACGCACAGCCTGCAAGCGGTGACAGTGACGCCGCTTGGCCCCCATACCTGGATCGCCCATTGCGCGCGATGTGTCCACGAACCGTTGGCCGCGCCACTGCATATGGCCGCGCCGATGGAGGTCTTCGCGAGCGGATCGCTGCGTGTCACCGACGATGCGAGCGGTGAGGGACGCACGGCCACCGGACTATGGCATCTGCGGGCAAGCGGCCATGGCAACGAGGCTGAGATCGACGTGGTATTGACGCTGCCGAGCGAGCGCTATGTCGCCGCGGTGTTGAACGCCGAAGCGGCTGCGGACGAACCGGCGCAATCCTTGCGCGCACTGGCGATTGTTGCGAGGACGTACGCGCTGAACGGTAGCCACTACGTTGCTCGGCCCGGTCACCTCGCGGCGGATCTGTGTGACAGCACCGAGTGTCAGGCGATGCTTCCCGGATCTGTGTCCGCAGCGATCGAGGATGCGACGCAAGCCACGGCTGGTGAGACTTTGTGGTTTGGAAACCATCGCGCGGAGGTCTTCTTTAGCCAGAACTGCGGCGGTTTGACCGAGGACGCCGGAGCGGTGTGGCCGAGTCTCCGCGGCGTTCCTTATCTGCGCAGTCATACTGATCCCTACTGCACACGGCGCAACACAGCCGCGTGGCACGCTGAAGTGCCGCTGGCTAAGTTTGTTGAAATTGCGCAGGCAGAGGGCTGGCACGTGCCTGCGAATATTGTGGAGGCGCACGTCAAGGAGCGCAGCGTGTCGCATCGTGCGTTGCTGGTTATTTTTACTGGCGGCAAGGGCGCGACATCGATCGTTGCAGCAAACGCGTTGCGCTTCGGGATTGGCCGCGCGCTGGGTTGGAATCGCGTGCGCAGCGATGCGTATGAGGTTGCGGTTCGCAATGGCGGGCTCGTCTTCGATGGCCGCGGCCACGGCCACGGAGTGGGCCTTTGCCAGGAAGGCGCGGCGCAGATGGCCACCGAGGGCAAGAACGCGCGCGAGATTCTTGCGTTCTACTTTCCCGGAACTACCGTTCGGATTTCTCTGAAGGACAGCGGCTGGCAGGAGACTCGCGCCGGCGAACTCACTCTGCGCGCGGCTCAAGCGTTGACCGAGGAGCGAAAGGCAGCTCTGGAGCAAATATGGCGCGAGGCGCAGAGGCGCTTTCCGTCGCGCCATTCGATCTCGCCCGAGATCGTGTTTGCACCGACCACAGAGATCTTTCGTCAGATGGCGACGCAGCCCGGATGGGAGTTGGCAAGCACGCACGGCGGCATGATCGTACTGCAGCCGGGAGGCGTCCTGCAGACGCGTGGAAGGGATGCTTCGGCTACGCTACTGCACGAGATGCTGCATGTTCTGGTGGAGGCTGAGGCGAGCGAGCGAACTCCGCTGTGGCTGCGCGAGGGACTAGTGGAGGTACTGGCGGGTGAGCGTACGGGAAGTGCAGATGCAATGACTGCGGATGCGATCGAAGGCGCTCTGCAGCATGTGGATTCCCTGCGAACGAGTGAGCGCGCACACCTTGCCGCGGCTGCGCGAGTGCATGCCCTGGTTGACCGCTACGGCTTGTCGACGGTACGCGGCTGGCTCTCGTCCGGTGTGCCTGCGGGTGTGGAGTAGAGCGAATCGGTACGCCGCACGCACACAGCGAGGATTGCAAGCAGGAGGCACACTACGGCGGCATCTACGAGCACAGCGAGGCTGAGGCGAAGCACTAAGCTCAACATCTCGACGTGCAGGCCATGGCCGGGTGTCCACTCAATCAGCGAACCTGTGAGCACAGTGGCGGCGGTGATTCCAAGGACCAATGCGATCCAGTAGCTGAGGCAGCTTAGCGCGCGTGTCATTGGGCGAAGCGGCTGGCTACTCACAGTTGCGGCGAAGACGAAGACCGCAATTACGCCCGCTCCGATCCATTCGAGCGCAGTCCACATCCACCCCAGCCAGAGAACGATGTGTGCGAACGAAAAGAAATTGCGCAGCGAGTGGGGGAAGCGCGAGTTCAAATAACCGGCGCGAAGATAGTCGTCGCCATGCATATGGTCGAGCAGCGTGGTCCATGCAAACCACAACGCCACGCCCGCCAACAGAAACAACCCGCCACGCAGTAGTCTCCACGGCGAGCGCGCCGTACCCGCGAGGCGCAGGATCAACGCCGACTCTCCGCCGCCCGCAACTGCTAGCACGATGAGGGCCAGTAACGCCGAGGCAATTACGTCGATCACGCTTGCGTCCGGCACGCGCAGCCATAGGGCGTAGAGCGCGAAGACGAGAAGCGCGAGGCCAATCTGTTTCAACGCGAGCCGAATGCTCAGCAGATCGAGAGCGCTGCGCAGCACTGAGGGTGAGCGAGTCATTGCGGACCTCCTTGCTGCGCTAGGGCAGGTACCTGCAATCGCAGCGCATCGCTGGTCGCCTCGACGCCCTGCTGATACATCGGCGCTACATGCGACGGGCTGATCTGGAACGTGCCCGGATTGACTACGCGAATGAGATAGAAGATCTCCTGGCGCCCGGTGAAGTCGCTGGCGAAGAACGCTGCGTGGTCGTCGTGGAACTCGCGGCGGGTATACCAGCCGTACCAGCCGCCGGGCCGGTGATCGATGGGATAGCTATCCTCGCTCTGCACAAATTCCACGCCTGCGGGGATCGGGTCTTCCAGCAGAAGGTAACGCATGGGCGTGCCGTTGATGGCCTCGTGGACGGCCAGCACATCGCCGATCTGCGCGGTGCCGCTGAGGGGTTGCAGCGTGTAGACGATTCTGCCGTCTTTCTGCGTCGGCTGCAGCTTGTAGTAGTCGCGAGTCAGATTCAGAGACATAGTGCCGGCCTGAAAATCTTTCTTCTCAGTGGAGTAGTAGACGCCGCGGGTAGACCAGTACATGCGCCCACTGCCGCTGCGCCGGACCACCTGCACGCTGTTGCCTCCGGGCTGCAGATGCGCGGCATCGATGTCGATCGCGAACGAAGCGCCGTTGAGTGCATCCGCGGAGGTGAAGTGGCGCAGCCCAGCGGAGTGGCCGTTCACGAGAACCTCGGCGGTAAAGTCGGACTCGAGTTCATGCGAGGCGGAGAGATAGTCGACCAGCCCAAACAGCACCATCGCCGTCTGCTCGGTGGAGTCCCACCAGTCGCCGCCATTGCGTGCGAGCATCAGCCACTGGGCCGCTCCGGCGAGCAGCGGATTGTTGGGATCGACCTTCGCCAGCAGCCGCACGGCGTAGGCGGTCGCCTCGGACTCGTTGCTGTAATCGGCATCGAGCAGGGGAACATACGATCCCTTCCACGAAACCAGATCGCCTTGATGCACGGCCTCGGTAGTGAGCAGGGTTGCGATGTCTGCGGCGCGGGCGTCGTGCAAATGCAGCATGGCAAGGCCCGTCATCGCAAGCGCCTCGGGCTGCAGGTCCTTGCGACGCGACCATTGTGCGTCGAGTGCGCTTCCCAGATTTGTCTCACCGGCTTCGGCCAGAGCATAGACCACCGCTGCATGCAGTTCTGGACGCATGCGCGGATGCTGAGCCAGCGCAGTTTGCAGATAGTCCTTGCCGCGGTTCAGCATTCCCTGTTGCTCACCGGTTAGCGGAAGGAACTGTGCGCCCTGGCCGATGCCGCTAACCACATACGCGGTCATATAGACGCGGCTTTCGTCCTCTTTCCACCAGCCCCAGCCGCCGTCGTCGTGCTGGTAGTTCTTCAGGCGTTCGAGGCCGGCCCGCATCTTCGCGCGTAGGTCGGCATCGTCCACGTGGCCGTTGACTTTCAGCCGGCTCAGCGTCTCGGCCACAATCACGTTGGGCAGATAGCTCGACATCGTCTGCTCGGTGCAGCCGTACGGATAACTGGTGAGGTAATCGAGCGCCGAGAAGAGCGAGCCGGCAATGGATGGGCTCACCTCAACGCGCAGCGAGTGCGCAGCCGCGTCCGTGTTGGCTGGATAGGCGATGTTTGCCGTGGCTTGCGCAGCGGTCTGCGCCACCACTCCGCTTCGCGCGAGCGCCTTGGCCACACCCGCGGGCTCGACCGGGAAGGAGAGTTCGAGGGCATCGGTTTCGGCGTCAGTAATAGCGGAGGCGGTGAGCTTCGCCATGCCTACCTGCGAGGCGCGCAGACGCCACAGGACCGTAGCCTCACCTTTACTGGCGACCATGACGCTCTGCTGCGAGCCGCTCACCGTGTCGAGGCCCTCGACCTTCAGTGAGATGGTCGCCTGCTTCGGTGCGTCGAGGTAGTTGTGGACGATCACCGGCATCGTGATCTCGTCGCCTTTGAGCAGGAAGCGCGGCGTGCCCATGCGTACCAGCACGTTCTTGCGGACCAGCACGCGGCTGATGGCGGAGCCCGCTTTCGAGTCCGGAGTGATGGCGCGCACGGTTGCTCGCCACGTAGTGAGGGAGTCTGGGAATGTAAGCGAGACATGCGCGTGCCCGCTGGCATCGGTGTGCACCTCGGGTGCCCAGAACGCGGTGTCGGGGAAGGCCTTGCGCACGCGCGGCTTGGCTTCGTTGCCTGGCTTCACCTGTGCGAGTTGCGGACGATAGCGCGCGTTGCGCATCGCCAGCATCGGGGACTTCGTGCCGGCCTCGCCGCTGAAGTAGTAGTCGAGGGAAGAATCCACCTGCGACTCCACGTAGCGCTGCGGGTAGAGCGACTTCACCATATCGCCACTGCTGTCGGGATAGAGCGAATAGATCGCCTCGTCCACAACGCCGAAACTGAGATCTGCGCTGACCGGCTTGCCTGTGAAGTCGCGGGTCACCACATCATAAGTAGCACTTTGCTGCGGCTGGAAGAGATCCTTCGCGGGGGTTATCTCGACCTGCAACTGCTGCTGGACGGGAGGCACCTTCAGCGTCTTCGTCGCTTGATAGAGCGTGTTGTCTTTGATGAAGAGCGCATCTACCGCTACGTTCGGCTGCGAGTCGGCGGTGATGGGCAGGTCGAAGGAGATCGTCTTGCCGTCGGTGTGCATTACCTCGCGTTTCTGCACTGTATATCCCTGCGCGACGACGAGCGCATAGAAGCCGTCAGTCTCCGACACGATGCTGAGGTGTGCCGTATCGCCGGGCGCGTAGATCTTCTTGTCGGCTACGATCTGAGTGGTTGCCGTGCTGTTTCCCCAGCCGACTTCGCCCGCGCCCATGATCCACAGGTAGCTTTCGTTCACCGGATTGCGCGTGCCGCGCTGCACGGCTGACGCGGTTGCCTGGAGCTCTGCACTGCTGTACTGCGGGGTGCCAATGGAGACCTCACCGCTGGCATGGCCGGTTGCGTCAGTGGCCACATCGACGGCGGGGCCGAGCGTTGTGTGCGTGCTGCCGTTTTCGTAGTGGTTGAAGACAAGCTGCACATGGACGCGCGTGCTCACCGGCTTGTCGTCGTAGTCCACGGTGGTGACACGGAACTTTGCCATGTCGCCCGCGTGCACCGCGTAGCTCACCGGCTCCACATTCACGCGGAAGGTGCCGTAGGTCGCCAGGAAGCGGCCGTGGCCGGTGATCTCGCGATTGGCCGCGTCGGTGACGCCTGCCTCGACCGTGTAGTCGAGGTCAGGATGCGACTCACCCTGCGTGTCGGCGTGCGTGGGCACCTGAATCACGAGGGTACCGTTCGCATCCAGCTTGCCGGTCTTTTCGGCTTCTTCGTCGCCGACGTAGCCCGAGGAATCATTGGTGTCGGCGTCGGCGTAGTCGGTGTCGGCGGAGTCGTCTTGCTCTTCGCCCCACCAGTAATGGCGCTCCTGATAGACGCGATACTTAACGGGCGCATTCGCTACTGGCTCGCCGAAGAAGTAGCGCGAATCAATGGTGACGGGCATGGTCGCGCCTTCCAGCACGCGCTTCTGCGACGCCGTCACCTGCACGCGGTACTCGGGCTTGCGATAGTCCTCCACGTGAAAGCCGCCCGAGATGACGTCGTCCGGCTGATCGCCGATGCGCAGAGAGTAGTAGCCCAGCGCCGCGTCCTTCGGCAGGTCGAAGTCGCCGGTAACATCGCCCGCTGCAGAGAGCGGCATCTGTTTGTCAAAGACCGCCTTGTCGTTTTCATCGGAGATCACTACGTGAACATTGCCTGGCTTTGGCAGTGCCAGCGAATTTCCGTTGTGCTCGCGCAGAATCGCCTTCCAGTGGACCGTGTGGGTCGGTCTGTAAACTGGCCGCTCAGTATAGACATAGCCGGCGTATTTGCCGCTTGCCGACATGGTCAACGCATAGCTCTCCGGCGTCGATGCGGCGAATTCATCGCCTTTGCCCGCGACCACCCAGAAGTTATCCGGCGAGGATTTGTCGCTGGGCACTGCAAGCTGCGCGGTTCCGCTGGGGTCGGTCGTAGCCGAAGCAATCAGCTTCTGACCAAAGCCCGCGTCAACTTTCGCGTCTGCGACCGGCTGGCCGGTGACGCGATCGACCACGTAGGCCACCACGGTGCCAGAGGTGGTGCGGGTCACTAGCGCCATCTGCGTGACCATCAGCAGCGTGTAGGCTTTGAATCGCCCGTCGGTCGCCTCCAGCAGGTACAGCCCCGCGCCAAGCTTCGGCACGGCGAGGTCGTTCGAGTCGGAGATGTATGTGGCGGGCACGAGTTGGCGCCAGCGCGAGACAAGCTGCGACTGGTTCAGGATGGGAATCTGCGCAAACTCCGCCTCGCTGACGATGCGACTGTGGCGCTGGATTGAGCTCTGATGGTCGCGCAGCGCAGTCCGCGCCGCATGCGAAAACTGATGGCGGAAGAAATCGCGGATGCGCTCCCAGAGGTTGGCCTTCCAATCGTGGAACTTCTCTAGCCGGGTGCGCTCGTCGATCCGCTCCTTGTCCAGCAGCCCCGCCTCGGGTCCGAAGGAGTGCAACTCGCGAAGGTTCTCCATGAACTTCACGGGATCGTTCACGCGATACACGCGAAACTCGAGGGCGTCGACGTTGTGGGTGTAGAGATGAATCTTCGGCTGCTCGCCGGGAGCGAATGTCTTGCTCGTGCTCAAGTTGAACGAAACGGAGCGGTCCTGCGCATGGGCAGCAGGGAATGAAAGGCAGAGAACAGCCAGGAGCGAGACAGCTTGCAGTCTCATCGAAGATCCTCGCGTAAGACGTTCCAACGATACACCCCAAGGAAGTTGCTATTCCCCGGAATCGGCCGCCAGCGACTATCCGGATGGTGAAGCAAGTCATCGAGAGCCACGCGCCGCACCTCGCCGGGGCCGTTGCCGATGGGGCCGGTGTGGTAGACCGCCCACTCGTGCGCCGCACCGGTGAGGATCATGGAGTGGAATGGCGAATTCTGCTCCAGTTGGCGGTAGAAGAGCAGGTCACCCGAACGCGCGGCACGCACATCCCGCGTGACGAAGAACGTGTTGCGCTGCCAAAGCGTCTTTGCATCGGCAAACTGAGCAAAGCTGCCATTGGCCGCATCGTCCGAGGTGTAGACGCCGGAGCGCACGCGGAACAGGTTGGCGCCAAGCGGCGTGAATGGGTACGTATACTGCACGACGGATGGGAGTGGCGGCAGCGTCTCCAGAGGCATGGACGCCTGCCAAGCCTCGTCGTGAGCATGCAGCGCACCGCGGTAGCACCACCGCAGAAGGGCGGCGCAGTCGTCGATCTCATGCGGCAGACGTTCGGGGGGTAGCGCGGCGGCAGTGTCCGCCAGCGCCGCGAACCAGGCGCGGAAGGCGGAGCGGTCGGCCGTCGTGTGCAGGCGGAGAAAGTCGGGTGTGCCATCGCCAAATCGGTCGCTGGCATCGGGCACAAAATGCACCGCGACCAACGTGGAACCGCCGCGGTACCGGACCGCGAGCTGCTGCGTTCCCGGGTTCACTGGCGATTGAATCTCCATGACAGCGCCATCGCCTGCCGGGAGCAGACGAGTCGGAACTCCGATCGAAGCTACGGTGAGGTCGCCGATCGGCCCTCCTCGCGAGAGCCTCACCTGGGCAGCACGGTGCAGGGCTCCGTCCGCGGGCAGGATAAGTTCACGAGGCGACACCACAAGCCGCTGCTGGTTTCTGCGTCGCCACGCAATAGGGACGGCTGCGGCGAGCAGGACGAGCAGGAGAACGATAGCGCGCTTCACCGGTAAGTCCTCTTTATCACGAACCTGATCGCGGCTTCATTGTGCAGGGGAGTCTCAGGCCGGACTATTCTACCGCAGCGTTTTTGCGAACAACTCCGTCAGCTTGCTGAATGCCCGATCGGCCTGCGCTGCGTTGAAGACGGGATTATCCGGAACGGTCCAGCCATGAGACGCGCCTTCGTATGTCTCGCTTTCGTACACCCCACCCCAGGCAGCCAGCGCCTGCTCGAAGTGCGCGATGTCCTCCGCCGTCATGCTCTTGTCCTCCACCGCATGGCCGAAGTAGAGCCGCGCCTTCACCTGCGGCAGGACCAGGTGCGGGCTGTCGGGGCTGCCCGCCTTGTACAGTCCTCCGCCATGGAACGAAGCCGCCGCTGCTACCTTAGCAGGCCGTGCTGCCGCGGTTCGCAACGCTAATGCCCCGCAGAAGCAGTATCCCACGGCCCCCCATCGGTCCCGGCCGAACCGCAGGCTGCGCAGCCAGCAGGTCCACGTAAGCCGCGACGTCCCTCGTCTGCGCCTCGGCAGTCATCGGGCCCACCAGTTCGGCGAACCGCTGCATCGTGCGCGGCTCGCCCATCTTGCGCGGAAAATCGAACACGGGTGGCCGCCCGCTGCGATAGAAAGGGTTCGGCATCAGGACGACATATCCCTGCGCCGCCAGCCGCCGAGCCATCTCCCGGTGCGACTCGCGAATGCTCCCAATATCCGGCAGGTGGAGCACTCCCGGCAACGGTCTGGACGGCTCCGGCGTGAACAGGACGGCGTCGGCCATCCCGTCCGGCATCGGTAGTTGCAACTCCTCTTCGATCATCGCGAAGTCCTCTCCCGAGAGGTATATCACCTGGCGGCACGACCAGCCGCGTCAGCGAAGTCCAGGGTAGGTTCTGTAGGCGATCAGTTCGGCGTTCAATGAGGTTCCACTGAGGCGCGAGGTCTTGAGAAGGATTTCGAAGTAGGGAAAGTTCTTGACGTGAAGGGTGTCCTGGAACTTTTCCAGTTGCTCTTCCGATGCCAGAAACTCTGCCGCTGCATCTGTCGCGTCTGAATCTGTCCCAGCGAGAATGACTGCGTTGCCAGTATGGCTGGGGTTTGGCAGGTAGGCGATGACGCTGTAGCCGACCAATGCATTTGGATCGTATGACACCGTGTAGGTAGCTTGCTCCCCGGGTCTCGGATGGAGGTTTGCAACGAAGGCTTGCGAACCCGAATTGTCGAAGTCCGTGACGAAGTTGATCTGGTCATCGAAGAGGTGGACCCACGGGTTCGCTTTCTTGCCGCCGATCAAAATGACATTGTTCCGCTTGATTGCGTCGCCCACATAATAGCGGGAAAGCGTGAGGTGGGTGGTGGAGGGCGCAGGGATCAGGGCGAGCATTTGTTGGGCGGCGCGAACACCGCCGAAGGTGATCAGATTATGAGAATAAATCTGGTCCAAATCGAATTTTCGTTCCGGACTGAGGTTCGAAGACTGGATCTCTCGCATGTAGTTGCGGTTGAGGTAATCCCCAAATGAAATGGGATGGCGAACGAGGTCTTCGATCACACTGAGTGAGTCATCCGGCAGAACGACGTCGGTTTGCTGGTGGTAACGCAGAAAATCCGTCCAGAAGGCCGCAACTGCCGGCTTTCCGTCCCAGGGGTTGAGCACCTTTCGCATGGCGCGGACTTGCTGAAAGAGCAGGACGCAAGTGACTGCGAGGGTCGCGCTCACGGCTGCCCACACAAAATGCGCGACCTTGCTTTGACTCTTGCGAACGGCGGTCGCCGCGTCATGCGGCAGGAGATCCGGGGGGTGGAGCGCCTCTGTGGACGTTCCCAATCCGGTCTGGACTCCGAGTAAACGCCTATGGAATATCGGCTTATACCCGCCTCGCGGGATCTCGAGGATCAGAGTTTCATGCGCGCCTTCGGACGCGAAATACAACTCGATGCGCTTTCGCAGTTCGGTCGCGTTGACCCGAACGATATTGTCCTGGCTTCGGTCGTAGGACGAGCTCCTTCCGAAGACCTTCGCGCCTATCTCCTGCTCATGGATCTCCGGGCAGCCCTCTTTCAGCGACTGGCCGCCGACGTAGAGCAAAAAGTCACGGAGTCTGGCCGATCGACCGAACTGCGAACTCGCAGCCACGCGCTCGATGAGAGCGCGCCGCTCCTCGATGCTTGGCTGATCCAAGCGTTCTTCGGTTGGGGCGTTTGCTATGGAACCCATAAACTTTCCCGGCAATTGTTGAGCGCGGACAAGTTTAGCACGCAGGCCAAACGTTTAGTCACTTGTTCTTGTAAGAACATGAAATATAGGTACTTACTTCTCTCCTTACGGTAAATTAATGTGTTGCTTCCGGTAAATTAACTTGCTGGCCAGCAATCCGCTCTCCACTATGAATCATCTTTGAAACGCCACGCGGCTGTGCCCCGGATCGGACGGGCTTCCCCCATTGAGGGAAGTGGCCCCGTGGATGTTAATAGTGTTCGCTTCATACTTCTTGGAGGTTCTTGTGTACAACACCCGCTTTCGCAACCTGGTCATCAGTTTCGGAATACTGCTGACGCTCAGTTTCGGTTTGACCGTTTCTGCTGTCGCGCAACGGTACCTCGGGAGCATCCAAGGTGAGGTGAATGACGCGACCGGGGCGAAGGTGCCGAACGCCGTGGTCACCGCAGTCGAGAACTCGACCCATTTCACGGCGACGGTCAAGACCAACGGGTCGGGTGTGTACGCCTTTGCGGCCCTGAACCCAGGAATATACACAGTGACGTCCACGGTCCCGGGATTCAAAACGGCAAGCAACAATAACGTCACCTTGACTGCCGGACAGTTGCAGCAGGTCGACTTCAATCTTTCTGTCGGGGAAGCAACGGAAACTGTTGAGGTCGTAGGAACCAATTCGCTCCTGGATACCGGCTCAGCCAACATCGCCACGACCTTGAGTGCTCAGGAGGTTTCGGACCTGCCGAATGAGGGGCGCGATCCTTATGTAATGGCGACCCTCGCCGTTGGTGTCACTAATAATGGTTCCGGCGGGTACTTCCAGGGCCATTCCAGCCAGTTCACCAACCCCTTCAGCGGCGTCGCGGTGCAGATCGCATCGGACGGCAACGCCGGCCACAACCGCTTGACGCTCGACGGAATTCCGAACGATCCTCCCGAGCGGCTCTCCGGCGCAACTTACGCAGGGTTCACGCCTTCGCCTGAAGCCGTGCAGGAGACCAAAATCGGGACTTCAATCTTCGATGCCCAGGTTGGCCACGGCAACGGAACGGTCACCAACGTTGTCGTTAGAAACGGAACGAATAAGATCCATGGTTCCGCTTATTACGTGCTCCAGAACACGTATCTGAACGCAAACCTGTACCAGAATGTTCCCAATCAGAACGGCGCGATCAATCCCGCTTCCCCAACGCATCGTGGTAATGATCAACTCAGCCAGGCGGGCTTCGTGGTCGACGGACCGGTTTTCATTCCCAAGGTGTATGACGGCCGCGACAAGACGTTCTTTATGATCTCCTATGAGCGTTACCACTCGCATGTGTCGAACCCTTTTACCGGGTTGATGCCGGATAATCGGGAGGTCGCCGGGGACTTCAGCGAGCTTTGCGCCACCTTCAATTCAGCCGGGCTTTGCACCTCAGGTCGCCAGATCTACGATCCACTGTCCCCGGTTGTCGCTGGTTCCCGCACTGTTTATTTCCCGAACAACAACATTGCCGGACCGAACTCCGTGGGTGTGACCGAGGGCCTGAACCCCGCAGGCAAAGCCCTCATCAGTTACTTCCCGAGCGTCGGAAGCAACTTCAGCACGGTCCAGAACTACATCTCCACCGATACTTCTTACCCTAACAACTATCCGTCTCTCATCGGTCGTCTCGACCAGGCGTTTGGCCAGAAGAACAAGATGAGCATCATCCTGTTCCGTTCGAGCCTAACGCAGAGCAACCCGCTGGAGGGCTACCCCAAGGGTATCGGACCCGCCGGCACGGGTGAGGGTGGCTACAAGGTGTATCGCAATACGCGCGGCGGCAGTCTTGACGACGTTCAGCAGTTCAACTCGAGCACGGTGCTGGACTCGCGTCTCGGGGTCGTGTGGCATCCGTTCGGCTTGAAGAATCCCTACGACCAGAACTTCGACCTGTCCACGATCGGCATGTCGAACGCTGGCCTTCCCTATACCAGTTTCCCGGGCATCACCAGCAACTCCGACGGCTCCACGATTGCGGCGGGCGTAAGCGGTGGCTCGACCAACACGAGTCAGGTGAGTACGAGTTTGACTGATTCGGTGGAAGAGATTGTGACCAAGACTTTCGGCCGTCATACAGTAAGGTTCGGCTTTGAAGCCAACTTCCTTAACTACAATGTGCAACCGGGGGAGAGCGGCTTCACCGGGCTTACGATCGACCGCACCCTGACGCAGTTAAAGCCCGCTACCGGCGACTCAACGTCGGGAAACGCTCTGGCTTCGCTTCTGTTGGGGTACCACAACGCGCTTCAGTACACCATCAACCCGTCTTACGCGCTTCATCAAAACTACTTGGCGCCCTTTGTGCAGGACGACTGGCGCGTGAATAACAAACTGACCGTGAACCTCGGCGTCCGTTGGGACTACGAGTCGCCCTTTACGGAGCGCTACAACAAGTTTGTCACCAACTTCTGCACCACGTGCCCCAGCCCGCTGCAGTCCTCGGTGACCGGTCTTACACTCAACGGCGGTCTGCAATATGCCACCAGCCGCCGCCGCTTCCCGTATCCGACGGATCTGAACAACTTCCAGCCGCGACTGGGCGTCGCGTACCAGGTGTTTCCTGGGACGGTGTTCCGCGCCGGCTACGGCATCATCTACTTCAACACCGTCGAGGGGCCGATTGCGACGGGATATTCGCAAAACGCGGGCAATACATCCGGTGGCACGGGCGGTTCCAACGTAAATACCACTACGTTCCAGCCCGTGACGACACTTGCCAATCCCTTCCCCAGCGGGGTGGTCCTGCCGACGGGCAGTTCGCTCGGCCTGGGCACCGCGCTCGGCACCAGTGTCACCTTCGTCGATCAAAACCATGTGCAGCCAAAGGCCCAGCAGTTCACCGTCAACATTCAACAGCAGTTTGTGGGAAACCTGCAGGTGCAGATCGGATACGTGAACCAGCGTCCGAGCGAGCTCGAAGTGAACCAGGACATCAACGTGGTGCCGCAGCAGTACTACAGCACATCAACAGACCCCGCAACCAATCTGGCCAACCAGAACGCAGTGATACAGCCGGTAGCCAACCCGTTGGCTGGAAAGTTACCCGCGTTCTCACAGGCCAATGGCACCACCATTGCACGCAATCTGTTGTTAAAGCCTTATCCGCAGTTCCAGAGCGTCAACAAGAATTATCAATCCATCGGTTACCAGCGTTACGACGCCTTGCAGATTCAGGTCAGCAAGCCGATGGCGCACCATGTCTCGTTTCAGGCCAGTCTCACCTGGGACAAGTTAATCAACCACACCACTTTCGCCAACAACTTCGGTGTTGGCTCGTCCCTGACCGGCGTTGTTGATCCTGGCCCGAGCTTGATTGGCAACGTGTTCGGCACAATTGAGCTGCCTCAGTTCCTTGAGCGGCCGGCCTATCAGCGTCTTCTACTCGGCGGGTGGAAACTGAATGCCGTCATGCGTGCGCAAAATGGAAACCTGATCGCAGCACCTGGCAGTGTGGACCTGATTGGCGATCCGCTGGCGGGGGCTCCGCGCAACTTCCAGCGGATGTTCAACACCTGCTACGAGGATGCGACCGGAACGCCGGTGTCGACCCATACCGGCGTCATTGCCTGTGACTCGACCTCGCCAACCCCTGCCTACAAGCAGCGGTACAGTTACACCATCCAAAGCAATCCTCAATACATCAATGAGCGGCAGAGGATCTACCCGCAGGTGGACCTTTCTGCTTTCAAACAGTTCATCGTGCGGGAAGGTGTCAACTTCGAGATTCGCGGCGAGTTCTTCAACGTGGGCAACCGCCCGAACTTCAGCGGCCCTGGTACGGGCCTCAACAGTTCGACCTATGGACTGGTGCCAGTCACGACGACTAACGGCATCACGACCCTGACCCAGGCGAACGATCCTCGGTACGGCCAACTCACGGCGCGTATCAACTTCTAACCCAATCTCCACGGTCCCGGAGCCAACACCTCCGGGACCCTTCCACCATCGTCGATTCTCGTAGCGTTTCCTCAGGTGCCCGGTGTCTTACGGTCGAGTCCTCCCTATTCTTGCGCTGTTGATCGGTCTGACTCCAGCCGTCGCCGGCGCGCAAGTCGCTCGATCTCCAGACATCTCGCTGAGAGAAGGCTTCGCCTCGCCTCCCGCGCAGGCAAAACTGCGCTGCTACTGGTGGTGGCTGAACGGCAATACCACCGAGGAAACCATCACACGCGACTTGACGGAGATGAGTCGCAAAGGGTTCGGCGGCGTGCTCCTGGTGGATGCGAATGGATCCAATCAGGGAGGCAATGCCAACGTTCCTCCAGGGCCACTGTTCGGCAGCCCCGCGTGGGTGCGCCTCTACGTGCATGCTCTGAAGACGGCAGCGCAGTTACATCTCGAGGTGACGCTGAACATCACCAGCGGATGGAATCTTGGCGGACCCGATGTGACGCCCGATCATGCTTCTCACCTGCTTACCTGGTCGCGGACAGTTGTGCAGGATGGGAAGAGTTTCGACGGCGTCCTGAATATGCCGCAAACTAAGGATGGCTTCTATCGCCAGATCGCTGTGCTGGCGTACCCTTTGGCTCATGGCGCTGCCTTGCCGGGTGCGACCGGAGCCGGCCGTCCAGCGATCCGGGCATTGCGCCTCAAGACGGCCGCGGCCGAGACCGGCCTCTCCATGCCGCCTTCGGAGCCGCTGCTCGATGACGCGCCGCCGACTCCCGGGGAGCAGGACACCGAACTCCAGAACGTCACCGATCTGAGCGCACAAGTAGATCAGGCCGGTCACATGACTTGGCGGCCACCCTCGCACGGAGCATGGGAGATTCTGCGCATTGGCTACACCAACTCCGACGCGCGGGTATCGACCTCGAGCGGCGCATGGCAGGGGCTGGCAATCGACTATCTCGACCGCGGCGCATTCGACATTTATTGGGATCAGACTGTCGCGCCACTGCTCGATGCCGGTCGGCCTTATCTGAAGACCACCCTGATGTACCTTGCGACTGATAGTTGGGAAGTGGGCGGCACCAACTGGACGGGGCGATTCGCGGACGAATTTCGCAGGCGCCGTGGTTACGACCCCATTCACTACTTGCCGATCGTCGCCGGACGCATCGTCAACGACCGCGCAACCAGCAATCGCTTCCTCAATGATTTGCGGCGGACGGTAGGTGACCTCCTTACCGACCACTACGACCACTTCGCGGAGCGCGCAAAGGCATACGGCCTTGGCTTGCAGTGTGAGTCCGGCGGGCCACACGGCGCTCCGATCGATGCGCTTGAAACCTTCCGCTCCCTGGCCATTCCACAGTCGGAGTACTGGGCACCGTCTGTTGAGCACCGCTCCCGCGACGACGAGCGGTATTTCACCAAAGAAGCTTCGAGCGCGGCAGACATCTATGGAAAGAAGCTGGTCGCAGAGGAAGGCATGACCAGCATCGGGCCGCAGTGGAGCGAGTCCCTGGCAACCGATCTGAAGCCAGCGTTCGATCAGGCTCTGACAGAGGGGATGAATCGCCTCGTGTGGCACCAGTTCACCTCGTCTCCAAAGGAATTTGGTTTACCCGGGAATGAGTATTTTGCGGGGACGCATCTCAATCCGAACATCACATGGTGGCAGCAGGGAGAAGCATTTTTTCAATACCTGAACCGCTCGCAGTTTCTTCTCCAGCAAGGTCATTCCGTCGATGATGTCCTCTATTTCTATGGGGATGAGGTGCCTAACTTCGTGCGCCTCAAACGCGACGATCCGGCGCATGTTCTCCCCGGATACGACTACGACGTGACCGACGAGGACGCATTGCTGCACACCCTTTCGGTGCATGGCGGCAACATTACATCGCCGGGCGGAAATGTATATCGGCTGATGGTGCTGCCCGCGGGACGAAGGCTAAGCCTCGCTGCGCTGGAACGTATTGCGAGTTATGTGCGACAGGGTGGAAGCATCGCAGGGCAGGCTCCCCTGGGCCCGACGGGCAACCTGGATGAGGAAGCAGGGAAGCGATTCTCGCAGTTGACGCATGAGCTATGGGATGGGTGTACGGCGGCATCGCATGCCTACGGCGCCGGCACGGTGTTTTGCAACGCGGATAGTCGGGCGGCGTTGCGGGCACTGAAGGTAGCCGCAGACTTTGAGGGTAGCTCCGCACAACTTGACTACGTGCATCGGGCCGATGCGACGAGCGACGTCTACTTCGTGCGCAACACAGGCGCACACGCCATCGATACCGTTGCGCGCTTCCGTGTCACCGGACGCACGCCCGAGATATGGAACGCCGTGGATGGGAGCATCGCTCCGCAGATGCATTACGAAATTGAGGACGGCCAGACACGGATGCCGCTGCATCTTGATCCATTCGGATCTGTCTTTGTGGTCTTTTCGCGACCGGCGGGCCTGCACGTGACCCAGGTCCAGAAAGACGGCAAAAACGTCGAATCGGCGGAGGCGAGAGGCGATGAACAGAGCGGGTTCGTCCTGGAGCATGCGGATGCAGGCACGTATCGGGTTACGCTTTCCGATGGCCGGCAGTTGACGACAGAGGTCTCGGCGGCAAAATCTGAGGAGCTTCGGGCAAGCCAGTGGACGATTGAATTCCAGGCCGACCGAGGCGCGCCAACCGGCCCCCAACCCCTGCACGAGTTTCAATCCTGGAGTGCGTCACCGGACCTTGGCGTTCGTTACTTCTCCGGGACGGCGATCTACAAATCCACGGTGGATATCAAGCGGGACAAAGACCAGCGCGTCTTTCTAACTCTGACGGATCTTCACGAGATCTGCTCGGTGCGCATCAATGGGA
The DNA here is from genome assembly GCA_003133205.1 of Granulicella sp. Next base: position 62,702 of record PKWK01000347.1, on the reverse strand, counting down.
AGAGCGTGGGTACTCTCTGGGCGATGCCGTATCGACTTGATATAACCGACAGCCTTGCGCAGGGTAAGAATAGTTTGGAACTCGATGTGACGAATCTATGGCCAAACCGGATCATCGGAGATGCACAGCCTTCCGCGACCCGCCACTACACTCAAACGAACATCCGCAAATACACCGCCGACTCACCTCTCCTGCCTTCAGGATTGATTGGCCCGGTTGCGCTGGAGACGATTCGCGAGACGAAAATGCTTGTCACGCATCATCCAGCCAGATATTGAAGACCGCCCCTCCGATCAGATGTCTGGTTCGCCACGCGTACGAACCAACGCTCGTCCCGCAGCTTCGGGTTATCATCCAACCACAACGGTAAGTGGTACCCGGAACCAGCCTATGGCGCAATTGGTTCGTCCGCCCGGTCCAACAAGTCGCGGCATCATGGGTAACTGATGAGCCAATGGGTCATGCACCGCGATCCCAGGTATTACGACGAAGCGGAGCGCTTCAACCCCGATCGCTGGCTGGATGTGCGGTGCAAAGAGGCGCCGAAGTTCGCATACTTCCCCTTCGGTGGAGGCTCCCGCACGTGCATCGGCGCCTCCTTTGCTGCAACGGAAGCAGCGTTAGTGCTGGCCACGATCGCGCAAAAGTATCAGATCCGCGTTGTGCCAGATTGCACGATTGTGCCAATCCCCACGATTACTCTTTGTCCCAGGCATGGCATCCAGGTCACAATCACACGGCGTACAGAGCCGCCAATCGCCTGGGTAGACGGAAGCTGAGATACGGCCAATCGGACGACGGGAAGCAAAGAAGCCGCGGCTTGCGTCAGACAGTTGCTCAACGCGGCCGCAACCGACCGCGTGTTTACCGGGAAGATGAATCGTGGGTGTCCCTTCAGGCTCTTGCCGGCTTCTTCGCGGAGGGAGGACACGTGGAATCTCGAACGACCAACTCCGGGTCCACGATGACTTGCCTTGAAGGGGGATGATCGCTGGGTGAGGCGATCTGCCTGGCGATTGCCTCCGCGGCCAGAATGCCCATGGTCCGCAGCGGCTGTCGCACTGTGGTCAAGGCAGGATTCTGGAAGGCCGCAGACTGAACATCGTCGAAGCCGACAACGGAAACATCCTGGGGGACCCGCAGTCCAGCTTCGCGCACAGCTCGAATTGCGCCGATCGCTGAGACGTCGTTGAACGCAAAGATCGCGGTAAACGGCGCCTTGGACGCCAACAACCGTTGCGCGGCAAAGTACCCCGGATCGTGGGAAGGCGAATCGCCCTCAAGTTGAGCCATCAGCTCCGGGTTCAGCTTGAGGTTGGCTTTGGCTGCGGCGTGTTGGATCGCCTGCCACCGAGGCTCAGTATCCGAGCTGAAGGCCTGTCCCTTGATCAGCGCAATGTGGCGATGTCCCAGGCCAGTCAGGTGACCGATAGCTAGTTCGGCCGCCCTCTTGTGGTTCAGCACAATGTTTGTCACCCACTCATGCTTGTCCGGGCAGGAGATCGTCACCGTCGGCAGGGGCCGATACCTCTGGAGCGCGGTATCAATGGCGATGATGCCGTCCACAGCGCGCTCCGCCAGCATGATCTGCGACTGCTCAATGAGGTCGGCGCGATGGTGATGGCTAATCAGGTAATAGAAGTACCCTGCCTGCAATAGCCCCTGCTCAAGCCCCGCAAGCACCAGCGTCGCATAGCCCTCCGACACCTCCGGGACCAGGACCCCTACCGTATGCGAGCGCCCGCGTCGCAACGAGCGCGCGAGCTGGTTTGGCTGATAGTTCAGCTGCCGCGCAGCAGATAGGATCCGCTCCTGGGTCGCCTTGGGGATCGACTTCGCCGCCGGCGATTCGTTCAGCACCCGGGAGACAGCAGCGGTGGACAGGCCGACTCGTTCGGCGACCATCTTCAGGCTGATCCGCTTGGGGGCAGCGTCGTGTTTTGTGCTTCCGCTCACCAGAGAAGTCTGCCACAAGCAAGCTCGTCGCCGCTCGACCGCGTTGCAATAAAAAACCTTATCTGGAAATTCAAGGCAACCCCGCGGGTCCATAACTGATCAATTGAGTACAGAACATTACAGTGCTGAGTCCTTACAATTCGCACTCACGAGGCGATTTGGTCGCTTTGGGCAGCGCGAGGCCCCTCTTTGGCTCCTCGCACTCAACCTGACCCAACCACCCCATGAAAAATCTCTTGACACACATGCATCGGCTTGAGTACAACTCGTCGAATCAGGTCAAACGGTTGCCTAAAGGGTTTACGGGCGCGGAGCAACCACCTGATCGACGCAGCACCGTTTTTGGAGGCTTTATGAATACTCGATTCTTGGCACGGCTAAAGTTCGCGGGCGCCGCTTTACTCCTATTGGCGAGCGTCTCGGCACAGGCGCAGTTTCGGGCGTCTATTCAGGGCACGGTGACAGACCCCGACGGCGCCGTCATTCCGGGTGCTCAACTGAGCCTGAAAGACAACGGGACCAATCACGTTATTACCGCCACCTCTAACAACGCCGGGATCTACAACTTCGGTGCACTCCCGGCCGACCGCTTTACCCTGACCACGTCCGCGCCCGGCTTCAAGCAGAAGGTTATTGAGAACCTGCAGATCATCCCGGAACAGGCTAACTCCGTTGACGTGAAGCTTGATCTCGGCGAAGCGAGTACAAGCGTCACCGTTTCGGGCGAGGCGCAGTCGGCCGTCGACACCGAAACCGCCAATATCGGTGGCACCGTAAACAGCAACGATATCCAGCACTTGCCGTCCTTCAACCGCGATGTCTTCACGCTGACCCAGTTAGCCCCGGGTACCATCAGCGATGGCTCGCAAGGATCTGGCGGCGGTGTGTACAACCTTCCGGGCAATCAGGGTCCGGGCGGTTCCGGCAATAACAATGTCCCCACAGAAAATGGTCCGCAGGCAAACGCCAATGGCGGGCAATACGAGACAAACAGCATTGCGATCGACGGAATCAGCACGGTCAGTGCAGTTTGGGGAGGGACGACCATCATCACCCCCACCGAGGATTCCGTCGACAACGTAAGAATCGTCACCAATGCCTACGACGCGGAGGACGGCCGATTCAGCGGCGCACAGACCCTGGTCACCTCGAAGAGCGGCACCAACCAGGTCCACGGAAGCCTGTTCTTCGCGCTCCACCGCCCCGGCTTGAACGCCTTTCAACGGTATAACGGCCCAGCTTTCTATAATTCTGGCAAGTCGGCCGCCAGAGGGTTGCAGAGAGACGAGCAGCGGTTCAACCAGTATGGCGGCAGTGTCGGAGGTCCCATCTGGAAGGACCATGCGTTTGCGTTTTTTGCTTACGAGGCTATTCGCAACAATTCCACCAGCACTGGATCCGGTTGGTTCGATACGGCAGCCTTTGACGCGCTGGCGCCAACGGGCAGCATTGCAGCAAAGTATCTGTCCTTTCCGGGGAACGCTCCTGCCAATACAGGCATTATCGCCCAAACCTGTGCCAACATTGGCTTGACTGAAGGGGTGAACTGCCGAACCGTCACCGGCGGGCTGAATATCGGGTCTCCGCTGACGACGGGCTTAGGAAAGCAAGACCTCGGCTACGTGAGCAACACAATCCCCGGGATCGGAGGTGGTCTCTCAACCGTAGCCGACATTGCGGACTATTCGACCGCAAGCCCCTCCAGCTATGCCTATACGCAATACAACGGCCGCCTCGATGCCGATGTAACCAAGAAAGATCATGCCGCATTCGCCATCTACTGGGTGCCGCAAAACTCACAATTCTACAACGGTCAGCGTACCTATAACTTGTTCAATCACAATCAGATCAACGAAGCTTTGTCGGCGATCTGGAACCGTACCTTCTCGCCAAATCTACTCAACGAACTGCGAGCCAACGCTGCCGGATGGCGCTGGAATGAGATCGGCAGCAACCCGCAGCAGCCGGTTGGGCTACCTCAATCCAATATCAACGGCATCGGCAATATCGGCGTGAACAACTTCGGCGCCAATCTGGGAAGCGACCTCAATCAATGGACCTACACCTACAAAGATGTAGCGACCGCGGTTATCCGAAGCCACACCATCAAGTTCGGGGCCGAGGTTACGATGCTGCACTATCTAAACAATCCGGCCGGAATCCCAGGCTACAACTTCTATAACATTTGGGACTTCCTCAACGATGCCCCGAAGGAAGAGTTTGGCAACTTCAACTCCGTCACCGGCGTTCCCGGAGGACTTCGCCAGGATGACCGCGAAACCCTCCTCGGATTCTTCGTCCAGGATCAGTGGAAGGTCGCACCAACTCTGACCATCAACGCAGGGCTGCGTTACTCGTACTTAGGACCGTTGCACAGCAACCAGAACAATCTGAATACCGTTGTGTTTGGCTCTGGGTCGACCCTGCTCACTGGGCTGAGCGTAAGGCAGGGCGGCAATCTCTGGATGTCGCAGAAGTCAAACATCGGGCCCCAGGTCGGATTCAATTGGAGTCCGGGTACGACCGGAAAAATGGTTGTGCGGGGCGGGTTTGGCATGAGCTTCAATCAGGAAGAGATCGCCATCTCCGCAAACGCCGGCAACAATCCCAAGATTGCCAACTTCTACGACTTCAACAGCGGCAGTCCAACCAGCATCAACCCCAAAATCAGTTATGGAATCTCGTCCAGCCCCACTGCCCTGTATGGGTACGCTGCAAATCCAAATGCAGTTACGTCCTATAACTCCAGCAATCTCCCCACCGGTGGCAGTGCGTCCGTATATTCCTTCGGTAGTCCAAGTGGAACGCTTCCAACCCAGTATTCCCTCCACTACTCTCTGGAAGCCTCGTATCAACTGCCGTATCAGATGGTGGCTTCACTGGGCTACGAGGGCTCCACAGGCCGCCACGAACTCAGGCACTTCAACGAGAATGCGGTCGCAGCCGCAACTGGCATTACCCTGAATCCGCTGGTCACTAACGTAGAGGTTTGGGGAAACGATGGGAACTCCAACAACAATGCTCTGCTGGCTGAGTTGAAGCACCAGTTCGCGCATCATTTCTCTGCGGACGCTCAGTTCCAATGGGCAAAGAGTATGGATGATGACTCCGGACCGTACACGACAGACCCCTATCCTTATCAGAGGTTCTTCGCTCGTGGGCGCTCCGATTTCGACGTAAACCGATCGTTCAAGCTCTACGGTCTCTGGCAGCCTGTTCTCTTCCACGGCAACTACGGATGGATGGAAAAGGTTGCGGGCGGCTGGTCCCTTAGCGGAATCATGAACATTCACACCGGCTTCGGATGGACGCCGAACTACAACAATGGGCAGCAACTCTATTGCAACTGCTCGGGGCCAACTTATTACAATCAGCGTCCTTACTACAAGGGCGGCGCAGGGAAATCTCATAGCAATGACGCGTACAAGTCGGGCCCCGGCGTCGGAAATGGCGTCAATCAGAACTTCCCAGGTCAGGCCAACGTGGTTGGTCCGGCAGGCGGAGTAACATCATGGTCTGGCAGTCCCTACTTCTACGAACCGAACTATGCTTCGGGGTTGGCGGGTAACTCGTTTCCGGGTGCATCTCCCGGTCTGCCTCCGCCTCCAGGCACCGGGCGCAATTCGTTCACCGGACCGGGCTACAGGGACGTCGACGCAAGTCTGACAAAGGCTTTCGGTCTTCCCAAACTCCCAGTGCTTGGTGAGGATGCGAAGTTCGAGATCCGCGCAGACGCCTTCAATCTATTCAATCTCATGAACCTGAACTCGGGATCAATCAACAACAACGTCACGCAAATCGGCCTTGGGCAGGCAGGATCCGCCCTCGGAGCCCGAACCGTGAGTTTCCAGGCACGCTTCAGCTTCTAGTTCAACGTCCAGACAACAGAGGGTGCTCCTCGCAGAGCACCCTCTCTTTTCCACGTTCGCGAAAAGGACACGCGGGAACCAGGAGTGCGTACAGACGATGCGGACAACATGCAAACTAAGCTGGCTCGTTGTTGGTTGCTCGATGCTGCTCTTGCTCGGCAGCCAACCAGTCGTTGCGCAAGACAAAGTCGTCATTGACGCAAAAGCCACCACCACCCCGTTCCCTCACTTCTGGGAGCAGACCTTCGGCTCCGGCCGCGCGATCCTCTCCCTCCGTCAGAGCTACCGCGACGATCTCCGCACCGTAAAGCAGGCGACCGACTTCCAATCCATCCGCTTCCACGCCATCTTTCACGATGAGGTCGGCCTCTACGACCCCGGCCGCAAGACCAAGAACCCAGGCCTCGAGGCGCAGGCCGCCAACGACGCTTCCATCTACAACTTCTCCTACGTCGACCAGATCTACGATGGCCTCCTCGCCGAGCACGTCCGCCCCTTCGTCGAACTCAGCTTCACGCCGAAGGCGATGGCCTCCGACCCAGCCGCGCTCCACGCCTTCTGGTATAAGCCGAACGTCTCTCCGCCGAAGGACTATGCGCTCTGGGACGCAATGATCACCGCCTTCGCCGCGCACCTCGTCCAGCGCTACGGCCTCGACGAGGTCGCCACCTGGAAGTTCGAAGTGTGGAATGAACCCAACATCGACTTCTGGGTTGGCAATCCCAAACAGGCCACGTATTTCGAACTCTACGACCACACCGCCCGCGCACTCAAAGCCGTCTCTCCCCGCCTGCAAGTCGGCGGCCCGTCCACCGCGCAGGCCGCTTGGGTCGCCCCATTCCTCGCCCACACCAAGGCTGAAGACGTTCCCGTGGACTTCGTCTCCACCCACGTCTACGCCAACGACACTGCCGACAATGTCCTCGGCACCACCGAAAACATTCCTCGCGAAACGATGGTGTGGCGTGCGGTCAAGAAGGTCCACGACGAGATCGCGCACTCCGCGTACCCCAACATCCCGCTCATCTTCTCCGAGTACAACGCCAGCTACGCCAACGAGCCCAACGTCACCGACTCCACCTTCATGGGTCCCTGGCTCGCCAACAACATTCGCCTCTGCGACGGCCTCACCCAAAGCATGGCTTACTGGGCCTTCTCCGACGTATTCGAAGAGCAGGGCGTCGTCCGCACTCCCTTCTACGGAGGCTTTGGCCTCGTCGCCGCCGACAACATTCCCAAACCCACGCTCAACATCTTCCGCATCCTGCACAAGCTCGGAGACCGCCGCATCGCCGCCGACTCCGACTCCACCCTCGTCACCGAATCCCAGTCTGGCGCGCTCGCTATCGCGCTCTGGGACTACGCTCCGCCCACTGGCACTGGCGCAACCTACACCATGCCCACCGGCCCTGCAGGTCCGTCGAAGACCTTCGACCTTGAATTCAAGAACGTCGCACCCAGCGCCACGGCCGAAGTCTTCCGCGTCGATGATGACCACGGCAACGTCCTGAAAGCCTTCGACGCCATGGGCCGTCCGCCCGGCGACCTCACGCAGCAGCAAGTCGCCAAACTTCGCGCCGCCGGAGAGATGGCCCCGCCCGAACGAATGCACCTCGATCATGGCAAACTACATCTGACGGTACCTGCGCACGGCCTCGCCGTAGTGGTACTCGCAAAGTAGGCGCTATGAATCCGATGGATCGTCGCGCGCTCTTGAAGCTGCTCTCAGCCACAGCCCTCATCAGGTCATGGTCAAGCCTCGCGTCCGCTCCCACTGCACAAACCCTCACCCCCGCGGATGAAGCCCTCCTCGACGACATCCAGCGCCGCGGCTGTCTCTACTTCACCGAACAGTCCAGCCCTCGCACCGGACAGGTGCTCGATCGCGCAAAGTGGGTCAACAGCACCGGCGCGCTCGACTCGCGCAGGATGGCCAGCATCGCCGCCACCGGCTTCGGTCTCTCCGCCCTCTGCATCGCCGACAAGCGTGCCTACTGTCCCACCGCGCAGATCCTCGAACAGGTCCGCCGCACCCTGCGCTTCCACTGCGATACTCTCCCCAATCAGCACGGCTTCTTCTTCCACTTCAACGACATCGAAACCGGCGAGCCCTGGCGCAATAGCGAGATCTCCTCCATCGACACCGCGCTCCTCCTCTGCGGAGTCCTCACCGCCCGTGCCCACTTCCACCACGACGCGGAGATCGTCCGCCTTGCCACCAAAATCTACGAGCGCATCGAATGGTCCTGGATGCTCAACGGCGAACGGACCTTTTCCATGGGACTGAGGGGCGGCGAATTCATCGAGACGCGCTGGAGCCACTACTGCGAACTCATGATGCTCCACCTGCTCGCCCTCGGCTCGCCCACCCACCCCATCGATCCCGCCTGTTGGGACGCGTGGACGCGGCCCACCATACACTTTGCGGGCTTCGACTTTATCGGCGCAGACGACCCACTCTTTGTTCACCAGTACAGCCACGCCTGGTTCGACTTCCGTAACCAGCGCGACCGTTACGCCGACTACTTCGCCAACTCCATCCTCGCCACCCGAGCCCACCAGGCCTTCTGCCTCTCGCTCGGCAAACCCTACTCCCTCGACTACTGGGGCATCTCCGCATCCGACTCGCAGCACGGATACACGGCCTGGGGAGGTCCTGGCAGTCGCGGCGGCAGCAAAAGCGGTTTTGGAGGGATCGACGGCTCGGTCGTCCCCTGCGCCACCGCCGGCTCTCTGCCGTTTCTCCCCGGCCCATGCCTGCACGTTCTCCACTCGCTCAAGGATCGCTACTCCAAATACGCTTGGGGACGATACGGCTTCTGCGATGCATTCCATCCCGACGCCCAGTGGTACGATCCCGACGTTCTCGGCATCGACCTCGGCATCGGCATCCTCATGGCAGAAAACCTCCGCACTGGCTTCGTCTGGGAGACCTTCGCCCAGAATCCCGAAGTCCCCATCGCCCTGCAACGAGCCGGCTTCCACAAACTCTGAGGCCTGCCGTCGCCCACTCCTGCTGCGGTCGGTCTCTGTTGTCGCCCGTTCCTGCCGTTGTCAGTTCCTGCCGTTGTTAGTTCCTGCCGTTGTCAGTTCCTGCCGTTGTCAGTTCCTGCCGTTGTTAGTTCCTGCCGTTGTCAGTTCTCGCTGTCATCCTGAGCGCAGCGAAGGACCCCCGTATTTCGCCTTTGTACTTGCATCTGAGACCTTTGCACTTGCCTCTGAGATAGGTCCGGGCTTCAGCCCGGACATCCCAGGCAGGCAAGAGCGCGGGCTTTAGCCCCCGGGATATGCCTTCAGCCCAAATCCGTCCTCGCAACTCTATGATTCCTTGGACACAACGGCCCACGCCGAAAATCTTTCACCAAAAGCCTCAGCAAACTCGCATGTCAAGCCCCCAAATGGCTTAACTTCATGATTCGCAATGGAATATAGTTGGCATAGTAGTTATGGTCAACCTGCTACAATTAAGTAGTAAGTAAACAAAAGGCTCAGCCAAGCGGCTGGGCCTTTCGCATTTAGCTCATTGGTCTAGACCAAACACCGGACCGGTCCAGACATAACACCTTTAGAAAAGATACCTTAGGACTTATGTACAGGGGGTAGGGGGTACAACGCCAGCCGCAGCCGAAACCGCTGACCCGAGACTAAGCAACTTAGAATGAGATATTTGACTATAACCAGCATGGAATCAGATATTTACAAGAAGCAATTTTGGTATCTCGCTGCAAACACACTACTTAGTACCACAACCCCCCGGGGGGTACCCCTACCACCGTCCAAATGCCAGCATGCGTAAGATCAGGGAGTGAATCGAAGTCTCGCGACCGCGCCGCTCTACCTCGGCTTTGCGGCAACCGGTGTCGGCGTAGCGCTGCCAGGAGCATTGCTTCCGGCGATGCTCCTTCGCTGGCATCTCCAAGATGAGCAGGCCGGGCGTCTCTTCCTGCTGGCGTGGATCGGGTCGTCGCTGGGCGCTCTCCTGGTGCGCGGGTCACTGCGAACGGCATTGCTCTTCGGAAGCACCGCCGTCGCGCTCGGAGCCACAGGGCTTGGCTTCTGTGCAGGGCGCGGAGCGGATGCATGGATGGCGCTCTACGGATTGGGGCTGGGCCTGACCATGACCTCCATTAGCCTGATTCGCCAACGGCAGGCGGGCGGCAGTGGAACAACATTGGTGAGGCTGAACCTGTTGTGGGCCATCGGAGCATGCGCCTGTCCATCCTTGACGATTCGCGCGCAGGCAGTTGGCGATATCCGCCCGGTACTCTGCGGCCTGGCACTTTGCTTTGCGCTGCTCGCGACCTGGACAATCTTTCAGTCTGGTTTGTCGATCGAAGTAGTCGCGGCGAAGCACGCAATCCCGTGGACGATATTTTGCAACGTGCCGGTGGGTCTGATTGCCATGACGATGCTCATCACCGGCATCGAAGCCTCTGCGGGAGGATGGCTCGCCACGTATGCGAGGCGAGGAGGACATGGGATCGCCGAAGCGGTCGCTGCGCCGTCCTGTTTTTGGGCTGGCCTCCTGCTCAGCCGGCTCTTCTGGTCGGTTTGTAGTCGCCGGCTCACCCACGACCGCACGGTACGCGGCAGTGTCGCGCTCATGTGCGGCGCATCGATTCTGTTGGTTTCGGGCGGAAGCGGCTTGCTGATCCTGATCGCTGCCTTCTGCCTGGGATTTGGCATCGGACCGACGTATCCTCTGCTGCTCGCATGGGCGCTGCGCTTCCAGCGGGGTGGCGCGATCTTCTTCCCGCGGGAGTGGGATCGGCTTGCCTGCCCTGGCTGACCGGCTTCGTCTCGGCCGAGCGTCACTCGCTGCGCCTGGGACTTGCAGTACCGATGATCGCAACCATGATGATGGTGACGATGTCACTTGCCCTGCCGCTAAGCCTGTGGAGCGAGCAAGATTCCACGATGACGGACGACGACCTCCGCCATGCGCTGCAGCGACAGGACGCGTCGACGTAAGCTCCCGGCATCGACTCGGATAGCCGCGCTACACGAACAACCGAGCGGGTACAAATGTATGGTCCGCCGCGGGAATGCAAGGGAAAGGTTTGAGGATAGAGGAAATGGTCTGCGCAAATGTATGCGGCTTCTGAGTGGAGCCCTGCTCCGAGCCATGATGAGTTGCGCGCGTGCCGATCCTAATGAAGATCGCGGTTTCAAACAACCGTTTTGTACCACAGGCGTTCGGCACGCCGTAAGCCCAGCCTTGCCGGAAGCTGACTCCTCGCTATGGCCTCCGCATCAAGATAGTCCCGTTCCAGGCAGCCTCGAGTTTCGCTGCTCGCGTCTGAAAGCAGCTTTTCAAATGGAGTCTTGGATCCTTTTTTGGGGCATATGAGTTGAATGCTATTCTTCGCTGATGAAGCTTGGAGATGGCATGTGAGCGTTTTGTGGATGGAAGTGAAGTTAGGCAAGGCATCCTGATGAGACCAGGCATGCAGGGTCTGTTGGGACTCCTGCGCGGGCGCAGCGTCGACCTTCACGACGAGGCGGAGTGGGAACAAGCGCTCGCGTTGGCGGAAGAGGAACAAATCCTCCCATGGGTGGCTCGTCTCTGCGTCCAGCAGACGTCAGCTAGTCCAAGCCTGCGCAGTCGCCTCAACACGATAGAACGCGATGCTGCCATCGCTGGGTTCTACTGGAGTTCGGAGTTGAAGAGTATCCTGCGAGCCTTCGAACAACTGGGTATTGTGGTGGTTCCGCTCAAGGGGCCTTTCCTGGCGGAGCGGCTCTTCGGAGAAGCCGCACTCCGCGTCAGCCACGATCTGGATTTGCTCGTCTCCAAAGACGATCTGACTCGTGCCGAAGCCGTGCTCTCTGTACTTGAGTTCATTCCCGACACACCTGACGATTACCATCGCCAGTGGTACAGAGGTCGCACTACCATCGAGTTGCATCATGATGTAGATAATCCTCTGGCGTTCAACGTCCATATCAAAAGCGTTTTGCGGCGTGTACAGCCGGCCGTCTTTCAGGGGCAGCGTTGCTGGCAACTTGCCCCGAGCGACGAATTACTCTTCCTCTGTCTCCACGGTGTCCGCCACCGCTTCGAGCGCCTCAGTCTTATCCTGGACCTTTGCCTGGCGTTTGAGAAACTGGACATGTCAGAGACAGTACAGGCTCGACCAGAGGTCGCTGAACGCAGTAGCCTCCTGGTCCTTGGCCTGGCGATGGCGCGCCGCCTTCAGCCCGAGATCAGCGCGCCGTCCTTCCTGGGTGCGTCGCCAGTGCAGTTCAGGCATTTGGACAGCCTCGCGGATCGCTTGTGGCATCGGCTGCTCACACAACCCAGCGAACCGCTGGACTGGCGCTCACTGCATTCGTTCTATTTGGAGATAGAGCTTCCCGGCCATCGCCTGCGTCGGCGATTGAGGCACCTTCAAATACTGCTGGACCGCGTAATCCAACCGGACTACGAGTTTGCTGCCAGATTCGGGTGTCATCGAGTCTGGCAGGTCCGTTTGTTCCGTCCTTTGCGATTGCTCCGAGACGCCATCCGGCGCTGAGTCAGATCGGGAGGACAACATTCCGGGTCGATGATGTCCGCATCTGGCTCAGATTGAGTCTGACAGTCAATTCTAGGGAGCCGACTGTGACGTCTGCACCGCGCACCCTCCGGTACCGTTCCCTGAGCCTCCAGTTGTTCCCGCGCAGAGCTCGTTGGCCAAGGGCGTGAAGTATATCTGGGATTCTGGTGAAGTGGCTCCGCTTCCTGCCGTATTGTCGATGATGATGCCGCTGGAGCCGCCTGTTGTGGTGATCCCCGCGTAGGCCTTCGAGTTATCAATTCAACCCGGACTGAGTTGCCTTGACTAGGGTTGACCCACTCTTGGTCGCGTAATAGATGCTGGAGGCTTGCGCGAGTGTACTGTCGTTGTCAATGACGATGCCTGTAGTACCTCCAGGGGCAGCAAGTGCAGTACTGCCGGCGCCGACGGACGGAAACCCGTTGGTGATGTCCAGACTCAAGACGCATCCGGATGTCCCTCCCGCAGTGGCTACGCAGTTGTTCGTAACTCCAACGAAGAGGTAGTCCTTGCTAAGTGAAGCGTTATAAAACTCCGTAACCGGCGACGAATCCGCCATCCCTGTAGCCAGAGCTACCGTGCTGACGCTACTCGGATTCAAATGGCCACTACCGTCGAATCCAATCCCGTAAAGGGTCGGAAGCGTTCCGGTGCCCGTGCCGGCAACGTACATCAGAGGTGTTCCCGATCCTGTGTAAAAGGCGTTGTTGAAGTCCGGGCTGTAAGGCCCTGTGTAGGTTGCAGTCGCAGTGCCCACGGGTACGGAGACGGTGCTCGCCATACTTGTGGGGGCCTGCACTACGATGGCGTTTGTTCCGTTGGAGTTGAAGGAAGCGTAAATCATCTGATTGGTGCTATCGACCACAACCGGATTCTCGGACGTGGTTCCGCTGGCCAGCACCGAGCTATAAACGACAGACGGTGAGGAGCCAGTGTCCGTCACATAGTCGACACGCCCGTCGCTATCCGTAAAGAACACCTTATTTGATACCGAGTCGTACACCGGTGTCGATGGAATCGCGTTGATTGGAACGCCCCAGACTATCGTCGGGGTCGCGCTTCCGTTAAACACATTGCCGAGCTTGTAAAGATAGCCAGAGCCACCTTGGAGCGTGCTATACGTTGTCGCGTAGGCAACGTCACTCGCTTCGTTCGTCGTGTACACGACGAAGACGCTGTTTGTGGAACTCTGGTTTGTGATTCCTCCGTCCGGCGATAGCAGAACCCGTGTATCCGAAGCGTTGTTCCCAGTTCCCGGGACCGCTCCCGCTGTCGCACTGGAACCGTTGTTGCCCGTCGTGCCAATAGTCAGAACATGAAAATAGGAACTCCCGGTCTGCAGAGTTTCGACGTAAGCGATTCGTCCTCCGTCTTGAGAAAGAGCCACGCTGGCCGGAACCTGTCCCGTTCCTGATGCGTATGCGAACTTCACTGTCGGTCCGGTTCCCGGACAGTAGCCGGTCGATGCCGGCCCACTGTAGAGATTGTTTAGGCCAATGATGTTCGCCTGGCCGCCCGCAGCCGGGTTCGAAGGGATTCCCATCACCACGAAGTCGTTCGTGCAACTGGGAGTTGCAGTCACGTCAAACACAAACATGGCCGGGAAGGTCTGGCCGCCGCCCGGATCGATATTTAAGGTGAACGGCGCCCCCGTGTTGTCGTGTGCATAACCCGAATCGTCATACTCGTAGGCGTTGGCGCCATTGCCCCAGAGGTTGACTTCAAAGCCGCTGCTGTTGCGGAAGAGAAGTCCATCCACATCGATCGACGGATTGATCGATGGATATGATGGGAAGAGGAGATTGTCGTAAAAAAAGGCTCCGCTTGGACTGGTCACGATGCTCGGACCGCCTGGATAGAGAGGGTAAGTGCCGACATCGTAGATGCCGTCGACGGTGAGGCTGCCGGCGATGGCGAGGTACTGACCATTGCTCTGATCCGACACATTCAGGCTTCCGTTTCCGGTCTGAGAACCGATGGAAAAGGAAAAGTCGAACAAAGGCTCAAAGCTGGTCGTCCCCAGGGAATAGCTCCAGTCCCTGTGACTTCCCTTCTTTGCATTGTCTAGGTTGCGACGGCCATTCCGCCACCAAGCCTCCGGATGCCGCGTGTACCAGTCGTGAACCCAGCGCGGATCTTTCTGAACCCGAGCCATTACCGAATAGCTCTTCGAATACGGATATAGGACATGATGATGCGTCCAATCCGAAGTGATCCCCAGCGTCACATGTTTCTCAACTGTTTGGCTGTGAAGGACTGCGGGAGAAACCGAAAGGGCACAGAAGATCACCCAAGCGATGCTTGCCTTGCAAGAGTAACACGTCGTATCGTTCGTACTCGCCTCCATCTATGTGCAGTTGCTAGGTTTACTTTGTATTGCGATCGGCTCCATCATAGCCTAAGTTCAGACGGGCGCAACGCGTTCTCTCCCGATTATTGGGGTGCGCCTTGCCGAATCGCGATACTTGTTAGCCCGACCCCAAAAGTGGTATTCTTCAGAGCAGTCGGTACATGCTAATAATCTAGACGCTGAACTTGCCGCAGCTATCTCTTGAGTCCCTATCAGAATGATCTCGTGATCGACGAAACACCCGTCGAACAGTTAGTGCAAGACGTTCAGCCCAGCCAAGAAGTGAACGATTCACAAGTAAGATCGGAGAGCGATTTATGCAGAGTACAAAAGCTTCTTCCTTGAAGTTATGGATTGCCATTCTGATGCTGATGATGCTTTCTGCGGTCGCCGTTCCAGCCCGGGGGCAACAGGCCCCGGGCGTCATCGTCGGCGTTCCTGAAGATTGGAGTCACCACCACGCTCTCTTCTCCAATCCAGGCACATTCGACGACGCTATGCGGAACCGGACGGTTGGCAAGTGGAGCAAGATCGTCAACGACCGGCGCTACAAGATCCAGCAGTTGAGGCGGAGCCTGCGGCAGCGGCCAGTGCCGGAACGGGGCCATCGGAGAGGGCAGGTACTGAAGACTGACTGGAGCATGGACATGGGACCCGGCGCCACGGTAGGTGCCGGCCAGTACCCCGCAAAGTTCACTTTCGATACCACTACTTCGAGTTGCAGTGACTGGGTCGCCTACAATACCGGGGCGGCAGGCGTCTCGGCCGGGCAGGCTAACATCGTTGCGTACAGCAATCTGTACGACTCCGACTGCAGCGGAACGGTGCCTTCGGTTTACTGGGCTTACTTCACCGGAACAGGCGCGGCCCTTACCTCTACAGTCATCTCAGGAGACGGGACGAAGATTGCATTCATCGAGAACCCAACCCCGGGTGCTGCTGCGGTATTGCGCATCCTCGCCTGGCACGCGAGCCAAGGCACTCCGGCCGCGGCTTATACCCCGGACAAGGAGTACACGAATACCACCGCTGGCGCCGTGTTGAACACCGCCTGGAACGCTACCAACTGCCCAGCGGTTGGCTCCTGCCTGATCAGCGTTGCCTTCCAGAATGGCAATCAAGACATAATCTCCGCGCCGTTTTACGATTACGACTCCGACACTCTCTACGTGGGCGACGCTTCCGGAACACTCCACAAATTCACTGGAGTGTTCAATGAAACTCCCGGCGAAGTCACCACCGGCGGCTGGCCGATTTCGGTGAGCGGCAATGTGCTGACCAGCCCGGTATACGATTCCGGGACATCCGGAAACATCTTTGTGGCCGACTCGGGCGGATTCCTTTACTCCTATAATGCCCTTACCGCCGTTCACCAGATGACCAGCAGCAAGCTTACCCATGCCTCCGTCACCTTTGGCATCGCCGACGGTCCCATGGTCGATTCCACCACCGAGAAGGTCTATGTGTTCGTGGGGGGGGATGCAAACACTAGAAGCAACGCTGGCTGCCGCCCCGGGGCCGCCGGGTTTGGGTGCAGCGGTGTCTTCCAGTTCGCTGCCAGTAACGCAACCATAGGCAACGGAGCCTGCAATCCGACTAGCGTGAGCGCCTGGTCGGGAACAAACTGCGGCGAAGAATCTGTATACGGCAAAGCGACCACCACGACCCCCACCATGTACGACGGAGCGTTCGACCAAATTTACCTGGTTGGCACGGAGGGAACAACGGGAAATCTTTGGGGCTGCGCCCCAGCGGCTTCCTCTGTACCGAGGTTGTCGTACGTGCCCTTGCAAGCCGACGGTGGGATCGTGGCCAGCCCAAACGTAGTCGGCATTGCCGGCATAGCCATCACACCCTTGACTTCCGGCACTGCGACCTGTTCGCCGGTCACCGAAATCTGGGGCAGCGGCGGCAGCACCAACGACTATATGTATCTCAGCGTGAGCGCGCTTGGCACTCTCACTACCACCGATCTCTCCGCCGCGTGCACGGGCGCATGCGTGTACAACTTCATCGTTGCCACCGGGGGCACCTCCACTACACCTGGCACATTGTCCGTACCCACCACGGCCTACGCGGGGATCGCGTCAGCCAGCGGCTCCAGCGGCATCGTCATCGACAATACGGCGGGAAGCGGAGCCACTTCACCTTCACCAGAATCCCAGATCTACTTCACGCCCTTGGCCGACGAGTTCTGCGCGGGAACAACTGGAGGCTCAGGGAGCGGTTTCGGAGGGTGCGCGGTGCAGACATCGCAATCAGTGCCGTAAGTGTCATTGGCGATATTCGGGCATAGCCGGCTATGCTGGCGGCTATGCTTAATTCAATGAGCGAGCGCAATCAGGGTGCAATGGGGGCATGAGGAAAAAATGAACGAATCGGAGCAGACGGATCAGGTTACATCAGCGGCGGAAGACCAGGGTTCCCTCAGGAAGCCCTACGCGAAGCCCACTTTTCGCCACGAACACCTCTTTGAAACAGGAGCGTTGAGCTGCGGCAAGGTGCAGTCCACGCAGGGATCGTGCCATAGCAACCGGAAGACTTCGTAGCCGATGGACCTAACCGGAGAGTTGCAAGATGCAGCCAAACGCGACCTCACCGCGGAGGTCATTCGCCGATTTGGAGAAGTCCGTTTGCGAGTCACCGGAACCAGCATGCTCCCCTCGGTCTGGCCTGGCGACATCCTGACCGTGCGGCGGCGAAGCGCATCCGAACTGCGCACCGGCCGGATTATCTTGTGCTACCGCAACCAGGCGTTTGTCGCGCACCGGCTGATCGGGAAACATGGCGATGGTGTCATCACTCGTGGGGATTCGCTTCGCTTCGATGACCCCCCATTCCGCCATGACGAGATCCTGGGTGATGTGACTTCCATTCTGCGGGACGGTCGCCCGGTGGCCCCGACCAGGGTTTGGTGGCATCGCATCGGCTCCTCGATCGTGCGACACTCGGAGCTATGCACACGGATACTGCTCAGCCTGCGCAGACGGTCGAAACTGTCGTGGGTCAATTGATGGGTGCTGCCCAGGTGTGCGACGTGGTCGTCGAGATCGGCGGCATGCCCATCGTCGTGCGTACGGACAACCCGGAGTTTCTTCAGATACTCGGGAACCGTTATGGAGGCTTCGTGAATCCCGCCGCAGAACCTGTCTTCGAGTTGGAGGTCGAGATCTCTCCTTCCGGCACGATCCACGGCGCAATCGACCCCGACCAAGACTTGAGCGTGCGTCTCGAAGGCGGCCGATGGGTTCTGGAGCGTGGTGATTTCCACGCGGAATTAGACCCGGCCTTGCGCCATGGGCACATTCGTCAGGCCGCGACCCCTTATGCGATCGACGCCGCGTTCCGCATCCTGCATTCTTTGCTGCTCGCCAAGCAGGGCGGGATTCTGGTTCACGCCGCCAGCGCTGTGCGCAATGGCCGGGCATTCCTGTTCGCAGGGGTCTCGGGGGCTGGCAAAACGACTATTTCGCGCCTCGCTCCTCCGGATGTCACCCTGCTCACGGACGAAATCTCCTATCTCCGCCGCGAAGGCGACGGGTATGTTGCCTACGGCACTCCCTTTGCGGGAGAACTCGGGCAGCCGGGGGAGAACGTGCGCGCGCCACTCGCTGCGCTGTATCTGCTCGCCCAAGGTCCGGTGAACCGAATAGAACCGGTCGGCGACGCGGATGCAACGCGTGCCTTGCTCGGGAGTGTCCTCTTTTTTGCACACGATTCTGAGTTAGTCGGGCGAGTGTTTGACTCCGTTTATGAACTGGTGCGGACGGTTCCGATTCGGCGTCTGACTTTCGTTCCCGATTCTCGTGTCTGGGAGGTAATCGCATGAGCCCCGTTTATATCGCTCGAGCCAGGGAAGTCGCAGCTCGGATGATTGGTGAAGAGATGATGATCTTGTCCGCCCGCGATTCAAAACTGTTCAGCTTGAATGAAACCGCGGCAGCGATCTGGCAGGCGGCAGACGGCATGACGCCGCTCTCAGAGATCGTTGAGCAGCACGTCTGCGCGGAGTTCGAAGTTGATCGGGACGTAGCCTTGCGCGATGCCGAGAAGTTGGTGGAAGGTTTAGCGCAGGAGGGTATCCTGAAAGTCTCCAACATACCGATCGAGGTGACGCCATGAGTTCACTGATACAGGAGATGAGCGGCACAGCTCTGCGGCTGGGGATTCCGCTCGGCGTCCAGCTCGACCTGACCTATCGCTGCAATGAGCGATGCGTGCACTGTTACCTGGATCACAACGACCACGGCGAGATGGACACTGCCGAGATCAAGGATCTGTTGGAACAGATGGCTGCGGCCGGAGTTTTCTTCCTCACCATCAGCGGCGGCGAAATCCTCATGCGGCGCGACTTCTTCGAAATTGTCGAGCACGCGCGCCAACTCATGTTCTGCGTGAAATTGAAGACCAACGCGGTCATGATCCATGAGGCGGAGGCCGACCGGATCCACACGCTGGCGCCTGAATCCGTGCAGATCAGCGTGTACTCGCATCGCCCGGAGGTGCATGACGCCATCACCAAGCTGCCCGGGTCGCTCAAAAAATCAATGGCGGGGGCCAGGCTCCTGGTGGAGCGCGGCGTCAAGGTGATCTTCGCCAACGTGCTCATGCGCGATAATTTTCAGGATTATTCCGGTGTGCAGGCCCTGGCCGCCGAAGTAGGCGCTACGTATACCGTCGACCCTACCATTACTCCTATGATGGATGGCGACCGTTCAATCCTGAACTTGAACATCGAACGCGCCAATCTTGAACAAGTGTTCCGGGATGCTTCCCTCTTGGGCGCCACCGCGGAGGAGTTCTGCGCCCCGCCCTCCGGGCCGCTCGCCCAGGAGGACGCCATGGATACGTTGCCATGCAGCGCGAGCCACACATTCTGCTACGTCTCGCCGTATGGGGATGTTTATCCCTGCGTGCAATTCCCGCTCCCCACCGGCAACGTGCGCACAACTAGATTCATCGACATCTGGAAGCACTCACCGCAGATGAATGACGTTCGATCGATTACGATGAACGATTTGCCGGTTTGCTCCACCTGTTCGCATGGCGGAGGATCCTGCACGCGATGCCCAGGTCTCGCATACATGGAAGGCAACATGCGCGGTCCGTCGAGTCAGGACTGCGAAAAATCCTATGCCCGCACTGGCGTGGTTACTGCGGGCATGATGGTTCACGGCCGAACGCGATCTAATGCTAGACTCGTGCAGATCCAGGGCGTCATGGAACGAGCTAGCACGCCACAGGCAGCTTTAGCATGTTTGTAAATGGCGCTTTCATCAAAGCCACCTCGCATACAGGTATTTGCTGCTTCTTCCTCGGCGAGGATACACAGCGATAACGCCCGCACAATGGCTTGCGTGGTGCACGACCGGCGAGGGTCTTCCGAAAAAACCGATCATCTTCACCTTCGACGACGCCTATTCAGACACTGCCGATCACGCCTTCCCGGTGCTCGAGCAGTTCGGTTCCCTAAGCGTGGTCTTTGTGATCACCGGGCAAGTAGGGAGCGTGACCTCATGGGACGGCCTGCCCATGATGACGATGGAGGAACTTCAACATTGGTCCGCGCGCGGAGTTGAAATTGGGGCGCATACTCGAACACATCCCGACCTGACTGCTATTCCCGACGGCGCAGTGTCTGACGAACTCATAGGCTCAAAAGAGGACCTGAGCAAAGCAGGTTTTAGACCTCTCTCTTTTGCTTATCCTTTTGGAGCCTTCGATGATCGGATTCGCGGATCGGTAGATGGAGTTTTCCCCTCGCCTTTACGTGCGAAGAAGGCTTGAACGATTTCTGGACAGATCCCCTGCTACTGAGGCGCACCATGGTCCATCCAGGCGATACTCTAGTCGACATCGAATTTCGCGCAGCATTTGGCACGAGCCCGCTTGATTGGATCCGTATACATATTCGCCTGCGATCGCGATTGGCAAGCGCACTTCGGCGCTTTCGATTCCTTTCGCATTAGCCCACTCGCAACTCTTGGTCTGCCTTGGCGTGTCAATTTTGTCAGTAAACGCCAAATGGGTCCTGGCGAAAGCTGTGGCAAAGACTCCCTTGATCCAAGGGCCGCGTCATACTTCTCTCCTAATTGCCTAGCTGTGCTCAGATAATCGGTTCCGGAGGCGACACAGTTCAGATGCAATGTTCCCACGACCAATGTGATCGTTGAAGAATTGGTTCTTGGGAAGCGGAAACCACATCGCGCTATCAGCGCAATACAATGCGAATAGAACCCGATTTTCAGAATCGAGTGTGGAAAGTACATCGCATGCCCAGGCAAACAATCCGATGAAACCGCGACGAGTCCTGCATGTTTTGGGTACAGCTGAACCAGCTGGGATGGGCATTTTTCGAATGCTTGAAAGCTTGGCTGTTGCAGTCGATCCGGCAAGGTACGAGATCCACGCTTGCTTTCTTCGAGAGGGCGAGCTTGCCGAGCGCCTGCAGCAAGTGGGTGTCAAATCGACCTGCATCAATTGGAGCGGTAGTGCGCGAGATCCTTGGGGGTCGGCACGGTATGCGGCACTGCTGCGTTCGATCGAATTCAGTGTCATTCATCAGCACACTGGAGGACGCTTGCTTACTGGTATGGGACATCTGCTTACTGGCGCACGGATAGTGCGCAATCTTCACGGCGTGCTTCGGAATTCACTGGGGTTGTCGCGCCCAGTTGCGACTTGCCTAGGCGAGACGTACTCAAAGCCAATTGCGAGTTATAGCGGATTATTCCAAAGACCCAAATGCCGTGGTGATATATCCCGGGATCAACGTATCCGACTTTTCTGTTCCACGCCCGGCACACGCAGGAGTAGTAATCGGAACGGCGTGTCGCTTGGAATTGATCAAAGGACTTAACTACCTCATCGAGGCACTAGCCGTCCTCGCACCTGAGTTTCCTGACCTCCGCTTAGAAATCGCAGGCGGTGGTACCTTACGAGGTGCTTTGGAACAGAAAAGTCGCCAACTCGGCGTATCTGGCATTGTCTCCTTCCTCGGTTGGAGAGAGGACCTGCCGTCTGTCATGGCAGGTTGGGACATTTTCGTTTTGCCATCTCTGGACGAAGGCTTTGGTGTAGCGGCATTGGAGGGAATGGCCGCAGGTTTGCCCGTGATTGCAAGCGCCGTTGAGGGACTTTGTGAGTTGGTGCAGAATGGCGAAACAGGTTGGCTCGTTCCTCCCGCCTCACCTGCCGAACTTGCACAGCGGGTGGGAGAATTGATTCATGATGGCCGGAAACGGGAGGCAATGGGTATCGCAAGGCGCCAGCGAGCCCTTGACCACTTTCCAAATTCTCGAATGGTTGAGCGGACATTTGCTGTATACGACAGCCTATTTGCCTGAATGTGCACGCAGGCCGTTGATCACACAGCGCTGTTTCAGAAGCTGTGGGTTGGGAAACAAACCGGTTCTGGTTCCGTCTTGCCAGACACAGCAACTCCAAGAGGCTCTAGCTACTTCGAAGTCATCGACGCCATCTTGTTCAGGTCGAGATTCAGCTCCAGCGCATTTCCCCGCGCCTCGAATCCGGCCGCCTCTGCCGCTGGCGTATACTCGGGCCAATAACCGGGAGTTGCAGATGGGTGTGTCGTCCTTTACATCCACATTTGATCTGGTCGAGAGGTTCCGCGCGGGAGATGAGACCGCTTTCGGCCAGCTCTTTGCGGCCTACAGGCCTCGGTTGGCCGTACTCATCCGCTACAAGTTGAGTGAACGTCTGCGTGAGCGCGTCGAAGTGGACGACATCCTGCAGGAAGTATTTCTCGCTGCCTCAAAGGATATCGGAAGCTTCACCTACCGTTGTCCGGGCAGTTTCATGAGCTGGCTCTCCCGTATCGCCGACCATCTCGTCGCGGACGAGGCCCGCTCGCAGGCGCGGCAAAAGCGCCGCGCGGTGGAGTTGGTGCGCTTTCGGTCCGCCAGCAACCCCGACGGACCGGAACCGGCCGATCCAACCACTCCAAGCCGAATCCTGATGCAGAACGAGAGCATCCGGAATCTGCTCGCGCGATTGGACGCTCTGCCGCCCGACTATCGGGAAGCGATCCTCCTGGCCAAGGTAGAAGGACTTTCCTCTGCGGAGATGGCAACACAGATGGGCAGAAGCCGCGAGGCGGTCGCGGTCTTGCTGCACCGCGCTCTCCAGCGTCTGCGTGCGATGGGCAAGAGGAAAGAGTGAACCGTACCAACCAGAGCGGAGATCGAAGTGCCGAGAACCTGGGGGACAATTCTCCATCCCAGGACACGGACGCCGAACATGCTCTTGCCCAGGCACTCGCGGACTACGTTGACCTGATATCGAGCGAACATCCTGTCGACATCGGCAGCTTCTGCAGGCGGCACCCTGGTCTTGAAGCCGCGTTGCGTCGCGAGATCGAGACGCTGCACGAGTTGGATGTCTTCACCGAGTGCCCACCCGAGAGCGAAGCGGTGGACTCCCACGAATTACCCATCGGCCGGCTCTCCGGCAACCGGATTCTCAGCGAGATCGGATCCGGCGGAATGGGCCGGGTGTTTCTTGCCGTAGATGAGCGATTGGGGCGCAAGGTCGCCATCAAGACCCTGAAGGCGCAATACACAAATCATCCAACCCTTCGCGAGCGTTTCATGCGCGAGGCCCGCGCCATGGCCCGGCTGAGCCATCCCAACATCGTCCAGATCTACAACCTCGGCGAACCCCACGAAACGCCCCATTTTGTAATGGAGTACCTGGAGGGGAGTCCACTCACCGAGGTGGCGCGCCCGTTGCCGTTGCGGCAAAAAGTTGAACTGGTGCAGAAGGTTGTTCTCGCGGTCGAGTTCCTGCATCAGCACAACCTTCTCCACCGCGACCTCAAGCCCGCCAACATCCTGGTCGGGCCCGACCTTGATCCCAAGCTGCTCGATTTTGGACTCGCACTCGAAGTCGGCGACCTGGAAAGTCGCGTCACCCACGCCGGTGCCATCGTCGGCACGCCGGACTATTTCTCGCCGGAACAGACTCGCGGCGATACCTCCCTCGATCCGCGCAGCGACGTCTTTTCCCTCGGAACAATCCTCTACCAGGTGCTCACCGGATCGCTCCCCTTCCACGGAGAGAGCCCCATGGAACTGATCGGGGCCATTCGCGATCGCGAACCGGTCCTGCCGCGCCGCCTGAACTCCTCACTCCCACGCGCGCTCCAGAACATCTGCCTGAAGGCTCTCGAGAAGAATCCTGCCGAGCGCTACAATTCCGCCCGCGAAATGGCCGAGGACATTGAGCGTTATCTCGCCGGGCAGGAGGTCCTCGGTGTGCCGGCCTCCTACTCCCGCCTGATCGCCGGCCGGATCGAAGGGCACCTGCGGGAATTGGACGGCTGGAAGAACGACCAGGTCGTCTCCGATTCGGAGTACGACGCGCTGCGCAAGGCATACGGCCGCCTTACCGAGCCCGAGGACGCGTGGATCATGGAGACGCGGAGGCTGTCGTTCTCTCAGGTCAGCCTCTACCTCGGCGCGTGGCTGCTGGTCGTCGGGGCAGCCTTGGTCTTCCTGTTTAAGGTCCCTGCACTTTCGGGCCCTCTCTCGGTATTCGTAGTGAGTGCCGTTGCCGTACCCACTGCGTATCTGGGCATCCGAAGCTGGAAGACCGGGCAATTCCGTTTTTCCATCGCATACCTGCTTGCGTTCTGTCTTTTGTTGCCGGTCGCATTGCTCGTGACCATGGGCGAATACGGCATCTTCTCGGCGTTCACAAAAGGCCGCCAGGACCTCGAACTTTTCTACCGCTTCGATTCGTTCAAGAAAACCACCAATGCGCAACTGTGGTGGGCACTCCTGCTTTCCCTTCCCGTATATGTGTGGCTGCGGCAGTTCACGCGCAGCTCCGTCTTCTCGCTCGTATTTGCGGTCATGGCGGCCCTGTTCAGCCTGGTCACCTTGCTCCGCCTCGGCATGCTGGAATGGTTCGACAACGACCCCGGCAGGATCTATTTCCACCTGATTCCGATCGCCCTCGCTTTCTTCGTGGCCGCGTTCGCACTCGAGCGCTCGGGTCGCGGCGCCGATTCCCGCTACTTCTATCCATTGGCCGTCACTTTCACATTCGCAGCGCTCAGCGGCGTGGCCCTCTTCCACGAGCCCTATGCCAAGTGGCTGCAGTCCGTGGCGCCGTGGACGCGTGGGCAAATCGAGTACCTCTTCATCATCAACGCGGGAATCTATCTGCTCCTGCAGAGCGTCTTCGAGCGCTTCCACTCCTCCCAACTGCGCATGGTGGCCAAGTCCTTCCGGTTCGTCATTCCGGGACACGTTATGACGTCCTTGCTCCTGCTGGGGCTCGAAGCGTCCCGGCTCTGGGACGAATCGCCCGCGCAAATCGCAATGCGGCGCGAGGCAAGGACATTTGAGATTCTGTTGCCGATTGTGGCGTGCGCGTTTGTCTTCGGCAGCATCCCGAAACAGATGAAGAACTTCTTCGCCACCGGGCTGTTCTTCCTGGCAATCGGAATCGTGCGTTTGCAGCAGGACTTCTTTCACAGCCGCGCCACCTGGCCGATTGCGCTGCTGGTGGTGGGGATTACGCTCATGCTCGGTGCCAGCCGGTCTTCCTATCTCCGGCTGGCGATGGGGCGGCGCGTCCAGCGAAAAGCTGGGCCGGCCACAAAAACTCCGCCAGGGGTGTAATTCCTGAACCGGAATGGCGCTTCTCCGTAGTAGACGCCGGAGATTGCCCACGGAAAGGTCGTAGGGCGCCCGGCGGAGGAGGAGCCATGAAAACGCTCGCGCTGCCGCTTGCTGCTCTTGTTTGCCTCGTTCTATCTGGCTGCGGGCCGAACTCGGTACATCCCCTGTATACCAGCGACGATGCCGTCGTGGAGCCTGCGCTGGAGGGCACCTGGATCGAAGCAGGCAAAGAGGGCGAATCCGAATTCAATCTGCAGAAATCCGGCGCTCACGAATACACCTTGGCGATATCCAGTCCCGACAATAAGTTTGTGCAGAACTATGAAGTGAACTTCGTGCGGCTGGGGGATCAGCTCTATATGGACATGGAGTTCAAGGACCAGGCGATCGATGGCGCAAAGCTCGACCTTCCGCTTGGGGCCTTTCCCGCCCACGTGATTGTGAAGCTAAGAGTTGCGGGCGATGACCTCGCCTATGCGACGTTGGACAAGGGAGAGATCGACAAGCAGAACCAGTGGGATAGCCTTCCCCTGGCGTTCGTCGACACCGATGGGGCGACGCTTATATACGCGCCAACCGCCGATCTGCGCCACTACATCTCCGTTCACGCGGATGACGTGTTCTCCGACTTCGAGCACCTCACGAGAAAACGTGAC
Source organism: Granulicella sp. (assembly GCA_003133205.1). The sequence continues at coordinate 36,683 of PKWK01000347.1, read as the reverse complement.
ACACCGCAGCCATAAGGAGCTGCCACAGGGAAGGGACCCTCAACTACTTCGAACCTGTCGGTGCCACCTTGTCCAGATCCAGGTTCAGCTCCAGCACATTCACCCGAGGCTCGCCCAGCAACCCGAACTGCCGCGGCGTCACGTGCACCGCCACCAGGTTCCCTGCCGCGTCCTCCCCCAGGTGCCGGTCCGCCGCCACCCGCGACACCTGGTAGAACGCCGCTGCCCGCGAGATGTCCGGATCCCAGCGGGCAGATGCTGACCCGCGACGTGCTGGTGCGGTTCGACCCTTTCCATCTAGGGTACGATGTTCTCCTGTCTACGGAGGTCGCACGATGATCCGACGGATTCCTGGAAGACCCCGACTTCTCGCGCTCGTCCTCACGCTGACTCTCACCACGTACTCGCACTGGCGCAGGGCACCTTCCATGAATTCTTCACGCTCGCTTTGTACGATCACGACATGAAAGCAGATCTTTGTGAGATCGTGAGCGCAGAGTCGCGCTGGATGCGTTGCCTCCTAAGCTCCGATGTGAAATCTATACAGATGGCCGCGCCGAGGTTGTTTGAGCTTTGGCCCAAGTAATCTTTGACGATTCAAACCGAATGTGTAGATTCTTAGTTGGCGATAACAGGCCATTCCACGTTGCCAGGACTGACTACCGTCGACTTACGCCGGCTACCCACTTACGGCGACGGGCAGTGGCCTGATCTCGGCGAGGAGCAGCACGTTCAAAATCGCGGGTGGGACCGCGACGCAGTTGCCGCACGACGGCAGCGAGCACTGCGTTCAGCTTGAAGGTGGAGTCGCAGGGCGCCAATGTGCAGGTGAGAATGTGGTGGCCAGAGACGGGATCGGTCTCCCGCTCCGCTAATGGAATCATTGACTTACGCATTTAAAAAAAAGGCCAGAAGTGCCAAATGGGCCAGAATGCCCAAACGGTCAAGCAAATCCTTCGAGTTAGAGAATGACGTCGATCCTCCCCCGGTTGAGCTGTGACGAGGCACAGATTCACATGACGTTCTCCAGAGTTCACGATCAAGTCCCCAATCATCCGGCCGGGATATCAAACAGATTCCGCACCGAGGAGGCTCTCTGCAGTCTGCCGATCGGTAATCAGGGCATTGATGCGCTGACTCCGCAACGCTCCCAGGATTGCAGCAACCTTTCCTGGACCGCCCGCAACGGCAACGACGTGCCCGACCCGCTTGAGGGCCTCAAGTTCAATATTAATGACGCGGGAATTAAGCGTTGACTTGATGGGTTTGCCCATCTGGTCGAAAAAGCGCAGGCAGATGTCGCCGACGGCGCCCTGCCGGAGCATCTCGCGCCGCTCTCCGGGAGAGAAGGCGTTGCCGCTGCTAACCAGGAAAGGCGACGGCTCCATCGAGCCTATGCCGATAAGGGCTAGATCAAGCCGGTCAAACAGATCGGTTGCCTGGCGAACGGAAAAGAGAACGTCGACGTTACGATCGGTAGCGACGTCGCTCTAAACTTCGAGTTGAAAGTTGGCAGCGCGATGGAGACGGTAAACGTCAACGCTGCATCTCAGGTCGTGGCTATCGGCCCGGACGCAGCCGTAGTCGCCCTTCGGAATCTCGAACTTGACCTCCAGTCGATCTCGCTGGAGCGCTCAATCCTTACCTTAAGACAATCCGTTCTTCTGTTGTATGAAACTGATCAGGCGTTGCCGCACCAGAGCGATGTGACTGCGCATGGCACTCCGGGCTTCTTTGAGGCTGCCCTTCTCCAGTGCTTCGAGAATCGCCTTATGTGCACTCGGAGCGGTGGAAGCGGACAGCTCGTAGGTCTTGCGCCGGCACAACCATATCTGGTTCTGTATGTTTGCCAGAACGCGGCATAGCTCAGCATTGCCGGTTGCAAGAGCGATCAATCCATGGAACTTCGTATCTTCTTCGATGTGTTTCATCCGATCATTCGTCTTGAGAAACTTGCGGGTGCGTTTGGTGCTTTCGCGCAACTCGGACAACAACTCGGGGGTCACGATCGCTGCGCCCACGGCATAGACTTCAAGCGCCTCGCGAAGGTCGTAGAGGTCTTTCACCTCTTGCGCTGTAAAGCGGCGCAGATAGGCGCCACGCCGCGATTCAATTCGAATCAAGCCTTGGGTGTGTAAACTATTCAGCGCCTCCCGGACAGGAGATTTGCTGATGCCAAGCTGGTTGGAGAGAGACTCCTCCGTCAGTTTGGTCTCCTCATCCAGATCTTCCCGCAGGATGTAGCTCTTGATGCTTTCGTATGCCAGCGCGGTCAGATTTTGCGGAGCGTAAATCTTCTTCATGGATTGCATAGGGAATTCTCACATTCTACTCAATCTGCGATGCAGATTATGCAACTCACCCTGTAGTACTTGAAATATCATTTTCGGTTGACAGACTTTCTATGCCGCCAATCTGTTATCTGGAATGCTCCCGTTGGGCCGCACGATGATGAACGTAGTTGGGAATTGCATGGCGAGCGCAATCATCGCGCGTTCCGAGGGCGTTTTAGCTGATGTATGGTAGAGGCCCTTGGTCTCTTAGCTGCTTGATACGCGCAGGCAGGTAAGGGGCTGTCCTGGCACTAGTAAGCCAGCGCTACTCCGTCGGCCCGCATCTCACTCGCGGCAGCGTACACGCGATCCGTTCCCTGCTTGCGATTCTCGATGCACTCGTATCGGCCGAACCCACCATCGCTTGCTCCCATCGACCAACCGAGCTCGATCAGCGCATTGCGTGTCTCCACCGGAACTCCTGCCTCAAGCCGCAGCAGGCCTTTGGATGGAAGGCCGGCGAGATCCTCGCCCATGGTCTGCGACGATCCTTCGTGGTGCCACCGTGGGCTATCGCCAGCGGCCTGAACGTCGAGCCCGTAATCCACCCGGTTCAACACGATCTGGGTCTGCCCCTGTGGCTGCATGTCGCCACCCATCACGCCGAACGACATCCAGGGGACGTCGCCCTTCGCAGCGAATCCAGGGATGATGGTCTGAAACGGCCGCTTGCCCGGCGCATAGATATTGGGATGCCTATCCTGCAGAGAGAAAAGCTCCCCGCGGTCCTGAAACATAAAGCCCAGCCCATCGGCCACTAGACCCGATCCCATGCCGCGGAAGTTCGACTGAATCATCGACACCATCATGCCGTCGTTATCAGCCGTGGTGAAGTAGGTAGTATCGCCGTGGCTCGGCGCCTGTCCTGGATGTACCGGATCGAGAATCCGGTCGAGCCTGATGAGCTTCATCCTTTCTTTTGCGTATTCCTTCGAGTTCAGCCATGCGACCGGGATACTGGCAAAATGCGGATCGGCATAATAGCGCGCCCGGTCCTCGTAAGCCAATCGTTTGGCCTCAATCTGCACATGAAGGGATTGAGGCGATTGAAAGCCCATCTCTCTCAGGTTGAACTGTTCGAGGATGTTGAGCATCTGGAGCGTCGCCAATCCCTGTGTGTTTGCGCCCATGCCATACACATCGACACCGCGATAGCTGGTCACGAGGGGGTCGATCCACTCGGCCTGATGCTCGCGCAGGTCTTCTTTCGATAGCCATCCGCCGATGCGTTTGAAGTACGCATCGATGGTCGCCGCGATCGGACCGTCATAGAAAGCGTCGCGGCCACCAGCGGCAATAAGTCGATAAGTGTGCGCCAAATCTGGATTGCGACGGATATCGTACTCGTTAGGAACCGTGCCCGAAGGCGCGTAGGTGCGCATGGCGTTTGCTGTCTCTTCCACGCCCGATCCCGGTTTTACAAATGCCGCCAAGTTGCGCTTGATGTAGTAGCCGATGATCTGCGGAACCGGGTCGCCGGCCTCACAGTAGTGAATCGCGGGTTCAAACAGCTCAGCCCACTTCAGCTTGCCGTAGCGCTGATGCAGCGCCCACCAGCCACCGAGCGAACCCGGCGTCGATACTGTCACCGCTCCCAGTCTGGGAAGCACGCCTTGCTTTGCCCGAGACCGCGCGGTTGCGAGAGAAAGCGACTTCGGCGACTTACCCGAACTCGCCATGCTCACTACCTTCGCCTGCTTCGGGTCCCAGAGCAAGGCAAAGCAGTCGCCGCCGAGGCCTGAGCTGACCGGCTCGACAAAACCCAGTAGCGCATTCGCCGCCACGGCTGCATCGACGGCAGAACCGCCTCGGCGCAGCATCTCGATTGCCGCCTGAGTTGCTAACGGATGAGCAGTACCCGCCGCGCCAGAACATCCCAGGGCGGGAGAGCGGCTGGCAAAGCTCGCGCCTGAGGGCCGGTCGCCTGCATGGACGTCTGGCCGCAGAAAACTCTCGGCGCCGGGGGCCTGATACTTTGCGGGACTGTCGGAGCCTGGAGTGTGCGGAGCATCGCCCTGTCCCGGCGCGGCGAGGCGCTGCCCCAGTGATGTCGAACCGGCCGCTGCAAGCGGAAGCGTGGTGAGAAACGTGCGACGGCGCATGGTCACCTCGAGAGCAAGATTTTCGATTCAGCCCGCCACTACGCGAGTGGGCGGCGCACCGTGGGATGCAGGCGCGAGCCCCTGCGATCTTCCAATGATAGAAGAAGAGGCGTGCGCTTCGCGGAACCTTCCGCAAAGCGCACGCCCTGGGCGTTGACCTTTAGAAGATGAACTTACCACTGAGCTGAAGTTGCCGCGATGATCCGCCGTCGCTGGTGGCGAAGCGGGTTGAGGATATCTGGCCAAAGGTCGAGGACTGAACATTGCCCGACGGCTGACCAAAGTTGGGGTGGTTGAGGATGTCGAAGGCATCGGCGCGAAGAGTGAAGGTGAGGCCTTCGAAGATCTTCGTCTCCTTCTCACCGGAGAGATCGATATCCGCGAATCCTGGGCCGGTCACCGCGTTACGCTGCATGGTGCCGAGACCCGTATAGGCGGTAGTAAGGCCGGCAGCTCCGACGGCCGAAGTGGCCGCGTTGGGGCCGGTTTGTGTCTCCTGAATCTGATAGACACAGGCTGAGGTTTGGTTGGTTATGTTGCAAACTGTGCCGCCGTAGTTTGTCTGTCCACTGTTCTGGATGAAAGTGACGTTGGTGAAGGAACTCGGTGAACCAGCAACAGGAACCTGCGACTTACTCGTGACGATGTGGCCGATCTGGGTGGCGCGCACGAGGCCGGTGACGCCGTTGAAGTTCGAGCTACCCGCGGTGATGTTGACTGGGTTGCCGGTCTGGTACTGGACGATGGTCGTTAGCCGATAGCCCGAGACCAGGCGGTTGCCCTTGAAGGGCAGCGCGTAGATTGCCGTTCCGGCGTAGTGCTGACGCACGTCGAAGTCCGACAGACCATAGTTTCCGCGGGGGTTGTTGCTGTCGGGCAGGACCAGGCCACCCTGCGACCCGAGTGAGTTGAGGTCCATCGACTTCGTCCACTCGTAGTTCATGTTGAACTCGAGACCATGGCTCATGTTCTTGCTGAGCACGGCCCAGAGTGCGTTATAGCTGGAGATGCCGATGCTGTTTCTCTCGGAGATGTTGGAGGCGATGGCCTTACCGGCCGCGATTGGACTCGAGGCCGAGAGGGTCAGGAACGGATGCACCTGCGTAGCCCCGGTCGCGCCTGCAGGGCCGGTTACCTGGTTGGCGTTGGTGTTGATGAGCAGGTGTCTGCCTACCGATCCGTCGTAGTAGAGCGAGCCGACGATGCCCCATGGCAGAGCCTGCTGCACGTTCAGGTTAAAGCTCTCGATGTACGCATTCTTGTAGTTGGGGTTGTCCATGACGATCGCCAGGCCAGAGGCCGCCGCCGAGGTATAGAGCGAGGAGACCGGAATCGCAGCACCGTTATAGGTGACCGCAGTGCTGAAGGGAGGATTGGTTCCCAGCGCCGATGGAAAGGCAACCGGCTGATCCACCAGGTAGGCATAGCCGCCGCGAACGACGGACTTGCCGTTGCCGAAGACATCGAAGGCAAATCCCAGCCGTGGCTCCAGATTGTAGTTCTGGCCGTACTCGCCGTTGGCCGCGAGTCCGTTTGTCCCCACCTGAGTGAGGGTGACGTTGGTGGTATTGAAGACCGCGTAGCGGTTCGCACCCTCTACCGGCGTTCCGTTCCACTCGAAGCGCAGACCATATTCGAGAGTAAAGGTGGGTGTGAGTTTGAAATTGTCCTGTAAGAACGCTCCCACGGAATCAGCATAGTTGCGGGTGGAGACGGTGTTGGGCTGGATGCTGAAGACGGTGGCAGTGTCCTGTTGGAAGTTGCTGATTGGCGTGGTGGAAGTCACATAGGTCAGTGAGCCGATATTCGCCCCGAAGGTGGCCAGGAGGTAGCGGCGGAACTCGCCGCCATACTTGATGGTGTGCTTGCCCTTGAGCATGGTCAGCGTATCCGACAAGACACCCGTGGTGGTGTTGCGTCCCTGCGGGAAACCCGAAGGGCCTCCGAAGACCAGGCCGATGTCGGAGAGCGTGATTTGGGGAATGCCGACGGGGCCGCTGAGTCCATCGCCGAGGCCGACGCTGGTGGGGTCGATGGTGTTGGCCGGGTGGAAGGCGATGGAGATGCGGTTGAAGCCGAGACGCACTTCATTGACGGTAGCCGGGCTGAAGACGTGAGTCTCGCTGAGGGTACCTATCTGGCGATGCGCGTTGCGATGGTCTCCCCAACCGGGAATGGTGTCGCCCTGCAGCGCGGGTTCGGTGCGGACATCCTTCTGGAAGGCATAGAAGCCGTGCAGAGAATCGTTGGAGTTGAGTTGATGCAGGACGTCACCGGTGAACTGGTCAATCTGGACCGGGCCGGGCGTAAATGAAACGTAGTTATTTCCACTGTTCGGAAGTGGGATGAGTGCGGCCAGTGCGGCTGCAGCAGGATGAACAGCCTTGTTGGCGGCAATTGCGGCTTGATTGGCTGCTGAGATCACCGTGCTGTTCTGCAGAATGCCCTGATGCTGACGCAGACCTTCGTAACTGCCGTAGAAGAAGGTGTGGCCTCTCCAGATTGGACCGCCTACAGAGCCGCCGAAGTTGTCGCGCTTGAGTGGGGCCTTATTGCCGGTGTTGCCAACCAGGGGAAGCCCGGTGGTGGGGTTGAAGGGGCGGTTGAAGTAGTTGCGCGCATCCAGGGCTTCATTGCGGAAGTAGTCAAAGGCCTCGCCGTGGAACTTGTTGCCGCCGGAGCGGGTGGCAACGGTGACGATCGAGCCATCACTGCGGCCGTACTCCGCGCTGAAGGTGGAGTTGTTGATCTTGAACTCGGAGGTAGTGCTGATCGACGGCTGGAAGGTGATCTGGTTCTGGCTTATGTCGTTGAGATTGATGCCGTTGATCTGGAAGTTGACCGAGTCTTCGCGGTTGCCGGCCGTGATGAAGGAGTTGGCGCCAAGGCCTCGGCTGGCAGCGGTGAGGCTACCCGCGGTCGGAGCGACTACACCTCCGGGTGTGAGCACCGTGAGATCCAAGAAGTGGCGGCCGTTCAGCGGCAACTCTTGCACGGTGTTCCTGTCGATTACCTGGCCAACCGTGATGGTTGAGGCCTCGATCTGCGAGGCCGCGGCACTCTGTACCTCTACCGTCGCCCCGGTCGAGGCGAGTGAGAGCTTGAGATTGACCGTGATCTTCCTGTCAACATCAAGCGTCACTTTTTCGACCGTATCCATACTGAATCCGGAGGCCGTGACCGACACCTTGTAGTCCCCTGGTTGCAGCGACGCGGCGACATAAATGCCTGCAGCATCCGTCACCATGATGCGGTCCAGCCCGGTCGACAGCGAATGCACGATGACCTTCGCATTCGGCAATACTGCGTCGGTTGGATCGGAAACAGTGCCCGACAAAGTGGCAGTCGATTGACCCGACGCGCTGATGGCGAAGAAGGCCGCCACCGTTACTGAACACAGAGCTTGGATGAGTTTCATTGGGTCTCCAATAGATGCGCGACAGCGCTGTCCTGAGGGGAAGGTGCGAAGAATACGAGAGCCTCTGGGAGGCAGTCGCGGTTAAAGTTGGTTACGATGATATCTAGATATATCAGATATTGCGTTATGGGAGGATCTTAATTGTCACCGGATTGTCGTTATGTTGTCATCGGCGTTCTCAATAGGCGAAGTGGCAATATCCCGGATCGGCGACTTTTGCACTCGCTAAAGCTGTTTTCAATAGCTTCAATAGCCATTAAGGAAAGAGTCTTGCTATGGCCCGCTTAGACACGTCGGCCCGACGCTTCGCCATTCGTTTGCGCAATGTGGTAGCCCCGTTCCTCCTGCTGGGGGTGTCACAACTGGCAACATCTGCGCAACTGGCTACCCATGTAGGTCGATACACTCGCGACTATAGGGCTGCCGGAACTCCCATATCTGCGGCTCCAGCGGACAAGCCGATCGCCGCGGCGCTGAGAGAGGTCTCCGCCGCTAAGATACGCGCCAACATTGAGATGCTGGTTCAGTTCAATAATCGCAGCACGGTGTCCAGCGTTGAGACCGATCTCCCCCCCGGAACCGGGGTTCTTGCCGCCTCGGACTGGATCAAGCAGCAGTTCGAAAGCTACAGCAAGGCCTGCGGCAATTGCCTAGAGGTCAAGGTTGATGCATTCGTGGAGCCACCGTCTACGGGTACGGCGACAGTGAAGCCGCGCATCGTAAAGCCGACACCTATCCGAAATGTCTATGCAATTCTGCGAGGCAGCGATCCGGTGCAATCCAAGCGAATGTATCTGGTGACGGGCCACTACGATACGCGTGAAACCGATGTGATGAACACTCACGATCCGGCTCCTGGCGCGAATGACGATTCCAGTGGAACCGCGGTCAGTCTTGAATCCGCCCGCATTTTGAGCAAGTACAAGTTTCCCGCGACCCTCGTCTTTGTGTGCGTCGCGGGTGAAGAACAGGGGCTGAACGGAAGCCGTCATCTTGCGAAGATTGCAAAGAGCGAAGGTTGGCAGTTGGAAGGCGTTCTGAACAATGACATCGTAGGAGGCGACACAACGCCGGGCGACACGTTGCAGGACAAGTCGCTCGTGCGCGTCTTCTCGCAGGGCATCCTGCCGACCGCTCCTCTTGAAATGATCACGCAGATGCTGTCGCTCGGCATGGAAAACGACACTCCATCACGCGAGCTGGCGCGCGAGGTTCTAGCAGTCAGCCGAACCTACTTTCCGGCGCCCGGGTCAAAGACTGTAGCTACGAAGCCAGGGCAGTTGAAGGCGTTTGAGCCTGTGATGGAACTGCGCCTCGATCGCTACCTCCGCGGTGGAGACCACAGTTCGTTCAGTGCAGAAGGCTTTCCGGCCGTCCGCTTTACCGAGTGGAGAGAGAATTTCAATCACCAACATCAGCATGTCCGAACCGAAAACGGCATCGAATACGGAGACCTTCTGAAGTTCGATGACTTCGAGTACATCGCGCAGGTTGCGCGTCTCAATATGGCCGGTCTGGCTACTCTCGCCTCTTCGCCCGGATTGCCTCAGAACGTTCGCATCGTTACGACAAACCTCGATAACGACACAATCCTTAAGTGGGATCCACCTTCCGCTGCGCGCGGGCCGATTCGCTACCAGATTGTGTGGCGCGAGACTACGGCTTCCGATTGGCAGTACGCCACGGACGCAGCAAAGTACGGGGCGACTGACACGAACAACTCCGCTACGCTACCGATCTCGAAGGACAACGTCTTCTTTGGAATCAGAGCTTGCGACTCCGAGGGGCATTGTGGGCAGGCAGTCGCGCCCATGCCGGAACGCCGCTCGTAAGCTTGGCCCACTCAATGTTTGTGCCGGCAATTTATGTGAATAGCAGGGCGATTGAAGCGGAATCAATTGCGTATGAACCGGGTGATATACCTGAGTGTGTCGCATTCGATTTCACTCAGGCAGAACCTAAAAAGGAGCACTATGCCGCGGTCACGTCGGGAGTTTCTTGCAAAAGGTTCCTTGGGATTGTTGGGGGCGGCGATGTCTGCCAGCACCGCACGAGCAAAGCAAACGCCAACGACGCCAGGAGCTCCGCCTGCCTTTGGAACGGCTGCGCCGGTCGGACCGGTGGTGACGCCGGAGACGTTTTCCGAGGCCGAAAAGCTCGTGCAGGTCGAGATGTCGCCGAAGGACCTCGCGCAGGCGGCGGGCAATTGGCAGCAATCGCTGGCTTCCGTATATGAGCGCCGGGTTGGGCCGCGGAAGCTGCACATCGAGGAGACGATCGCACCAGCGACACTGTGGAATCCCACTTTGCCGGGAAGGACGAGCGGCCCGGCAAAGGATGAGTTTTCGATTCGCGCCTATCCTGTACCCGGCCTTCCCGCGAACGATGCGGACATCGCGTTCGCGCCGGTCGTGATGCTCGCCGCATGGATTAAGTCGCGAAAGATTACCTCGGAGCGGCTAACCAATATCTATCTGAAGCGGCTGGAGACGTTCGATCCGAAGCTTCACTGTGTGATTACGTTGACGCGTGAGCACGCGCTGGAGCAGGCTCGTGCGGCGGATCGGGAGATTGCCGCGGGCAAGTATCGAGGCCCCTTGCATGGGATTCCGTGGGGCGCGAAAGACCTGCTCGATACGGCAGGAATTCCGACGACCTATGGTGCAGAGCCATATCGCAATCGCGTGCCCGACAAGGATGCAACGGTGACGGCCCGACTCAACGAGGCGGGCGCAGTGCTGGTCGCAAAGTTGAGCCTTGGCGCTTTGGCGCTCAACGATATCTGGTTTGGCGGGCAGACGATGAATCCCTGGCTACTCGAAGAGGGTTCGTCCGGTTCAAGCGCAGGACCGGGTGCAGCAGTCGCGGCTGGGCTAGTGGGGTTCGCGATCGGAAGCGAGACGCAGGGCAGCATTGTGAGCCCGTCGATGCGATGCGGCGTTACGGGGCTGCGACCGACCTATGGGCGAGTACCACGAACCGGAGCGATGACGCTGAGTTGGAGCTGCGACAAGCTGGGACCAATGGCGCGGTCCGTCGAAGACACGATGCTGGTGCTCCATGCCATTAGCGGGCCTGATGCGACAGATGTAGCGAGTGTTCCGTGCAAACTGGCGTTCGATTCCAGCGCCGATATTTCGCGTCTTCGCGTGGGATACATTCCGGCGTGGATGCAGGCCGCGCCTGCAACCGCGGTGGATCGTGCGGCGCTCGAGACCGTGAAGAAGCTGGGGATGAAGCCGGTTGAGGTGTCGCTGCCGGATTGGCCGTACGACTCGCTGAACATCATTCTGTTTGCGGAGGCGGCGGCGGCGTTTGAGGAGCTGACGCTGAGCCACAAGGTCGACGGGTTGAAGATGCAGGTGCCGGATGCGTGGCCGAATACGTTTCGCCAATCGCGGTTCCTCTCGGCGGTGGACTTTGTACAGGCGGACAGGCTGAGGCGCAAGGTCGCGATGGAGATGGAGCGAATCTTCTCGGAGGTTGACCTGCTGCTCGTGCCTTCGCTGCGCGACGAGTTTCTCGTGATTACAAACTTCACCGGGCATCCATCTTTAACCATGCGCGCAGGGTTTGTGGAAGTATCGCAAGCGCGGAGCGATTGGGCGCCCGACCCGAAGAACCCGCTGCCGAAATTCACGCCGCCTAGGCGAGTGCCGCATGGCGTTACGCTGGTTGGGCGGCTATTTGAAGAAGGAACTGTAGCCGAAGCGGGCATCGCGATGGAGCGAGAGTTCGATGTTGCCGCAATAAGGCCGACGGGCTTCTAACAACTCCGGTGTGGGCGCAAGATCGACTTGCCGCCGTAGTTCTTATACCGTTGCAAACGACCGTCCACTAAATGGGCGGGTAAAAACCGCGGCACTAGTACGGTCTCTCTTCTGCCGCTTGAAAGTGAGGACATCCTCACGGCGACCGTGGAGATTAGATTCATGTATCTGTGCTACTAGCGATGCCATAGATGCTGCTGCACTTGCCCTGGCTCCGTGTGACACTTTCGAGCGTTTTCCATTGATACAGAGCGTTAGAAAGCCTTATGATTCAATATGTGGTGAAAGCCACGAAACCCTTGATTTTAGCGGGAGAATCGCTATATCTGGTTGATTCCAGACGGCATCGGAAATCCGACCTTAGAGAATCCCTCCTCCTCCGCGGGACCACAATTGGCAAGAATCACATGATTCACGTCCATTGGTCGGAGCGGACCGCGGCGCAGCCGAAACTGTCACATTATGCCTGGCTAACCCCATGGGGACCGGCTGGACTCTACAAGTGCAAGGAAATGAATGAAAACAAGATGGCGAAGACTGCCAAAATGCTGTCCCATGAGGTGTGGGTTAAGAAGCAATCCACTTTACTTCCGTCTTCCTCCGACGGGTCCGGCAGATTGCCGGACAAACCATAGATATCCATGCCAATCGGTCTCTTACGGAATGCGGGCGGCGAGCCTAGCGGCCTTGGAAGCAGCTTGCTGGGGTTCGGGCAGGTTTGCGTACCCCCCAAGGTAACGACCCTTGCGAAAGATGCAGATTCCGTCCAGGTACGGTGCCTTCGCCTGGAACGCCTCGTCGCCAACCGGTGCAGGTGTAGCAGTGTCAAACCGCTCCCGGAGCTCCTTTAGGACCTCTGCGGCGGATTCTGGCGAGGACTCCAGCACGATAAACGCCTGTCCTTGCTTGTACTTCGCCACGTAGCCGCGCTTGAGCAGACGCAGGCCGAGCACGCTTTCCGGGACCAGCGTCGCGGAGGTGAGGTTCTCTTTGGGAAACCACTCCAAAGCCTCCGGGGCAGTGTCCCGGCCCTCAAGGCGCTCCTGCATCCTGATTACGAAAGCCTTCAGTTCCGCAGTATGGTCGCCGTTTGGATTGGGGTCGATTTCGACCATTTCGACGTAGTACTTACCCTTCGCGAAGATGGCGCTCTGGGGTTGGATCTGGCCGCCCATTCCGATTTTGGCGATAGGCAGGCGGGGATCACTGTTGGCGGCGAACATGCCGTATGCTGAGTCCGCATCGGTCATGTCCGAGACGTCGATCGTCAGCGTATTCCCGCCCGACTTGCAGTCGATGCCTTGCATGCGCACGAAGCTGAAGAGAAGGTAACCTTCGGCGCCGCCATCCTTGTAGTCGTAGAGGTTGTCAGCTGTGTACTGACGTTTTGGCCCGGACTGTTCCCAGCCGGACACGAAATGGCAGTCGAGGTAGTCCTGGGCACGTGCCAGCCCCGCTGCCAGAAGGATTGTAAGCAGCGCCAAATGGGCGGACCTCATGCGAACAATTCCTGCGCCCGCGCCATCCGGCTCGATACCTGGACGCCGAAAGGACACTTCACCGTGCATTCGGCACAATCACCGCAGCGGACTGCAACCTGCTCGGAGGTCAGCTCCATAAACCTCTCCCGCCCCAGCGCGAACTGGCGATAGCCGTCGGCGTAGGTAAGGGAGCGGAGCACATCGGCGACCGGCAATCCCTTTGCGCAGGTACCTTTGCACTTTCCGCACATACGGCAATAAAGCGGCTGGATGAACTCCAGTTGCTCGGCCAGCAGCTTCTCGTCATTGGCGGAGAATGGATTCCCCATGGCTCTCAGGTTCTCCTCCAACTGGTCCATGTCGGTCATGCTGGGAATGGTCGTTGAGACGTTGGGGTGTTTGATGACCCACTTCAGCGCTGCCAACATGGCGCCATCCTGCGACAACTTCTGGCGAGTGGGATCGCCGGGTCTCAGGCTGCGAAATCCTCCAGCCATCACTTTCATCGCAACCACGCCCATACCGGCCTTGGCGGCCACCTCGATCGCCTGCTCCATGCCGGGGTCCATGGAAAAGTTGTAGGCAGTCAGGACCACGTCGAAGACGCCCTTTTGTGTCATCCAGGGCAGTAGTTCCTGCTGGCCGCTGTGCGTGCTGATGCCGACAAAGCGGGCCTTGCCCTGTTTCTTGGCAAGCTGTTGCGCTTCGATCATGTCGTCATGAATATCGGCCGGTCGGCTTTTGCCATGGAGATACCAGATATCGACATAATCCGTGTTAAGTTCGCGCAGACTGGTTTCGAGCTCTTGCAGGGCTCCCTCCTTGTCATGAGCTTCCGTCTTGGTGGAGAGTACGACCTGCTTCCGTTTGTTCCCCAGGGCCGCGCCCACCATGCGTTCGTTGTTGCCGTGTTGATAGCCGCGCGCGGTATCGAAGTATGTGATTCCAGCATCGGCTGCGCGTCCAATCACGCTGGGGTCCGACGTGATCATGCATCCGAATCCCACGGTGGTCACCTTGAGGCCTGTGTGGCCCAAGGTTCTGTAATCGAGTTTGGCGGGGGAACTGGGAGTGCCTGGGATGGGAGTCTCGGACGACTGCCAAAGCCCCATTCTGGAAGTCGCGGTCACAACAGGAAGAGCCAATCCAGCAGACAAGAAGTCCCGGCGAGACGTGTTTGTTTTCATGAAGTTACCTCCATTGGCAAGTCGGCATAGGAGGGGAAAATGGCGACCTCGAACCGCTCCTAAGCCGTGCTTATCCCGTCGAATCGACGTTTACGCGATTGCTCTGAGGTCTCCATGACACCGTATAGCACAGTAGATAGCCGCTGGCAGGTGATGGGCATCACTGACCATCGCGGCACACGGACGAAAAATCGATGCTAGTTTTCTGCGTGCCTGTCGACGTTGCCGCAATGTTCGGGTTATGACGCGCGGCAAGAAACAGATGCGCCGACTGCGCTCCTGAAGGGATAAGGAGCGTTCTTGGTTCGACCCATGTTCGCTAGATTATTCGCTCGATTCCGGGTCGTCACGCTGCGACGCGTATCGCAGATATCCTTTCTTGCGTTATTTGCATTCCTTCTCCTCATGACGGAGTTTCGCGGGGCGGTTGGCCCAGGGAGCGAACTCCGGATGCATTGGCCGGTGCGCCTGTTCTTCGAGCTTGATCCTCTGGTGGCGCTTTCGAATGCGCTGGCGACCCATGCTCTCTATCGCGGCCTGTTGTGGAGCCTGCTGATCTTGCTGCCAGTGATGTTTTTCGGACGATTTTTCTGCGGCTGGATCTGTCCAATGGGCACCCTCCACCACTTTTTCGGCAGCCTGAAATCGGAGAAGAAGCGCGGCAAGCAGGGCATCGATGCCAATCGCTACAAGCTATGGCAGCGAACCAAGTACGTCATCCTGATCGCGGTGCTGGCCGCGGCTGTGTGCGGCACGGGCCTGGTGGGATGGCTCGATCCTTTCAGTCTGCTGGTGCGGTCCATGGGGCTGTCGATTCTGCCCGCGACTAACTATGCGTCGAATGCGACCTTGAACGCGCTCCAGCACAGCGGCGTCAGCGTACTTCAGGCGACGGGTACAGGTCTTCATGCTGTGCTTTCCGCGACCATACTGAACTTCAGGCAGCCTCATTTTCGCCAGGGCGTGTACCTGGGACTGATTCTTCTTGTTTTACTGGCGGCCAACCTGCGAGTGACTCGCTTCTGGTGCCGCGCGCTGTGTCCGCTGGGTGCATTGCTCGGGGTGGCATCGCGCTGGTCGGTCCTCGGCCTGCATAAGGATTCGGCAACCTGCGACCGCTGTAATCGCTGCCTGCTCCATTGCCAGGGCGGCGACGATCCGATAGGCGGCGTGCCATGGCACAAGGCTGAATGCCTGATGTGCATGAACTGCGTCGGTGCTTGTCCGCATCAGAGCCTCGAATTCCGATTCTTTCGAAAGGAGACGGAGGTCGCCGGGCCGAATCTGCCTCGCCGCAAGATGATCACCGGGCTGGTCACAGGGATTGCCGCGGTTCCGCTTCTGCGCGCCAATACGGCTCTGGGAAAGAGCCGTAATGAGCGTCTAATTCGCCCACCGGGAGCTCTCGAAGAGACGGATTTCCTTTCGCGCTGCATCCGCTGCGGCGAATGCATGAAGGTGTGTCCGAACAATTCGCTGCAGCCTGCGCTGACCGAGGCAGGATTGGAAGGCGTCTGGACGCCTGTACTGACACCGCGCATCGGATATTGCGAGCCGAGCTGCGTGCTCTGCTCGGAGGTTTGCCCAACCGGGGCGATCTGGAAGCTCACGCCGCAAGAAAAAGGCTGGGTGGTCGGTGTTGGCCAGGGCGACGCGAAAGCCGTCCGCCTGGGTACGGCGTTTTACGATCGCGGCAGATGTCTGCCGTGGGCGATGGCGACCGACTGCATCGTTTGTGAAGAGTGGTGTCCGGTATCGCCGAAAGCCATTTATCTGCAGGAAGTTGAGATCGTCGATGCGGACGGCAACAAGAAAGTGCTGAAGCAACCGCACGTCGATCCTAGCCGCTGTGTCGGTTGCGGAGCCTGCGAGTATGCATGTCCGCTGCAGGAGCATCCGGCCGTGTACGTGACCAGTATTGGGGAAAGCCGGTCGGCAGACAGTCAGATTCTGCTGACCAGAAGAAAGGGAAAGGCGCAGTCATGATCAAGATACAGAGGATGAAGAGAGCAGCGATGACCGCATTGCTAACGGTGACGGTACTGATGGGCGTGGGGTGCAGGAAGAATCACTTTCCTGCTTCGGGAGTGGTCGCGGGATGGGAAAAAGGCGACAAGACACAAACGTTCGATGCCGCGAACCTGTGGCAGTACATCGACGGCGGAGCCGATCAGTATGTCAATGCCGGGGTGGTCACCACATCGACTTCGGACTACAAATTCCAAGGAAGTCTGGAAGCGGTGGTGGACATATACACCATGAAGACGGCGGCTGGCGCGAAGACGATCTTCGACGCCGATCCGCCGGTCGGCAGCAAGAGTGTGCAGTTGGGCGATGCGGCACGCCTGTTCGAACGGAGCGTGGTCTTTCGCCATGGGCCGTATCTTGTGCGTATTACGGCCTACGAAGCAGCGCCCGGGGAAGCCGACGCATTGCTGGCGTTGGCCCATGGTGTCGAGAGCAGACTGTAGGACAAGTGGCAGTGGACGCTGCACGGAGGTGCATTATGCAAAACCGGCGTGAGTTTGTTAAGGAGATGGTGGCAGGGGCCGCTGTCCTCGGAACGAGCACGAAGTTTGCATTGGGCCAGACCAGGACCACGGAAAAGTCGAAGGTAGTCATCGTGCGTGATGCGAAACTCCGCACCCCGGGCCCCTCTCCCGACGAGAAGCGCGTGGCTGCCATGCTCGACCATGCGATGCAGACGTACTTCAATACTCAGAATCCAGTCCAGCCATGGAAGCAGCTTGTTCGCCCCGGCCAGGTGGTTGGGCTTAAGTTGAATTGCCTCGGTCGCGCCTTGTCGCCGAATGTGGCGCTGGTGGCGACCATCTGCGAACGCTTGCAGCAGGCCGGCATCAAGCCTGGCGACATTATTGTGTGGGACCGCGGCAGCCGCGACCTGCAAGCGGCTGGGTACAAGCTATCGAGTGCGCCCGGCGCGGTGCGCTGCTTTGCTTCGGACACCGCCGGATATGAAGACGCGGCGGTGAGCCACGGTGTAGTCACGACGCGACTTTCGAAGATTCTCACCCAGTGCGATCTGGTGATCAACATGCCAGTCCTGAAGAGCCACAATCTAGCGGGCGTAACCATGGCGATGAAGAACATGTATGGCGTGATCAATAATCCGAATGCAATGCATGGCTCCGCATGCAATCCATATATTGCCGACCTCAACATGATTCCCGAGATACGGCAGAAGGTCCGCTTCGTGATTGGCGATATGATGACCGCGCTCTATGAAGGTGGACCCGGATACCGGCCCGAGTATGCATGGAACGAGAACGGCCTGATGGTAGGCGAGGACCGGGTTGCGATCGACCACACCAGCGCGCAGATTATAGAGCGCAAGCGCGCGGAACAGGGCTTGAAAACGCTGGAGCAGGCGGGTACGCCATGGCATTACATCGCCACTGCAGCGGATGCGCAACACCAACTCGGGACGAATGATCCCGCACGGATTGCGCTGATCGAGCACAGCATTGCATAAGGGGGTGGCCAATGGCTTCCGACAACCCGGCTCCTGATGGCAGGATGACTCGCCGCGAGGCGATGCTGCAGTTGCTGCGGCTGACGGGCGCTGGCGCTGGCACTGCGGCTGCGGCCTTTTGGCTGTCCGAACGAAGTGTGCTGCCCGTCTCGACGATCGCGGCAAATGCTCGACGCGATCACACCGTTGAATCCAACGCAGCGCTGCCGGAGATGGTTGTGGTGCAGGGTGAAGATCCGCGTGCCCTCGTCCGGCGGGCGTTCGACGACCTGGGGGGCGTCAGCCGGTTCATAGCGCACAACGACGTGGTTGTGCTCAAGCCGAATATTGCCTGGGACCGGACTCCGGAACAGGCGGCGAATACGAATCCCGATGTTGTCGCCGAAACGGTGAAGCAGTGCTGGCAGGCCGGCGCGAAGAGGGTAATCGTCACCGATGTGAGTTGCAACGAGGCTGAGCGATGTTTCCACCGCTCCGGCATCGCGGCCGCGGCTCGCAGCGAGGGAGCGGAAGTGATCCTGCCCGATCCAGCACGGTTCCGCGAGGTGAATCTGGGCGGCGAAATCCTGCAGAACTGGCAGGTATTTGAGCCGTTTCTCCAGGCCGACAAGATCATCAATCTGCCCATCGCCAAACATCATGCCCTCACTGGAGCCACGCTGGGATTCAAGAACTGGTATGGGATTCTTGGCGGCGAGCGCAACCGGCTGCACCAACAGATCCATCAGAGCCTGGTCGATCTTGCGGCTTTCATGCTGCCCACTCTGACCATGATCGATTGTTACCGGGTACTACTGCGCAATGGTCCGACTGGCGGCAATGTGGAGGACGTTGCCTTGCACAAGACGCTGGTTGCGGGCACAGACCCGGTGGCCCTGGATGCCTATGTCGCCAAAGCTTACTGGAATCTCGACGCCAACTCGTTGCCATACCTGAAACTGGCCGAGAAGCGCGGACTGGGACGACCGGATTTCGAGCATGTCCGCACCAAAGTCAGCCAACTCGGCTGAAATGGCTTTATGCATCTCCCACTTCGAGTACGGGATTGTCCCCGCGCATCCATTGGGAGGCTTCGGCTACGTTTGTATGACTGCGGAGCGGAACCTATATTGAGGTCCCCCGCAGCATTCATACTGCTGGTTTAGGTCTAGGCATTCTGTCTCAATGTCGGCAAATATTGAGCTGTGGGTTGCCAGGTGATGATGAGCAGATGTGCTGGTCGTCACTGAAACGTCGCGCCGATGGTAGTACATTATGGTTTGATGCGGCGCACTGAATGATGAGGACCCGTCTTGAAGGTAACCGCCGCGGGTTGAATAGTTTACCCGAGCGGTGAATGCCGTACCCTCCAACAGACCGATCCTGGAAAGTGGTTGCGCGTTCGGTGGAGAACCCCTATGAGCTCAATTCATAGCGCGAGTCGACGGGATTTCTTGAAGGAGTGTCTCACTGGCGCTGTGGTTCTGCGTGCAAGCGGCACGATGGGACTACTCGCAGCAGCACAACAACGGTCGCCGCTCGCGAAATCCAGGGTAGTGATTGCGCGCGATGACCTACTGCGCGGCACGGGTTCCACAGTGGATTCGCGCCGGATGCTGAGTCTGCTGGATCGCGCCATGCAAACTCTCTTCGACCGGGATCATCCGACCGAGGCTTGGAAAAAGCTGGTTCGCCCGGGTGAGATGGTGGGACTTAAGGTGAATTCACTTGGTGGGCGCGGAATCTCCAGCAATCTACAACTCGTCGAAGCCGTTTGCGAGCGGTTGCAGGAGGCTGGAATCAAAGCCTCCGATATCGTGGTCTGGGACCGCGATACGGACGAATTGGAACGGTCCGGCTTCCATGTGTCGACGGGTGGGAACGGTGTTCAATGCTTCGGTACCGATCGAGTTGATTACGAACAAGACCTGGTGACGTATGGCAGCGTTGGGAGCCGGCTGTCCAGAATTCTCACGCAACGCTGCAACGTCCTGATCAATGTCCCTGTACTGAAAGACCATGATGGCGCCGGCGTAACCATCGCGCTGAAAAATATGTACGGCGTCATTCATAACCCGAATAAGTACCACCCCGACGGCTGCAATCCATACATCACAGACTTGAACATGCTGCCGGAGATCCGAACAAAGATGCGATTGATCATCTGCGACGCGACCACGGCACAGTACGAGGGCGGGCCCGCGTATAAGCCGCAATACAGTTGGAAGCACAATTCTCTGATCGTTTCACAGGATGCTGTGGCGCTCGACTACACCGGCTGGCAAATCATCGAGCGCAGGCGAGCCGAAAAAGGATTGAAGACGCTGGAAGGCGATGGCAGAGCACCACACTACATCTCGACCGCCGCCGATGCACAGCATCGGCTGGGTACGAACGATCCCGATAGAATCGCGGTTTCTGAGGTGCAGACGCACGTGTGATTGGGGGTCAACATGTTGCATGAGCTCAAGGTGCAAGGCAGCGTGATAGTCCCGGCTTACGGCGAGGTGGAAAGCGAGAATCTCGGTATCCAAGATGAGCGAAGCCAGTTCTCGTGCCCCCTTGATCGCCGCTCCTTCTTGAAGGGCGCCTTGGCGTCGGGGGCAGCTTTGGGTGTCTGCGAATTTTCTCCTCCTCTCGTCGCCTCCCCATTGTGGGGTGGTTCGCCGAAACAGGATGATTCGCAATTCACCGTCGAAGCCAAGTTCTATCAGAAACTCGAAAGTAAGAAGATCAAGTGTAAGCTGTGTCCGCGCGAGTGCACGGTGGGAGATCGGGAGCGCGGTTATTGCGGTGTGCGGGAGAATCGCGGAGGAACTTACTACACGCTGGTGCACTCGCGAGTCTGCGCAGCGCACGTCGATCCCGTCGAGAAGAAGCCCCTGTTCCACTACCTGCCTGGGACGCTCGCTTTCTCGTTGGCCACGGCTGGCTGCAACGTCAACTGCAAATTCTGCCAGAACTGGGACATCTCCCAAGTGCGTCCGGAACAGGTCCCTGCCGAGTACACTCCCCCGCGACGGGTTGCGGATTTGGCGAAGCAGTATCGCTGTCCGACGATTGCATACACCTACAGTGAGCCAGTGATCTTCAGCGAGTTTTTGATGGATGCTGCCGATGCCGGGCACGAAGCAGGCATTCGCAGTGTGGTCGTGTCGAATGGCTACATGCAAGAAGAGGCGCTGAAGACTGCGTACGAGAAAATGGACGCAGTCAAGATCGATCTGAAGGCTTTCTCTGAGTCGTATTACAGGGATGTGGTTACCGGCCAGTTGAAACCGGTGCTGGATTCGTTGGTCACTTTGCGAAAGATGGATAAGTGGACGGAGATCGTCTACCTGGTGGTGCCGACTCTCAATGACGGCGATTCTGAATTACTCGGTCTGGCACGCTGGATCAAGACAAACCTGGGCTTGGATGTTCCACTGCATTTCACGCAGTTTCATCCGGAATACCTATTGAAGAACCTGCCCATAACCCCAGTGCCTACTCTGGAGCGGGCCAAGGCCATTGCCGACGCCGAGGGACTCCACTACGTATACATCGGCAATGTCCCAGGACACCCTGCGCAAAATACCTACTGCCCGAAGTGCCGCCAAATGCTGGTGGAACGCATAGGCTTCACGGCGAGCAAGATGCTGATCCGCAAGGATAGCTGCCCATTCTGCCGGAACCCGATCCCAGGTATCTGGCACATGTGAGGGCGCAGAGGAGGTTAGCAAATGAATATCAAAAGTAGTTGCAGAATGTATTGGCTTGCAGCTCCGTTGTTCGCGCTGCTGGCGATTGCACCGTTGCAGTGCGTCCGTGGCGCAGATTCACCGAAGGTGAGACCAGCCGGAGTTGCCGGCAGCTTTTATCCGGCCGACCGAAAGGCACTTTCGGTCATGATCGACGACATGCTGGCGCATGCGAGCGGGCCGCCGATCAACGACCCCATCCTCGCCGTGGTTGCGCCGCACGCAGGCTATCAATACTCCGGCCCCGTGGCTGCCTACACGTATGCGGCGCTGAAGGGGCGCAAGTTTTCGCGTGTCGTCGTGATTGCTCCGTCGCACTATGAGGCGTTTGACTTCACTTCCATCTATGACGGCGACGCGTACGCAACGCCACTGGGGACAGTTCGGGTTGACAAAGTCTTTGCAAGACAGTTGGCCAAGATGAGCCCGACCATGCGACTTTCTAGCCAGGGGCACGATCCCACTCCGGCCGGGGCTGAGCATGCTATCGAGGTGCAGTTGCCGTGGTTGCAACGGGTGTTGGGTGAATTCAAACTCGTGCCCATCGTCATGGGAGATCAGAGCTACGAGAATAGCCGTGCTCTGGGTCTGGCCCTGGCCAAGCTGATCCAGGGTGCGGACACTCTGATCGTCGCCAGCTCCGATTTGTCGCACTATCACCCATACGACGAAGCGGTGAAGATCGATCATAAGACGCTGAATGCACTTGGGGCATGGGACTACTTGAGCATGTCGCGGAACTTCCAGTCTCGAATATGGGAAGCCTGTGGCGGCGCGCCTATCGTAGCCGCAATGATTGCCGCCGAGCACATGGGAGCCAACCAGGCACTAGTTCTCAGGTACGCTAATTCAGGGGACACCTCGGGCGACCGCTCGCGCGTGGTCGGATATAGTGCAGACGTCTTTGTGAAGACTCAAAATGGAAAGACGGTGGAACCGCCATTCTCACTGAACGACCACGATAAGAGCGAACTGCTCAGTCTGGCTCGCAAGTCGGTTGAGCATGCGGTAAAGGAAAAAGTGGAGTATGAGCCTGGCGCAGTCACAAGCGAAGCGCTCAATCAGGATCGCGGTGCGTTCGTGACCCTGCGCGAATCGGGAGAACTGCGGGGGTGCATCGGCTATACCTCCGCGATGAAGCCTCTCTACATGACGGTGCGGGACACGGCCACGTTCGCCGCCTTGCGCGATTCCCGATTCCATCCGGTATCGGCTTCAGAGTTGCCGCGGCTCGAATATGAGGTCTCTGTGCTGTCACCCCTCCGGCGTGTTGTTGACATTCAACAGATCAAGGTGGGCGAGGACGGTTTGCTGATGAAGAATGGCGAACACGAGGGCCTGTTACTTCCGCAGGTTCCAGTGGAAGAGAAATGGGATCGCCAGAAGTTTCTGGAAGAAACCTGCGGCAAAGCGGGTATGCGCTCCTCTTGCTGGAGGGATGAGGACACAGACATCTTCATGTTTACTGCTGTGGTATTTGGTGAGCACAAGCCGTAAGCGCTTATATCCGAGATTTTTTGGTCTCCAAGTTTCCTCGCATGGCAAGCAGAACCGGCGTCAGGTTTATCGCTGCAATGAGCCATGCAGTTCTCCATAATCCAAATACCGGAATAAGGTAGGTGCTCAGCAAGAGTGCGCCCGCACATCCTCCCAGAAGATCGATGGCATAGAGCGCACCAAGTCCTGACTGGCCTTCGCTATGGTGAAGGTAGATTTCCGTCGCAATAGGGAATTGATATCCTCCCAGCATCCCCGAGATAGCAGCCAGAGCGGGGAAAACGCACTGTGCTGCCAACCACGTTGTCGCAATTCCAGAAACCTTTGCCAGCATGCTCACCACAAAGATCAACGCAGGACCGGAGAGGGCGAGCAGAAACTGGGTTGGTGCAAGGCTGCGGTAGGCGATTCCATCGCCCAAGCTGATGCGGCGAATACCCAGCCAACTTCCGAACGCAATACCTGCCATGCACAAGCCGATCAGAATTGCGAGTTGATGGTAGACGTAGCCATAGATGGACTGGAATGCAAGGAGCAGAACGATCTGCAGCGCCATCAGTGTGAAGCCAGTTGCAGCCATACAACATGCTGACGCGTAACGGGCACGCCTCTCCCGACCGCTCACAAACACGCCAAGAACCGCCGCAAGGGACGAGATCATAAGCACTGCAGCGATGACTACCGTGAAATTGATATGTGCTGCGGCTCGGAACCAGCCGGAACTGCCTAGATTGAATTGCTTACTCCATAGCACAAGGTCGAAGTAATAGGCGATCGGCTCGAAATCGCGATTGACGGGTGTCGATGCCAGCGGCCACAGTTGCTCATGAACCCGGGTCATGCGATCGGGCATCATGCGGAAAGGGATGAAGTATTCCCGGACGTACTGTGTCTTCAGATTCCGCTCGCGCAACCTTGCAACCAAGGTTTGGGGATTCTCCGTCAAAACATCGGAGCGCGTCGCGGCAAAGAAGTGGATTGTTTCGCCTGGGATGGTGACGACGTAAGGAAAGACTTCCTGTAGCGTGCGCTGAATGCAGCGCAGAAACTCTGCAAGGTCGGGGCTGATGGTTTCCTCCGACGATCGTAGTTGCAAGGCGAGCAACCCGCCCGGTGTGAGCTTTTCGCGAGCAGAACGAAAGAACTCAGCGGTATAGAAGCGGTTTAATTGTGCGGTCTGCGGGTCGGGCACATTAAGAATGATCACGTCGAATGTGTCGCCAGCCGTCCTGAGATAGTAACGGCCATCCGCGTAATGCAGGTGTACCCGAGGATCCGAGACCAGAGGAGCAGACTGAACGGGGAAGAACTGCATCGCCATATAGATGAGGGCGGGGTCCAGTTCAACGTAGTCGATCCGCTCGACAGTGGGATGCTTCAGCGCTTCGACGACGCTGCCGTTCACTCCGCCGCCGATCATCAGAATGTGTCTAGGCGCCGGGTTCTCAAGCAGTGCATAGTGGACCGCCTCTTCGGCGGCGTTCTCGTCCGGAGCGTTGGCAAGGATTACGCCGTTTTGATAGATGCTGCGAGTATTGCTGGTCTCGGTTACCGTCAGGTTGCCGTAAATTGAGTCGCGCGATCCCACCAGGCGGAAGCCCCGCCACAGGTGCGCCTGGGCTGACCTGTTCAACGACGGTGCAACAAGCACAAGGAGAGGTATCGCTAAAAGTCCCAATGCAACAGTTAACGCCCCAAACTGCTTGCGACTCATCCGGAGCAACAGCACCGCCGCCATACAAAGGTTTAGGATGGCCACGATGGTTGCGATCTGGAAGGACTCAAGAAAGCGCAGCAGCACGATGCTGGCCAGAATCCCTCCCAGGCCGGAACCAACGGCCTCCAGCATGTAAGCCGAACTGGCAGCAAGGCGAGATGAGACGGCGCACTCCTGTTCGTACATCCGGGCCGCAACCACGAAAAGCGCCCCTGAGACCAGGCAAAACAGGCTGAGGCACACCAGGGATGTAAGGATC
The DNA here is from genome assembly GCA_003133205.1 of Granulicella sp. Next base: position 11,707 of record PKWK01000347.1, on the reverse strand, counting down.
ATCGGTAGCGGTCCAACCAACTCACCTGGCACTGTCTGAAAGACAGACTTTGTGGTACGCAAGGCCCATAGGGTCGGCAGCAGGATGACGGCGAGAATACATTCGAGCACGGCGACTGCGCGGCGAGCGTCGTTTCCGCCCAGTGCGAAACCGCTACTCAGGCTGCTGCCGACCGCGGTCCAGAGTAGCCAGGTGGCTAACATAATCCCCAGCGAAATCTCATTGCCGTTGAAGACGACGATGAGCTCCCGCATGAGAATGATCTGGCCGATGACCGCGCTGAACCCTATGAGCGTCAGAGCCGCTCTTACGGCAGACGTTGGTTGTCTTGCCTGCGGCATGGTGATGGACTGCATCGGTGCTGCCACCAGGAATTAGAATTCAGTCGTCGTTGAAAAGCAAAGCCGCCAATGCAATTTGCTTCACCCAGCGAGAGGACAGAGCATCTCTCCTGTCGAGACGCAAGTGTACGCGTTTCCGGATGCTGAGATGGCTGTTTCCCAGTACCTATTTCGCCTTGGCTTGGATCTGTCGGCCGAAGCTGGCTTTGCCACGCGCCGCGCTTCAGTTTATGGCTTGGCGATTTCGATCAGGCGATCCGGGGACACGGGCCCAACTTTCCATTTGTCGATTATCCAACTTCACGCCGCCGCTCGTGGCTGGCGAATACGGCTCCAGATCGGAAAATCGAATGCGGTGGGACACTCTCATTGGGGTCTGGCGGAGTGCTCGAGAACCTGCTGAATGTGTACATCTACCTGCCGAAGCACGGCAGGCGCTACAGCGCAGGCATCGGTTTCGTAGGTGAGCAAGGGCATCCCTTGCTGAATGCTGAGCGGCTTGAGGATTGCCTCCGAGATCCGGAATGGGAGGCAGTTGAATGGCCCGATGAGGATGATGCCGTCGAAACCTTCATATTCGGCGTTCAAGCCCTTGCCTACCGTCGGGGTGATTTCACCAAAAATCTGCGGCGAGATGTGTTCTGCGCTCTTCTCAAACGCCGCAACAACATCGTTAGGCTCGGAAACCAGGAGTCCAGTACTCAAGAATATCTCGCGGAACTGCTCCTCAGTTCTTCGCCCGGACTGATATCCCCACCATTGCTGCAGATACTCTTGGCCGTCGGGTTCGAGCATCCTGGTGCAAGCTTTGGCCAGGGCAAAACCTCCCGGCTTCAGGCCCCAATTGTTCGCCGTTTCCCTCATCCCATCGTAGTTGATGTAAAGGAAGAGATCAGTCAGATCGACGGGCTTGAGGATGATTCCCCGTGCCGCATAAAGGTCGCGAGCCCCATCCATGAAAAACGGACTGAAGCGGGCGAAGAAATCACCCGTAACCACAACCCTGGGGCAGTCCCTGGGATCCCGCGTCCGTGGCAGCGCCGCTAAGCGCTCTACAAATTCGGGCAGTGTGGAAGAGAACTCATCGAGTGTCTTAGCCCCGGCCCTGAATCGTTTCCACTCCCGGTGAAATTGCTCGATGCTGCCAGGAGCCCCCACGACGCGCAAAACATGATCGATCTCGACGAGGATATCCGCCACGAGAATTGCAGGCGACAGATGCTTGAACAGAATGGATGGGTCGAATCCAAGATAGTCGTTTCCCTTTTCAGGATTCACCATGAACACATCGGCTAACTGTTGCTCGGCGATGAATCGCTCGAAATAGCCCATGTAGGCTTCGCTTACGCATGGAGCGCCACCGCGGAGCATGTGGAAGCCAACGATCTCGCCGGGCTGACGATCGCGATGTATCTGGAGTAGTTGTCCGATCGAGAGGGGTAGCGGGAGGCACGCGCGGCCAGAGGTGGACTGCAGGCCTAGGTCGAGTTGACTCCGATCGATAGGTACCACCTGGCCGGCATGCAAACCAAGCCAGCCGAGAGCCATCGCCGTGGACTCCGCGTGATACTGCGAGAAGTTGAGAAGATGCAGTTTAACCCGTGGGTCGGTGAGCGGCACTCGCTCGCCATTCGAGGAGATAACGGCTCCACCCTTGACCAACGCGCAAGGCGTGAATGGCTTGGCCAGGCTGGGTTGAGCCGCGTGGTAGTTATGCACGATGTCTAGAAAGGCCTCCAGGCGCGTTTGCACGCCGGCATCGGCGGTGTGAGCGTCGATTTCGAGGATCAGGTACGGCTTGGATCCCAACTCCGAGGCAAGCAACGCATGTGTGAATGCGTCGATCGTGCAACTGAAATTGCTAATGTTGAGGAGAAAAAGATTCGAATGCTGCTTGGTGAGCGAGGCCGCATTCAATATCTGATTGGCGAAATGCCAAACCGTAGGTCCAGCCCCAGCCGGTATTTTGCCCACCGATTGCGAGGCCTCGGGTGTGTATGCGTTATAGCTGTGGCCTGCCAACAAGATCGCCGGCTTGCCGGCCGCCAACGCCTGCGCGAGAGCTTGCCGGCCCATCTCCATCAGCGCGCATTGGGCCTCCGTCTGCGCGCCAACGGCCACTGCCCAAGCCTCGTTGGCCAACTCGCGTGAGGCTCCCAACTCGCGCACGGCCATATCGGCCATCGCCGCGTTGGCCGCGTATCCGTTGGTGAAATCCAGAACTGGCGAAAGGAACTGCGCATCCGGGAATGCCTTGGCCAGGAAATAAGGACCGGCTTGCGTGATCGGGCAGAGGTACGAATCCTTGCAAGAGTCGTTCTGAGGCATCCGCGCCACCTGCGGCAGGAATACCAGGCGCACGCCCTTTTGCGCCAGATCCATTACTGCGCCGTGTGCAATCTGCGCCGGCAAACAAAAGCCGGAATGCGACTTCAGATCGCCCCGCGGGTCTACGGCCGACAACACGACCTCCATTCCCAGAACCGAGAAGAAAGTTGAATAGAGGGGAAACAAGGAGTGCGTCGTCAGCGCGCGAGGAATGCCGATGCGTGTCTCCGAAATCTGGGCCTTACTATTGGGGTAACCGAAGGACTGTTCTAAAAACGACCTGGCGGCTTCAAGCGTCGGTCCCACGTCCCAAAAAGCACTTGCTTTTGGCTCATGCCTTGGCACTGTATCGCGGCGCCCGGGAGCGCCAAAGAGAATCGCGGCCCGCTGTTCCACCAGGTCCGCCGCAGGCGCGATGCGGGTCTTTCTCTTCCACACGTTTTCGTATAGGCTGCAACGCCCGCCGAAAGGGAACCGCCGGCCGTCGACTTCGAAGCGCTCGATGCTGCAGTACATCTTGCACGCCTTACATGTGAATCGGCCCACGAGTTTCATCTCCGCAGACGCGAGAGTCTCGAGATCGATGGACGTACCCATTACGCCGCCTGACCGATCGAGGGCGAGCAACCCAACGCCAAGGGCTCCGAGTAATTCCGGGTTGGCTGGGATCACGATCGGGCGCCCAACGCGATGGGCAAACGCGTATCCAACTGCTCGGTTCAGAGCCACCCCGCCTTGCAGGAGCACTTTCTTCCCAGCCGGGCGTTGTCCTTTGACTTTCGTGAGGTAGTTTTCAGCAATTGCATACACCAGGCCGGCGAGAATATCATCGCGCCCTTTAGCCCTGTTGCTGGGCGATGCGGATGTCAGAATTGATAAACGCCGCACAAGTCGTCTTGAATTTCACCGGCGAGACCGCAGCCAATGCGTGGTCTGCAATATCGCGGACACTGATCCCGAGGTCGCCCTGCGCGCTCTCCTCGAGAAAAGAGCCAGTGCCCGCCGAGCAGGCGTTATTCATCGCATAGCCGATGGGCACGCCATTGCGAAGATAGATGTATTTGGCGTCCTGGCCGCCAATCTCGAAAATCGTATCCACGTCCGCGGTAAAGTGCGTCGCGCCGGCGGCATGGGCCGAAATCTCGTTGTACACCTGCTCGGTTCCCAGGCACGCGCCAACCAGCTCGCGGGCCGAACCCGTTGTGCCTACCAGGCCCACCGAACGATTGCCAACTTGGCTGATAAGGGCTCTGAGGCATTCACGAACCGCTGCCACGGGGTCATCGCGCGTCCGCGTGTAGTGCGAGGCCACCAGGCCGCGCGTCGCAGGATCGAGCAGAATTGCCTTGGTAGTCGTCGAGCCCGCATCCACTCCCAAAACTATCGCCCCGTCGGGCGGTGCCTGCGCGGGGGGGGGGCGGCCATGACCTGCACCCGGTCCTTATAACGATCAAGCGGCGGGAGCGTCTGAAGACTGGCGGATGCGAAATCTGCGGGGACTTGTGAAGCGGCTTGTCGCGCGTGAGCAATGCGCTGCCCCACGCTTCGAACCACTCGCTCTCTGGTAACACGATCAGCTCAGTTCCGAAAAGCTTTGCGCGCAATGCTTCAACCAGCGCAGCGTTGCGCGTCACGCCTCCAATCAGCAGCACGCGCCGCAGCGAGTTTTGTCCTTTCTCAAGCAGTGCGGCGACTTTACCGGCCATGCTGTCGTGCAGCGTCTTCAGGATGTCCGCGGGGGTCGCCTCATGACGATTGAGCTTGTGCGTCACATCGGATTTGCAATGCACCGTACAGCGCGAAGCCAGCGGCACAACGGTTCCAGAAGACGAAAGCTGGATCGCAGCATCGATGTCAAGTCCTATCCGTCCGATCAGTTGTACAAGGAATTCTCCGCTTCCGGCCGCACATTTGTTGTGCGACAAGACATTGATGACCCTTCCAGCTGCGAGCGTATAGACCAGAAAAGATTCGCCGCCCAACGAAGCCACGGCGTCGAACTCGCCGCCCACCTCGCGCAGAGCGCGTAGAATCGCGGCGAATTCGGAAATGTGGCCCAGGTGACCGGATACGCCGAAATATTCGGCGTCGGCGAACTCTGGCATCGCGAGCAACTGCTCAAGAACTTCCAGGGGCCGTCCCTGATGAGCCATGACCTTGGCATTCTTGACGTCGGAGTGGACCGCGACCACCTTTACCGTCAGTGCGCCGATGTTGATGCCTACGTAGGACATGGCGGCTGGGAACTGCGGACGGCCGGTGAAAGGAGCTTCGCGGGCAGGCGAAAACTGAAAATCCGATCAACTCAAATCTGCAATGCGAAGGAACTGTACGCCCAAACAGAGGGGAAAGATAGAAGTTTTGAAATGTCGTACAGCACACATACTCATGTTGCTTCAATCATGGGAATCGCCCGTACAATCCTTCATCCGCCTGCGATCAGTCCTGGGAATCGGATACTCTGTATCGAATCAGCACTTTGCCTCCGCAAAAAACGACCTGCGAGACTGCTCCTGACGTTCGCAAATCGGCTTACGCCTGGAGTCTCACGACCGAGTTGGGATCAGACAATGAGTTGCTTGACCGGTATGTTCAGGCGCATCGTCCTGATATGTCTCGGCCAGTATTCACGAATGTTCCAGTGGTCGGAGACCGTCACTCAGGAGGATCTCTAGGCAGGCTTGACTCACTTCCGGCCGAGTCGGCGCAGTAGAACAAAGCAGCGGGTGGGCCTCATTCCTTGAGGTAAATCTAACTCCGGCCAAATACACTTCCATCAGAATGACCGCTTCCACGCCACAACTCGGCGTCTGTTACCGCGCGTCTACCAACGCTATTGACGGGGAGTTGTTTTCTGCGACTTTGCCGCAGCATTCATCATTTGTCTGTTCGGATGTTCGCGCTGGTGGCGGGCAACCGCTTTGGCTATCTCCTCTGCAGAAAGCCGACTGTGGTCTTCGAAATGAAGTACGTCACTGGTTGAAGGAGTTGTCGTTCCAGAAACTGCCATAAGTCCTCCTATGGGATGGAATCCCTGGTCAGCGGGTCACTGCGGAGGTCCTGTTCGATCGGAACCGGGGCACTGCTGGCGTCATCCATCTTTGGCGTCATGCGGTAGGTAGCGCTACGACCGGCCAATCATAGATCGGGTCGGGTGGTCATAGCGGACACGCACGATGCAACGCTGACCAGCTCCAGTATATTCCCCTTAGTCCGAAGAACAAAGGTTGACGTTGGCCAACCCATGCTACTTCCTTCAGAAACCGGAGCGGATAGGAGAAGTTCGAACTCGTCGCGGTGACCCATCATCGGCCCAGCGAAGGGACATCCACCAATAACTCTTATTTACCGGCATGGCCCTGTGTCGACTATGGCATCTTCGACTTCAGTTTGATCATCTCGCCGTCCACAGCAAATCGGCCATACCCGTGATGGTGGATGGTTTTCGGATTCTTCTGCGCCGGATCAGTCCACGCCTTGACCACTTCGAGGACGAAGAGATTGTGTTTATTGACAAGACGAGTATCGGCCATTATGCATTCGAGATTCGCGAAACACTCGGCCACGAGAGGCGCTGTCACTCGCTGGGCTGGCATCGGCGTCAGGCCGAATCTTTGGAACTTCTCCACGTCCCGGCCTGAGCAGTTGCCGATTTCAACGATTTTGGGCGCCAGATTCAGCGCCGGAACCGCGATCACGCACTCTTTCGTCGCCCGCAGTGCGGCAAAGCTAAAATTAGCGTTGCTCACGACGCAGGCAATCAGCGGGGGCTCGAATTCGACCATCATGTGCCAGGACATCGCCATGACGTTGGCTCGACCCTTGTGGGCGGTCGTCAGCAAAACCACCGGACCTGGTTCGAGCAACTGGTATACGTTCGACAGAGGTAGATCTTTCATCACAATCATCGCTCCTGGACCCCGTCAGCAAGGAATGATGGTCAGGGCGTAACCATTGTAGTTCCGCAACGGCAATCGCCAACACAGATCGGGTTTGGGAGTGGAGTATGAACAACGCGCCAACAAAAGTTGCTGAGGTCATCGCGAACGTTCGATCCAGGCGGCCACTCGTTCACCACATCACAAACTTCGTCAGCATGAACGCTGTCGCAAACATCACGTTGTGCATTGGGGCCCTTCCAGTGATGGCCCACGCCAAAGAAGAAGTTGAGCAAATGGTAGATGCCGCCAGTGCGTTGGTGTTGAATCTGGGCACTCTTTGGCCGGACCAGGTCGACGCAATGCTCATGGCAGGCCGTCGCGCCAATCAACGGAACATCCCGATCGTCCTGGATCCCGTTGGAGCCGGAGCAACACAGTTGCGCACGAAGAGCGCACGGCTTCTGCTACATGAATTGTCGATTGCCATTGTGCGCGGCAACATGGCAGAAATTGCGTCACTGGCTGGAGTGAAGGCGAAGATCAGCGGTGTCGAATCGCTTAGCGTGGTAGGCGACGCGGGAGACATCGCTTCGCAATTCGCTGAGAAATACCACTGCGTCGCGGCGGTCACTGGAGCCGTGGATGTTGTGACCGATGGTGTGCGCTCCATCCGCATAGCGAATGGTCATCCCATGATGAGCACCGTCACCGGTACAGGTTGCATGGCAACCGCGGTTGTTGCGGCCTGCGCGGCTGTCGAACGGGACTCTGTGCGTGCAGCCACGTCCGCACTCGCCGCGTACGGATTGGCGGGCGAGATTGCAGCAGAAAATGCGCGGGGACCTGGGACATTTCAAATGTCTCTCTACGACGCGGTGGCAGAACTGAGAGAAGACGCCCTACGAGCTGGGGTACGGATTGCAGGAGGTACTTGGTAGAGCCCACTGACGTGCGAGTCCATATATTCACCGACTGTGTACTCGAACTAAGTCGGCCATATGAACGGGTTATTCGTCGAACCAAAAGATCGAGATGCCATTTGAAGAAGAGCTATACTTTGCTAGTACTCGCCTTGCGCCATAGGGGGGTGCAGCCTACGCTTGAGCTGTGAGCACGCCTCGCGACCGGGGTCACAGGAGAGCATCCATGGAGCCGTTTCATCAAGCACGTATTCGTCTGCACACAGGGAAAGCCCGAAGGAGTTGAAGAGCCAGGTTGTGAGGCCAGTGTTTCGCTGATAGCATGAGCACCTGCCGGGAGCTTGAGATACCATGTCATCGCAAGAAATCGTCCATGCCGACCTGCCCCTGACTATCGATGAGTATCTCCGCAAGAGGCTAATGCCGGTCGAGGGGGCAATTCCTCAACTGGCTGGCATCGATATGCATGGAAACACCATTCCGGCCGGAACTGTCGGGGGCGATGTCTTTGAATACATCAACTTCCAACAGCGCTACAACATTGAGGCACGCATCACCCAAGCTCGGCGGCTATCGAAAGAGTATCTGGAACCGCCCGCTGAAGGGGCATCGGCACGCAATGAAGTCGATGTGCATGTTCAGTGGCTGTCATCGAGAGCTGGCTACACAGATGCCGATGGACTTCAGTACAGGAAGGCAAAGAGTTCGGAGCAACTAAGGATTGCCGAGAACTTGCAGGAGCTTTACACAACCGCCGGAGTGCTTCTCGTCGATGCGCAGGGCCACGGTATTATTGCGGCAAAGATAGCGTCAACCGTTCATGATACCCTCCACGCGTTCATGCTCACCGAACTCGACCGGAGCGGGACAATTACGCCGGCTCTTTTCGAACAGCTCAATCTGAGACTTGCGCAGTCGGCAACAGCGCGGAATGCCCTGGGCCGGGACATGGATGCAAGCTCCCGCGAAATTGCCACGTTGCTCTATGGCGAAATCCGTTCCAGCGGGCAATTTCGCTTTGTCAATTTCGGCCATCCACCTCCGCTCGTGTTCTCGGCAAAGTACAAGAAGTTCATGGAGGTTGGAAGGGATCGCATGGTGCAGTTTCCCGCGCTTGGGCTTGAAATTCCCGAAGACCATCCCGACCGGAACAAATATATTTCGGTCAGCCTGAGGAAGAGACGGATGAACTCCTCCGATATCGCAGAGATTACGCTCATGGGCAGGGGAGACGTTCTTTTCCTCTACACAGACGGCGTCTACGATGGCAGTGACGAGCAGGAAAGACGTCAGATTGAAGCAATCATAGGCGAGCACGAACAACAGCCTGCCAAGGACATTTGCAACGCGGTCCTGGACTACGCAGTGAAGAGAGACGATCGGCTACGCCAGGACGGTCGCAGTGATGAGATCGACGACAAGACCGTATTTATTATCAAGCAAACGTAGAGAAACCTTCAGCTTCACATTTGTTCTGAGACACGTATTTGCCGCATTCCCTATAGCCTGCCCAAGGACTGCAAGCCGGTAAGTGTGGCCTTTGAGGGACCTACTGGCGCTTCCTCAAGGTTGGCGCAGTGGCCATGCCCGTGGCGTTGCTCCTGTTTATGGGCAGCGCAATCCTGATGCAGATGCTTTTTCAAGTCTCGTAGTTCGCACTGAATCAGTGGACCAGCGGCGCAAAGAAGAGGCCGGTGAACATCCGACCGAGACCCGTGTCGCGTGCCACTGTCTGTACCCTTGGCTCGTTACTGGTCGCGATCAGACATCTCTTCGCATTTCCCAAGCGAAGTCGTTCCCCGGGAAGGACGTGATACACCGCAGTGTTTAGAATTGCCCAGCGTCCCGAGATCTCAATATAGGAAATGGAGCTGAACCAGACGTCCCGATCGATGGAGGACACATTGAGGACCTGCCCGTAACAGCATAATCCGGCCGGAATACAGAACCAATACTCTCAGGAAGTACGGCAGAATCCGCATTGCCGACCCAATTCGTCCGCTCGATTATTGTTTTCGGTTCGTATGTTATGCCTTCCGCAAGCCGCCGCTCCTCCCGTTTCGCCGTCGCCAGCATCAGCGGCCCGAGCGACCATTCCGACAGCATAGACGCAAGTCCGAACTCCCGCCGGACCTCATCACGCAATACCCGAATCTGCCCTGCCACGCGTTCATTCGTAGGCCTGAGAAAGCGTTCCATCGCCCACAGTAGTCCGCTATAGGTCCACTTCAATGCCTTCGCCTCGTGGCAAAACCTCCGGCGAATCCGCAGATCCGGATGGTTCTTATACCGCCTCCAGCCCTGCAGCGTGGTCTTGCAGACCCGAAACAAGCTCGGTCCGTTCCGTTCGAAGTCGCGTCGGAACGCCCAATCCAGAAACTCTTTCGACTGGTCCCGCGAGATCGCCGGATGCCGAAAATTAAACTTGAATTGTCCGTGGATGTCCGCCAGATTGCCCTCCAGCAGCCGCTCTTCGCGCTGCATCTGCTGATAGAGCGGTGTTCCGGGTACCGGCGTGTACAACATGAACTGGTGAAAATCGGTGTCATGTGCCACCGCATGCTCAATCTCTTCACCGATATTCTCCGGCGTGTGATGCTCCATGCCCACAATCGTCGAACCCAGTACTCGAATGCCGTGCTGGTGCAGTTCCCCCGTCATCGCGAGCGTATCGACGTCTGCCAGCTTGCTGTAACCTGACTTCGGCGACTCAAGCCCCATCCACACCCAGGAGATGCCCAGTTCCACCAGTTCATCCATCGTGTACTTGGCAATCGCGTTCGCTGACGAGAACACATAGAATTCCCATGATTTCCCGTCCCGCTTCATGTGCGCCAGCAGTTCCATCGCGCGGCTCTTATTCAGTAGAAAATTCTCATCCATGATGAAGAACGAGCTCACGCCGAGCTTGCCCTCCATCTCGGACATTACTCCGTACAGTTCCTCCCCCGTGTTATAGAAGTTAAGAACTTTGCCCTTTCCTCCAAAGAACGCCGAGGTTGTGCAGAAGTTGCAGCCCATGGGGCATCCCACCGAAGGCACAATGGTAGCCGCCGTAGAACCGAGGTTGAGCGGTAACTTCAGTCCCATCACGCGATGACCGAATCCGGAAACAATCGGTGGATGCACGATGGGAGCCTTTTCATCGAGACCGAGGAAGCGTCTCATCCATGAGATTCCTTCGCCGCGCACGATAAAGTCCGCGTCGATCATCGTCTCGATCGCCGAAATCGCGGTCACGTGCCCGCCGACCACAATCGTCGACCTCGGCGAGATATCTCGCACCATGCGGCACATCTCGCGCACCTTGCCGACGTTCACGATGATCGACGTGATTCCGACAATGTCATACTCGTGCTCGCGCAGCTCCCGTTCGAAGACCTCACGTGTGGGAAAATCCAGCACGGTGGTTGGCGCTGGAATGTTGGCCTGGATCATCATGATGCCCCAGCTTCTATGGAACATCCTTAACGAGAATGCGCCCTGGGCCCGGGTGACCTGGTTGTGATACAGCTCCATCGGATTGATCGAGCGACTGCCGAATTCATCATCCTGCGCGTAAGGCCCGAAAACGGATGACAGCAGCACTCGGGCACGAGCGCCCTTGAAGTAGGTCTGCATTTGCTTACCTCCTAACAAACGGAGATGCTCCTTTTGCGAACCTCAATGTAATGGTTTTGTCATTTTCTTAAGGAGATCCCCTCCCGATTAAGTGAAAGCGAAGCCACGCTACGCGAAGACCAGAGGCAGGTCGGATGGACGACACCCTCGATCGTGATGGGTGTCGCCTAACTCAAGCAGCCAGTGCATCTCTCGCGGACGTCCACACAACACTTCAACTGAACGCACATGCGGGTGGTGATCGCCGGAAGGCTGCCGTGGTCACACTCATGGCGAAACTCACGCATTCAGAGAACAAGGTTCCGGCAATGTGCGGGGGAGAAAGCGGGTGGACCCGCTTCCGCTAAGCGCCCCCTAAGTTTCTTGGGATGTGGTGGCCAGAGACGGGATCGGTCTCCTGTGCCACTAACAGAATCAGCAAGTTACACATTCTAAAAGAGGACAGAAGGGCGAAAAGGGCCAGAATGCCCAAACGTTCTTGCAAATCTCTTGCAAAATTATCTCTTCGAGCTGCAGTCCAACCCATTAGGGAAGCTCTGCGCAGGTAGCTGATTCGCTGGCGGCAGCGAATCAGCTACCTGCGCAGAGCTTCCCTAGTCGTGTTCTTGCGTCGGGC
>PKWK01000172.1 GCA_003133205.1 Granulicella sp. | reverse complement strand
CGGCGGCGCGCTGCAGATTGCCTTTGCGGGTCTGCTCTTCGGCTTCGAAGCGGAGAGCTTCGAGATGCGTTTTGAGTTCAGCAATGCGGCCGATTGCGCCGCGCTCTTTCTGCCAGCGGGCGCGCAGGCTCTTGGCCTTCTCGCGGACTTCGGCGAGTTCTTTCTGGATGATTTCGAGACGCTCACGCGAGGCTTCGTCTTTTTCGCGCTTGAGAGCGGCCTGCTCGATTTCGAGCGACGTGGCCTGACGCTCGAGGTCGTCGATCTCGGTGGGCACGGAGCCGATCTGGTTGGCGAGCGCGGCGGCGGCTTCGTCGACCAGGTCGATGGCCTTGTCGGGCAGGAAGCGGTCGGAGATGTAGCGGTGCGAGAGCACGGCCGCGGCGACGAGGGCGGAGTCCTTGATGCGGACCTTGTGGTGGGACTCGTAGCGCTCGCGCAGACCGCGCAGGATGTTGATGGTGTCCTCGACGTTGGGCTCGCCGACGTAGACGATCTGGAAGCGGCGTTCGAGCGCGGCGTCTTTTTCGATGTACTTGCGGTACTCGTTGAGCGTGGTTGCTCCGATGGCCCGGAGGCCACCGCGGGCGAGCGCGGGCTTGAGCATGTTGCTGGCGTCCATAGCTCCTTCGGCCGCGCCTGCGCCGACCAGAGTATGTAACTCATCGATGAACAAAATGATTTCACCGTTGGAGTCTTCGATTTCTTTCAGCAGCGCTTTGAGGCGGTCTTCGAACTCGCCGCGGTACTTTGCGCCGGCGATCATGCTGGCGAGGTCGAGGGCGACGACGCGCTTGTCTTTGAGGATTTCGGGGACGTCGCCGTGGATGATGCGGCGGGCGAGGCCTTCGACGATGGCAGTCTTGCCGACGCCGGGTTCGCCGATGAGGACAGGGTTGTTTTTCGTGCGGCGCGAGAGGACCTGCACGACGCGGCGAATCTCCTCGTCGCGGCCGATGACGGGGTCGAGCTTGCCCTTGCGCGCGAGGTCGGTGAGGTCTTTTCCATACTTCGTAAGCGCCTGGAACTTGCCTTCGGGGGTCTGGTCGGTGACGCGCTGGTTGCCGCGCACGGCGGAGAGAGCCTTGAACACGGCGTCGTGGTTGGCGCCCATGGCGGCGAGGGCGTCGCGGACCGGATCGCCTTTGGCTTCGGTGAGCGCGAGCAGGAGGTGCTCGGTGGAGACGTAGTCGTCCTTGAAGTTTTCGGCCTCTTTGGAGGCGCGGTCGAGGACCTTGGTGAGCGCGTTGGACATGCCGGGCTGCGCGCCGCCGGAGACTTTGGGCAGCTTGGAGATGGCTGCATTCGCGCCGGCAAGAAGTTCCTGCACGCGGACGCCGGCGCCTTCGAGGACGGGGAGGACGACGCCTTCGCGGTCTTCGAGCAGCGCCGCAAGCAGATGCATGGGGAGGACTTCGGGGTTGCCGTTTTCGGCGGCAGTGGACGCGGCTGCCTGGACGGCCTCCTGCGATTTGACGGTCAATTTATCCCACTTGAATGCCATAACAGTACCAATCTACGCCTGAAATAATCTGAGTATTGGATGCGCAAGGAAAAGCGAAGATTCTGCGTAGGGAGGCCAAGTTCCAGTGGAGCGGAGTAGAGGCAGGTCACTGGCCTCGGGGCCGAATGAAACTGCGGAGCGCCAAGCTAGTACGTGTCTTCCCGCCGCAGGCCGCAATAGTGCAAAGAGACTTCTTTTCCGGCGACGTCATAGCGGAAGCGGAACTTCCCGGAGCGGAGCCGGTACTGGCCCTCTCCTGCGGAAACACCCACCAACTTCTTGATGGGATACTTGTTCGTGCTATTGAGCGGGTCGACGGAAAGGAGGGCGAGAGCCTCCTCAAAGCGGCCAATGAGGTCGGGATGCTTCGGGATCAGTTTCTTGATCAGTCGGTCAAAGTGTGCGGAGGTCTGAACGCGATACGAGGAAGGGGCCATAGGACGGATCTGGTCAAGCGCTCTTTCTGGCTGCGCCCTTCTTGATCTCGGCCAGCAACGCTACAGCCGGGCGGGACTTTCCCGAAGCGTAGTCTTTTCGACTCGCCGCGATGGCGGCCTTCACTTTGGGAGTCTTGAGTTCAAGATAGTCTTCAAGCTCGTCCGCCGACAAAATGCCGATGACGGGAATGCCATCCTTCTCCAAGATGAAGTATTCGTGATTCACGTGAGCCCGGCGAGCGATCTGGCCAAGGTTGATGCGGGCTTTGGTGATGGGAAGTCGATTGATCATAGGCTATTCAACTTGATTGATGTTAATCAACGTCAATCAAAGTGTAGCACGATGGCAGGGTACTAATCTGTCGCGCCTGCTGCATCCGCCAAGGCCTGGTACTTGCGCTCAAGCTGGTCAAGAACTTCGTCGGAGGACGAGCAACTCTCAGCGGGCAAGCCGAGTCCATGGACCGTCTTGCGTCGTCGTTGCCAAACCTTGGAGTCAGCCGCCCGGTTATAAATAAGACCGGGCTGGCCGGCAAGTATGATTTCCGGTTGAAACTGGTGCCCGACCACGACTCCTCTCAACCAGCGCCTGGCGTCCCCGATTCGTCGATCATCTATGCGCTTCAGGAGCAGCTTGGCCTGGACCTGAAGTCCGCAAAGCGGGCCGGTGGAAAACTTTGGTCATCGACCATATCGAGCGGTCTTCGGAGAACTAGCTTGCACTGTTTGTGGGCCGTGGTCCTTGGTAACCCAAGGCGTTGCCTGAGCTTATATAGAACGCGTTGTTGGCCGTGCTGTCGCCGCCGGGACGGCTGGAATGCCGCAACTTTTCCAATAGTCATGTGACTTGGGTCACTGCTTTTGCATTGGAAATCCACTAGATCTACGTTCAGGAGTGTATCTCTAATGGTCAATCGGTGTGTCAATCCGGCTTGCCGTGAAGAGTTTAAGCTTCTGAATGCGGGCGATCTCTACGCCCACGAGAAGCGATCGGCCGACACCGAGTTCTTCTGGCTTTGTTCTACCTGTGCGTCCAGGTTCGATTTGCGTCTGGACCCGATGGGCCGCGTGTCGCTGAGGCCGCGTGGGGGCCGCCCGCTACCACCGCATCCCGAGGGCCTTCTCCGTCTCGTCTCTCGCGCCGTGGCGCCTACGCCGCGGTCGCAAGCCATGCCCTCGGGGGAGAAAGCCTCCTCCTACGTGTTCGTCGTCGGCCCGCTGCCTGACGTTTTCCACGCGCGAGGCGGCTCGACGCGCTAAACCGGGCGAGGAGACCTCCGATACGGACTTCCCCTCTGCCCATAGCTGTAGCCGACCAAGGGGGTCGCTTATGACAAACAAGAAAACTCTTGATCCGCATCAGCGAAAGAATGTCAGGTCGTGCGACCCGGCTCGCGGAACAGACTTCGCGGCAGTTGCGCACGTGAAGGTTCATGGCAAATCAGCAGAACAGGATAAGGCCCATTTGTTCGATTTGGCTTTCCTCGCGGAGCGTGGTTGTCTGGCCGAAAAGACAACATTGCGGGAAGTTGCATGACTTGTGATGCCCCCAGGGCGGCGTACCTGCGGGGCACCATTGTGTGGATGAGGAGGATGGGTTATGAAAATCCTGATGGCGGTGGACGATTCCAAGTTTGCGGAGGACCGGTTGCGGGCTATTGTCACGCGCGGCCGGCCTGAGTCTACAGAGGTTATGGTCCTCCACATCCTGCAGCCGATTGCGCCGCCTCCCCCGCAGATGGATCGGAATTTTGCTCCTGAGTTGGAAGGCGAGAAGGTGGCCGCGCGCGCGCTGGTCGACCGTATTGCGGAGGAGTTGCGCCGCGCTGGATTCAAGGCCCAGACCCGAGTCGAGGTAGGCGACGCGCGGGAGGGCATCCTGGATTGCGCGGCGGAGTGGGGCGCCGACCTGATCATCGTGGGTTCGCATGGGCAGCGCGGCATCCAGCGCTTCCTGCTGGGCAGCGTGTCAGAGTTCGTCGCGCGCCATGCGAAGTGCTCCGTGGAGATCGTTCGCACGCCCGTGAGTCATTGACGGTTCCGGATGTGGGTCATTTCGCTACCGTCTCTGCCCGAAGGAGGTAAGTAGAGTGATGCGGAAGTTGGTTCGGTTTCTGGTGGTCTGTGCGCTGGTGCTGTTGCCGGCGACTTTGCTTGCGGGAGAGAGGTTCGACGGCAACTGGCAGACCAAGCTTACCTGCCCGCCAAAAGGGGAGACCGAGGGTTACACCTGGCAGTTTCCCAGCGTTATCCAGAACAGCAACCTTCGCGGAGAGCACGGCACAGCGGGGCAACCCGGCTATCTGCTGATCGAAGGCAAGATTGCGGAGGATGGCAACGCCAAGGTATCGGCCAGCGGCATCGTCTACTCCAGGCAGTATGCGCGTGGAGTCTTCGCTGCGAAGGGCGAGAGTTACAGCTACAACGTGAAGGTCCACTTCACGGAGACTGAGGGTTCAGGGACGCGCGACCAGGGGCTCGGCATCGTGGGCCGACCCTGCACGTTTGAGTTCGTGAAGCAGTCGGCCGCGAGCCCGGCTGCCGGAGATTGAGATCGTTCGCAACCCGTGAAGTTGTCGCCGGTTCCGTCATCCGTCGAGGTTCAGACGCGTTCCCGGTAGCAGGATTGGACCGGACGACAAATACCCCACAAGTTGCAGACTAATCAATAGTTAGGCCTACCAATCACCGCTACCATGGGAGTCGGAACACCTTGGAGACTCCATTGATGCGCCTCAAATCATCCCTGGCTGCCTTGTCCCTCTCGCTGATCTGCCTTGCTCCTCGCTCGGCTTTCGCCGACACCCTTACCCTGACCAACGCGATCGGGGGAAGCACTGCCGGCGTGGATATCTATCCGTACGAATTCACCGTCAGCAGCCCGAGCGGGACCGACCTGAACGTCTTTATGTCTTGCATCAGCTTCAATCGCGAGGTTACGTTCGGCGAGACCTGGGTGGTCAACCCTCTCAATCTGTCGACCATCAATCCCGCCGGGACCTACGACCACGAGTCGGGCGTGAGCCTGCTTGAGGATGCGTGGCTGTTCAACCAGTACGGCACCGCCGCCGGCACCGACTCCGAGATTCAGTTCGCGATCTGGAGCATCATGGACCCAGGGGACATCAACGCTTCGAATCCTAATTACAACGGCCCCAACGCCTTCGATGCAACTGCCCAGACATTGGTCGCTGATGCTATCGCCGAGGTGACGAGCAATACCCCGCTGCCTGCGAGCTACTTTGCGAAGGACGTTGCGTTCCTTCCCGATCCGAATGGCAGTGGCACCTGGACCGCCGGTGAGCCGCAGATATTCCTGATGGATCCGCCTGTTCCCACGGCGCCTGAGCCGGGCAGCCTGATCCTGCTCGGAACCGGCTTTGGCGTGCTGGGCATCATGATGGCCGCGGCCAGCAAACGGCGCAGCGAAGCCAAAGCTCAGTGGCTGGCGCAAGCTGGGGCCGACGATCTGGAAGAAGAAGCGTCGTGATTTAGTGGCGGTTCTGCGCTAGCGCGTCGTTGAAGGTGTTGAAGAAGGCAGCGGCCTCGGGGCCGCTTGACGGTGCGTTGCGCAGGCGCAGGACGTTCTGGACGCAGATTTCTTCTGCGTCGGTGGCGAGGATCTGCATGGTTTCGGCGATGAAGGCGTCGAGGGGCATGGCGCGCGGGTCGGTGGGCGTGGGGCCCATCAGTTCGGTGGCGACCCAGGGTGGGACGATCTCGAGAACTTTGATGGCCGTGTCCTTGAGCTGGTAGCGGAGCGACTGCGTGTAGGAGTGGATGGCAGCCTTGGTGGCGCAGTAGGTGGGCGTCGTGGCAAGCGGGACGAACGCCAGGCCGGACGACACGTTGAGGATGGTGGCTGCGGGCTGCTTGAGGAAGTGCGGCAGCAGCGCGGCGGTGAGGCGGATGGGGCCGAGCAGGTTGGTGGCGATGATGGCGTCGGCGTCGGCGGTCGCGCTTTTTTTGAGGTCCTCGGGGCGCATGATGCCGGCGTTGTTAAGCACAGCGTTGAGCGCGGGGAAGTCGAGGGTGAGGTCAGTGGCCGCGGCGGCAATACTGACGTGGTCGGCCGTGTCGAGGACGAGGGAGTGCAGGCCGGGATTGGCGGCGGTGGCGGCGTCGAGCACGGACTGGCGGCGGCCGGCGATGATGACGGTGTTGCCGCGCTGGTGGAACTCGCGGGCGAGAGCAAGGCCGATGCCGGAGCCGCCGCCGGTGATGAGGATGGTGTTTCCAGTGAGATTCATAAGACTCCTAGGTGCAAGGCTCGGTACGAGGTACGAGGTACGAGGTTCGAGGTTCGAGGCAAGGATAGATGAGGCATCGGGGAAATTGGATGAAGAAATCTTCGAGAGTGAAGTGGTAATCTTGCGGCATGGAGATCAGGCTTAGTCCGGAGCTTGCGGCGGTGGTGGAACAGGATGTAGCCGCCGGGCGGTTCGCCAGCGTGGAAGAGTATATTGCCGCGGCTGTGGAACTGCTGCATGAGCGTGCGCAGGGGTGGAATGGCGAGACGCTTGAGGAGTTCAATGCGAAGCTGGAGGAGTCGATCGCCCAGGCGGAGCGGGGTGAAGTGGCGGATGAGGAGCAGGTCCGCGAGGAGATGCGGCAGATGAAGGCCGAGTGGGCGAAGACTCATTCCGCAGCGTGAGTTTGGATATTCTGGCGGCAATTTGCGACGTTGGGAGCGGTGATCCTCAGACGAGGTAGCCCGTCCCCAAGGTCGGGCTTCGCCTTTTCAGGTATTCCTCCATCGGCTCGGTAATATCTGTTTCAAATAGCCGCATTATCATTTGCTCCCTCAGCCCATACAGATCAGCGGACGCAGTTTGGGCAATGCCAGGAAACTCTTCCAGACTTTTCTTGATGTCCAAGGCCAGCCGGCGCGCTTCTTCCGAGAGCTTATCTCTCTCCAGTTCCGCGGTAAAGTACTGCAGTTTGGCGTTCATTTCTTGCACGTCGTCTGTGATCGTGCGGGGAATCCACCCGACGAAGGCGGCTACGTTTTCACGGAGGGCCTTCTGCTGGACCTCGGTACCCGGAAGAGCTTCGAGCCATTCCCAGTAATAACGGACAAAGCTGTCGTGTAGCAGACGAATTAGGAGTACAGACTTCTCTCCGGTCTGTAGAAACTCCGCTAGCTTCGGATGATGAAGTTGCTTTTGATAGTGGAACACAGCGTTTCTGAAGCGCTTCAAAGCTGCGATCAGCCCCTGTTGGCGCTCCAGAAGAAAGTCTATGAGGGGGCTTCGAAGGCCCAACTCCTGCCAGGCCTCAATGACGACGTAGAGGCTGCTATACCAGTAGGTCATCCAGAGAAATGATGTTGGATTTCGCCCATAGACAAAGCCTTCGATCTCAGGAAGGTCTAGGGTGGCCTCGAATTGCTCTTTGAATACTTGTGCCGCATGCAGATACCGAAACCATGCGACGTGGTTATTGAACTCTTGCTCGGTGAGCATGCTTGAGAACTCCCCAGTTTCTTTCAGTCTAGTCTTGACCGAAGGAGCGAGTGCGACTTGTGTGGGTGGGGGGACGTATACTTCGCAGCGAATAAAAGTCAGTGGTTGCGGAGTAGTCGCCATGAAGCTCGTCCAGCAGGTATGTCTCGTCTCGGTTTTGGCTCCAGTGATGTTTGGCTCGATGTTGTCTGCGCAGCGGCCCTGGCAGGAAGTTACAGTGCCTTCGACGCGGGAGGTGGCGGTGAACTTCAAGGCGCCGCCGCGGGAGTATGGGGCGATTCAGCCATTCCAGAGCTGGAACGGGGCGAACGCTGGACAGAGGCTGACGGATATCCCGTATGACGCGGCGGAGGTGCGGACACGCATCGTGCGCGACCTCGACCGGCTGTCAGCGAACGGCATCTTCATCGTGAATCTTTCGCCGGGACGCAGGGCGCCGGGCGAGGGCAAGTATCTCTCGCCGGAGCACATGGATCAGGTGAAGTTCACCGTGCAGGAAGCGGCGAAGCGGAACATGCGGCTGTGGATTCAGGACGAGTCCGACTACCCGAGCGGGTTTGCAGGCGGCTACATTACCGAGCGCTATCCGCAGTTGGGCATGCAGGACATCGTCTCGGACATTACGGTGCATGTGGCGCCGGGGCAGACGCTGACCATGCCGGTACCTCCGGACACTCTGGCGATCTGGGCGACGGAGTCGGACGCGCAGGGACAGATCGAGAAGGTGATTCCGATCCCCGTGCCCGCGGACATGCAGTTGAAGTACCAGGCGCCGAACGAGGGCACCACACCGAATGAGCCGCGCCATAGCTGGCAGGTGCAGTTTCTGCGGCACATCTACCTGAGCTCGCCGACGCGCAACTTCAATCGCGAGGATGGGACGCGGACGAAGGATGCGACCTACTCGATCATCGACTACCTCGATCCGAAGGCGACGGATGCGTTTCTTCAGACCGTGCATGAGACGTATCGCGCGGCGGTGGGCGACCAGTTCGGCAAGATTGTGCTGGGATTTTTTGGCGATGAGCCGGACTACTCGAGCGGGATTCCGTGGACGCCGAAGCTGCTGGAAGACTTCAAGGCGCAGAAGGGATACGACCTGACGTCGTACATTCCTTCGTGGTTCGATCGCAAGCCGATCGCGGGGTCGGACCTGGCGCGCGCGGATTATTACGATGTGTGGAGCGGCATCTTCAAGGACTCGTTCTTCGGTGAGCAGGCGAACTGGGCGAAGAAATATAACGTGGAGTACCTGGTCCACCTGAACCACGAAGAGACGATGCTGTCGCTGGAGCACAGCGAGGGCGACTTCTTCCGCGATGAGCGCTACGTGGAGGTTCCGGGGATCGACAACCTGAGCCAGTTGATTCCGAGTCTGGTGCATGTGCCGGACGGGGCTGGTAATACAGGATGGACCATCAACAACAATTTTCCCAAGCTGGCTTCGTCGGCCGCGCATTTGTTTGGCAAGCCGAAGGTGTGGGCGGAAGAGGGAGGCGGCGTGGGCATCGACGGCAAGTATCAGATGGATTTCCAACTGGTGCGCGGCGTGAATGCGCTGGAGATCCGCGTGCCGGTGTTGCGCGGGAACTTTGGGCCGGCGGCTGCGGACGCGAGTGCTCCGCCTCCGCCAGTTGCGCCGGAGGCCGCGATGATTGCGTGGTACGCGAATCGCGGCGGCTACCTGATGGCGATTGGGCGGCCCGCGGCGCAGGTTGCGCTCTACCATCCGGGCAACAGTATATGGATGGGCGGCGACGCTGCTACGGAGGCGGACCGCAGCACGACCAAGCTGGGCTGGCAGTTGTTCGAACACCAGGTGGATTGGGATTACTTCGATGAGCAGTCGCTGAGTTCGGTGGCGACGCTGGAGAATGGCGGCTTCAAGAATCTGAGCGGGCAGGTGTACAAGGCGATCGTGCTGCCGTCGATGACGGTGATTACGCGGACGGGGCGCGCGCGGCTGCAGGCGTTTGCGAAGCAGGGCGGCAAGGTGATCTTCGTGGGCAAGACGCCGAGTTTGATCCTGGACAAGGCGTTTATGGATGCGAAGGAGAAGCCGGACCTGAGCTTCGCTACGCTGGTTGAGGCGTCGGGCGACATTACGCCGGCGGTGCTGGCGGCGCTGCCCAAGCCGGATGTGAAGCTGGACGCGGAGTTCCCGCGGCTGACGTACACGCATCGCACATGGCGCGATGGCGATATGTACTTCTTCTTCAACGAGAGCAACAAGCCGGAGTCGCGCGTAGCGACGATTGCCGGACATGGCACGGCGCAGTCGTGGGATTTGGGGACAGGCGAGATTCATGCGATGGCGGGCGCGACGGCGGTCGGCAACGGCGTGAAGATTCCCCTGGTGCTCGGGCCGTATGAGGCGAAGGTGGTGGTGGTGGGTCCGCTGCCGGCGGGAGTTGCGGCGGCAGAGCCTTCGTTTGCGGCGGCCGGAGATACGGTTGCAGAGCTGGATGGCGACTGGTCGGTTTCTCTAAATGGGAAGGATACGACGACGGCGCTGAAGCCGTGGGAGGAGTTGGGGGCGGCGGGATTTGCGGGGCCGGCGACGTACAAGAAGCAGTTCACCGCGACTGCTGCGCCCAAAGGGAAGCATGTGTATCTCGAGGTCGGCGATGTGCATGACTACGCGAAGGTGACGCTGAACGGGAAGGAGTTGGGCGCGCGGGCGTGGGGGCCGTATCGCTGGGACGTGACGGGGGCTCTGAAAGCGGGGGCGAATGATCTGCAGATTGAGGTGGATGCGACGCCTGCGGGTCGCGGAGGACCGGGCGGAGCGCCGCCTGTTGCAGCGGCGGCGGCTCCGACGGTTGGCTTGGCCACTGCTCCACCGGCGGGTGCGGCAGGTGCGCGGCGGAGACAGGCCGCTGGTGCTGGTGGTGCGGCCGGTGGTGCTGGAGCGCCAGCGGCTCCGACGGGCGGAGGACGGCCGGTTGCGGCGACGCCTGCGACTTCGGGATTGCTGGGCCCGGTGCGGCTGGTGGCTCGGTAACGCGCGGCCCGGACGAGGATAGGTCGGGCCTTCAGCCCTGGATGGGCTGCCGGGTTAGAGCCTGGGGCTGTGCTGCCAGGCTGATAGATGGGTCGGGCTTCGGCCCTGGAGGGGACAGACCTGGTCGTCGCCGGTGCCGGTCAGATTTCGGGGTAGAAGTCGAAGAAGGCGTCGATGCTTAGGCGGAGTTGCGCCTCGATCTGTTCGCGGCTGCCCTCGAGCACATGCATGGTGACGTGGGCTTCGTTGCCGTTCTTCAAGGCCACGGGCGCCTCGCCCACCGAGACCACTTCATCCGCCGGCAGAAGCCGCATTCCGTATACCAGAGTTAAATTAGCCATGCCCCGATTCTTTCATCTTCGGGGCGGTGTGGCGAAAAGGGCAGAGCAATAGGGAATGCGGAAAAAGTCAGCTTCGGCGCTCCGGATGGAAGGCCCGGGGCTAAAGCCCGCTGATTCTGTGGCGTTATTCGTGGGGTTGAAACCCCACGCTAATCCCAAAAGCTTCAATCGTGCCATGAAGGCGAGGCAGGAATTCTCCGCGGCTTTTGTTGCCATGAAGGCAAGACAGGAATTCTCCGCGGCCTTTGAAGTGATGCGCTAAAGCGAGGCGAGAGTTGGAGTGGAGCGCTACTCCAACAGCGGCTTCGTCGCTGCTGCGCCGCTGGCGCCGGTTGCGCTGACGGTGGCTGGGCGGGTGGCTCGCAGCAGTTGCGCGTTGTGCACGATCACGACTACGCGCGGGTCCATCTCGTACTTGGCCAGGACGGGGTCGTGCTCCATCTCGCGCTGGACGTCCATTCCTGCTTCGGCGGCTGTGGCCAGCGAGTGCAGCATTTGCTCCACCATGTCGCTGCGCGCGTACATCTTCGCCATCTCAAAGGAGAACCGCGCGCGGTCTTCGGAGGAGAGGACGCGGGCTGCGATGCCTCCGGTGCCCTCCTGTTCGAAGACCTTGGGATCGAGTTCGAGCGCGGCGGCAATCTCGCGCCGGGCTCCGCGATAGTCCTTGGATTCGAAGTAGCCGTTGGCCAGGTTGGCGTGGAAGACGGCCTGGTGTTTGTCCAGTTTGATGGCGCGCTTGTAGTCGGAGCGAGCGTTGGCGTACCTGCCATCGACAAACTCCACGGCGCCCAGGTTGTTCCATGCCTCGGCGTTCTTGCGGTCCATCTTCACCACGCGCTGGAAGTAGGCGCGCGCGAGTTGAATGTTGTGCATTTCCAGTTCGGCCAGGCCCAGCTTGTTCAGCAGCGAGGACGGGTTCCCGCCCCGGTCCATAGCGAACCTGTAGTAGTCCATGGCGTCTAAGGGGAAGCGCCTGGCGCGCAGGATGTCGGCCTGCTGCTCGAGGGCTTGCGGTGTCGCAGTGGTTGGGTTGGGCAGGTGCGGTGCGATTTGGCTCCATTGGTCAGACTCACGCAAACGCTGCCGGACGGTGGTAGTCGGCTGGTCCTGCGCGGTCATTCGCGGAGAAGGCCATACGGCGACGGACAGGCACAGCAGACTGAGCGCGACCTTGCGCGCAAAACGAATTCCGATTGCAGGCAGGTGGTTCGAAACGAGGCGCATGATACACCTCCGAGTGGCCGTATTCTGCGCCTCGAGAGGGGCCATGTCAATAGAGCCTCCGGTTCGTCGCAAGGCGCATCGCGCAGTTCGGCGGGTGTCAAAGCGATGCATTCCGTTCCGATTCTCCGTGTGTTGCGTTGCCGCATCCGACCGCTAGCGGTAGTCACCGTGGTTCGCGCGGTGACGCGGCGGCAATCGGCGAGATGATATTTGATTTAGCCTTATGTTGGATTGTGGATTTGTGATCGCGGCGAAAGGCGGGTCGGGTGGAGGACAAGCCCCGACGGATGCGCCCGGATGCCGTCGGCGCGCAGGGCGGTCTCGCTGGAGCGAGCGGCTGCAGCTCGAGAGAGACAGGGATTGGAATGACAAAGAGGGCGATCATCATAGGCGCGGGGCCGGCTGGCCTGACGGCGGGACTCGAGCTACTCCGGCGTTCGGATATCGTCCCCGTGATTCTTGAGGCGAGCGACGAGATTGGCGGCATCTCGCGCACGATCCGGTACAAGGGCAATCGGATGGACATCGGGGGCCACCGGTTCTTCTCGAAGTCCGACCGCGTGATGCAGTGGTGGATGGAGCTGATGCCGCCGGATCTGTCGGTGCCGGGCGTGCCGGCGTCGGAGTCGCAGACGGCGGAGAGCAAGGCGCACGGCGAGCCGCTGGAGATCAGCTACCAGGGCAAGCGGAGAGTGGTGGAGGTGCCGGCGCATCCCTCGGAGGAGCCGCCGCTGCGTGGCCTGGGCCCGCTGCTGGGAGACGCGGACGACGAGGAGGAAGCCGAGCCGGAGGAGGATGCGGACGAGGGCGATGTTGTCGAGAAGGTGGTGGTGCCGGAGCCGGCGGACCCCGACCTGGTGATGCTGATCCGGCCTCGTCGCAGCCGTATCTATTATCTACGGAAGTTTTTCGACTATCCGATTACGCTGACGGCGAACACGCTGAAGAATCTGGGCGTGGTCCGCATGGTGCGCGTGGGGACGAGTTACGCGGTGTCGCGCGTGCGCCAGATCAAGCCGGAGAAGAGCCTCGAAGATTTTCTCATCAACCGGTTCGGGCGCGAGCTGTACCTGACGTTCTTCAAGAGCTATACGGAGAAGGTGTGGGGCACGCCGTGCCACGAGATCTCGGCGGAGTGGGGCGCGCAGCGGATCAAGGGACTTTCACTGACGACTGCGGTGAAGCACTTCGTGAAGAAGATGTTTCGCAAGAAGAGTCACGGCGGCGATCTGGCACAGAAGGGCACGGACACCTCGCTGATCGAGCGGTTCATGTATCCGAAGTTTGGCCCGGGACAGTTGTGGGAGCATGTGGCGGAGCTGATCCAGAAGAAGGGCGGCGAGATCCACATGCAGTGGAGGGTGGACAAGCTGAATTTCTGCGAGGGTGCTGAGTTGCGCGTCGCGTCGATCGAAGCCGTGCGCGAGGATGGCGAGCGGCAGACGTTTGCCGGCGACTACTTCTTCTCCACCATGCCCATGCGCGAGCTGATCCGCGCGATGAAGATTCCTGTGCCTGCGAATGTTCTGGAGGTGAGCGACGGCCTGCAGTACCGCGACTTCATCACGGTAGGACTGCTGGCGGACAGGCTGAAGGTGAAGGAGCCGGACGGCGGCCTGCTGAAGGACACGTGGATCTATATCCAGGAGCCGGATGTGTTGCTGGGACGGTTGCAGATCTTCAACAACTGGAGTCCGTACCTGGTGAGCGATCCGTCCAAGGTCTGGATTGGCCTCGAATACTTCTGCTACGACACCGACGATCTATGGAAGATGGCGGACGATGACCTGAAGAAGTTCGCGATTGCCGAGGTGGCGAAGATCGGCATTCTGGAAGCCGCGGACGTGAGCGACGCCCACGTGGTGCGCGTGCCCAAGACTTATCCCGCGTACTTCGGCACGTACGACCGGTTCGAGGAGTTGAAGACGTTTACCAACGGAATCGAGAACCTCTTCCTGGTGGGCCGCAATGGGATGCACAAGTACAACAACCAGGACCACAGCATGTTGACGGCGATGCATGCGGTCGATGGCATCGTGGCGGGCAGGGTGGATAAGAAGGCACTGTGGGAGATTAATACCGAGCAGGAATACCACGAGGAAAAAGGCAACGCGTAAGCTGATTTGTTGGTCCATGAACGGTTGAGCGCATGAACTGCATCTGATGAGTTGATTGCAGGGATTCGAACTTTTGGCGAGGCTTCGATGAAGAAACTTCTGATCCTGGTGATCCTGGTCGTGATCGTAGTGGTCTTCTTTGGCAAGCGCGTGTATTTGCGCGATCCGCTTGGGACGGTCTATCGCGATGAAGTAAAGCAGAGCGGCGTGCAGGTTTTCATCAACCAGGATGAGGAAGTTCTACTGGTGAAGGAGGGCGAACCCGGTCCTTATCGCGTTCTGGTGCAGCATTGGGACCGGTTTCCGGGGACGCCGGTAAGCCTGATATGCCTGCCTTGGACTGCGTGTGTAACGGAAGCGAACAACACTCCCAAACTCGCGATCGAGTGGAATGGCAGCGCAACGTACGATCCGAAGGTGATGATGACGAACCGCGAGGTCTCGTTTGTAGATAGAAACGGGGCGAAGGTGCGGGTCGAGTTGAAGTAGATCAAGGTGCGACAGGCTCGCGGGGTGTGCTGCCGCGGGGTGCGGCGCGGAGGTATTGCGGAGGCCACGCGATGGTGACGCCCAGCGCTTCGGCGGCGTGGAGCGGCCAGTACGGGTCGCGCAGCATTTCGCGGGCGAGCAGAACGAGATCGGCCTGGCCGGTGCGGACGATCTGGTCGGCCTGCGCGGGTGCGGTGATCTGGCCTACGGTCGAGGTGGGGATGTCGGCTTCGCGGCGGATGCGCGCGGCGAACGGGACCTGGTAGCCGGGGCCGCTGGGGATGGCGGCGCCGGCCACGTTGCCGCCGGACGAGGTGTCGACGAGGTCGACGCCGTGCTGCTTGAGGATGCGGGCGAGGGCGACGGATTGATCGAGGTCCCAACCGCCGTCGGTCCACTCGGTGGCGGAGATGCGGACGAAGAGAGGCATGCCGGCGGGCAGCTCGGCGCGGACGGCGTCGACGGTCTCGACCAAGAGGCGGATG
>PKWK01000101.1 GCA_003133205.1 Granulicella sp. | reverse complement strand
TATCTACAGCTGTAGTACTAGAACCAGCGCCCTAACACCAACCCCACCGCCAGCGCCAGAATCCCCGCGGCCACATCGTCCAGCATGATCCCGGTCCCCTCCGGCAACTGCTCCAGCCGCCGAATCGGCCACGGCTTCCAGATATCGAACAGCCGGAACAGTACCAACGCCAGCACCGCATGCCGCCAGTCAGGACGCACTGCAATCAGCGCAATCCACTGTCCCGCAACTTCGTCGATCACCACGAACCCCGGATCCTCGCGCCCCGACTCTCGTGCCACAATCGTCGCTGCAGGAATCCCAATCAGCGTCGCCGCCACCGCCGCCAGCGCAGTCCCCACCGCCAGCGCCCCCGAACCCAGATGCAGCCCATGCGCCGCACCGTACCAGAGCAGCACCGCCGCCACCGACCCATACGTCCCCGGCCCCGGCTTCAGCAGCCCGGCCCCGAACCACGTCCCCAGCACCCACGCCCACGTCGTCCTCTTCTTCACCGCATCAATCGGCGTTTGCCTTGTCATCGCGGTGTGCCAACTGGATCGCCAACGCGTTCGGTGTTGCTGCCTCCGGTGCCGTTGCGTTCTGTGTCGTTGCGTCCGGTGTCATTGTGTCCGGTGTCGTTGCTTCTGAGATAGGTCCGGGCTTTAGCCCGGACATTTAGGTCCATCGACCATTGGGCTTTAGCCCCTGGGATATGCTCTCTTTCGTTCGTCCGCCACGCTATCCACCGTTCCAGCACGCTAGTCCTCATCTGTCCGTATCTTCTGCTGCCGATCCCGCAGCCCTTCCAACTCGTCCAGCAACTCAGGATCATGAATCGGCGAACTAATCACATACCCACCGCTCGCCCACTTGCCCAGGTCAATCAACCGGCACCGGTCCGAGCAGAACGGAAAGTCCTCGCTCCCCGCCAGAACAATCGTCCTGCAAGTCGGACATCGCAATGTCTTCAACTTCTTCGCCATACCCACCATTCTAAGACTTAGCACCCGGTCCCTAGTACCTCATACCTCACACCTCACACCTCACACCTCACAACCCGTAAACCCCAATCGCAGTCCCCCCAAACACCGCCGCCCGTTCCGCCTCGCTGAACCCAGCAAAATACGTCCGCAGCACCTCAAACCACTGCGCATACCCACTCGCCACCAAACACACCGGCCAGTCCGACCCCGCCATCAACCGCTCCGGCCCAAACGCCTCCACCACGACATCCAGATAAGGCTTCAACGTCTCCGGCGACCACGTCTTCCAATCCGCCTCCGTCACCATCCCCGACACCTTGCACCACACATTCTCCCGCCGCCCAAGCTCGCGCATCCGCGTCGCCCACGGCTCCAGCACCCCGCCTGCAATCAGCGGCTTCGCCACATGGTCCAGCACAAACACCTGCTCGGGATGCTCATCCACAAAGTCGATCGTGTCCGCCAGATACCTCTCATAGATCAGAATCTCGTACACCAGCCCGCTGCCCACCAGCGTCCGAATCCCCGAGTTGAAATCCTCGCGCAAAATGTAGTGCTCATCCTTCTCGCCCTGGATCACATGCCGCAGACCCTTCAGCTTTTCGCGCCCATCGAACTCCTCCATGCATTCCGGAAACTCCTCCCCCGCAATCGGAGCCCAGCCCACCACGCCGCGAATCGCATCATTCGCACCCGCCAGGTCGAGCAGCCAGCGCGTCTCCTCCAGCGTCTGCCGCGCCTGCACCGCAACGGTCCCATCGATGCCCGCCGCAGCCATCTCCGCAATCAAATCCTTCGGTAGAAAATCCTGCCGCAGCGCCTGCATCTCCTCGTCGATCCATCCATACTCCACCGGCGTATACCGCCACAGATGATGATGCGCATCAATCGTCTCTACCCGTCCAGTCCCGCTCACACTGCCCTCCATCCGCTCCCCAATCCTACCGCCAAGCCGACGCGGGTGCCCCATGATCGGCGCAGTCTCATCGCGCCTATCGTGGGACTACTCTCTTTCAGTTTCCGATACAACCTGTGCAACAATTCCGCATGACCCGACTCCTGACTGTCGCCTGCATCTGCGTGGCCGCATCCCTCTCCGCCCAGACCATGCCCCCGCCCGCCGACCAGCAGCTAGCCCACGACATCTACAAGCAGTTCATCGAGATCAAATCCGGCTACACCACCGGCTCGACCACACCCGTCGCCGAAGCCGCCGCCGCACGCCTCCGCGCCGCCGGCTTCCCCTCGTCCGACATCTTCCTCGGCGGCGCCATCCCCACCAAACAGAACCTCGTTGTCCGCCTCCACGGCACCGGCGCCCACAAGCCTCTCCTCCTCCTCGCCCACGAGGACGTAGTCGAAGCCAAGCGCGAAGACTGGTCCCCCGACCTCGACCCCTACGTCTTCACCGAGAAAGACGGCTACTTCTACGGCCGCGGCACCTCCGACGACAAAGACCAGGCCGCCATCTGGATCGCCAACCTCATCCGCATGAAGCGCGAAGGCTTCGTTCCCGACCGCGACATCATCGTCGCCCTCACCGCCGACGAAGAGGGTGGAGGCCCCTACAGCGGAATCGAGTGGCTGCTCAAGAATCACCGCGGCCTCATCGACGCCGAGTTCGCCCTCAACGAAGGCGGCTATGGCGAACTCTCGCACGGCAAAAAGATCGCCAACGACGTCCAGGCCGGCGAAAAATACATGGTCAGCTTCCGCTTCGAGGTCCACAACAAGGGCGGCCACAGCTCCATGCCCGTCCCCGACAACGCCATCTACCGTCTCGCCGGCGCGCTCACCCGCCTGGCCACCTTCGGCTTCCCGCTCAAGACCAACGACGCCACCGCCGCCTACTTCCACCAGATGTCCAGCATCGAAACCGGCCCCGCCGCGCTCGCGCTCAAAGGCTTCGACCCTACCTCCCAGGCCTCCCTCCAGCGCGCCGCCGCCGCATCGCCCACGTGGAACTCCATGCTCCGGACGACATGCGTAGCAACTCAACTTGAAGGCGGCCACGCCATCAACGCGCTCCCCCAACTTGCCGCCGCCAACATCAACTGCCGCGTCCTGCCCGAGGACTCCGCCGACTACGTCCAATCCACCCTCAAGCGCATCGTCGCAGACGACCAGGTCTCCATCACCATCCTCGGCGAAGTCAACAAAGCTCCCGGCTCGCCGCTCAACCCGCAGGTCATGAACGCCGTCACCACCGCCACACAAAAGCTCTGGCCCAGCGTCCCCGTAGTCCCCATCATGGTCCCCTACGCCACCGACGGAGCCTACCTCCGCGCCGCCGGAATCCCCACCTACGGCGTCCAGGGCTTCTTCATGGACCGCGACGACATCCGCTTCCACGGCCGCGACGAGCGCCTCCTCGTCACATCCTTCTACGAAGGCCAGCAGTTCCTCTACGACCTGGTCAAGACGTTATCGACCAATCTCCCATAGCCATTCCGCGACATTCGCGATGCCATAGGGTCACAGAGAGTGCAGGTGTAAGATGGGCGGTCGGGAGCAGGACTAAACCGAACGCATGCAATACGCGGAGAAAGCACACATGAAGTCTCACCGGATTCTCGGCCTGGTATTGATCGCTTTTACATCCCCACTCTTGCCGCAAACAAATCCCCCATCCCCCACCTGTCCGGTTAACTTCCTGAAGCTCAACCCGGATGCCGTAAGCACACGCATCCAAAACACCAGCGGCAAGACGATCGTTGGGCTCACCTTCTACGCCGCACTTGCCGATGCAACCGAGCACTGGAAGTGGGTCCACTACGACCTCGATGACTCAAGGCCCCTGCGAGAGTTCGGCTGGAATAAACAGATCAAGCCAGGCGAATCCAAAACACTCTCATGGGATCGCGCGAATCTAGACTTCGAGCACGGTGGTGGTGGCGCCCTCGTGCTCACCAGCGTCCTGTATCAGGACGGATCTGCGTGGGAAGAGCGGCCGGACCAGGCAACCTGCAAAGCCGTTTGGTACAACAGCCACAAAAAATCATTCACCAGGCCGATCGACTTGCCGCGTCGCCCGTAGAGCGCTTTTCCTGACCCGGCTATTTCCCGCTATACAGCATGTCTTTCATCGCCGCCCGCCGCGCCGCATTCGCCTCACGAGACGTCTTGAGCACGTCCCCGCTGCCTTTGCCCACCGGCCCATCCGCCTCAGGCTCGCTGCACTGCGGACACCGGTTAGCAAAGCCAGGCTTGTCCGGCTTCAGCTCGAACTCTTCTTCACACACAACGCAAACTCTGATCGGAAATGGCATTGAATCTCCCCAACTGAATCTCCATAATACGACTCTCATCCCCGAAACTAAACGTTCCCAACCCGGCATTGAAACTGTGGATTTTCGCAGCCGACGCAGCTAAAGTTCAATCTCAAATCGAATCAACATGATCCCCCAACTCGAAACCCCGCGCCTCATCCTCCACCCCGCCTCGCTCGACGACGCCGAGCAGACCCAGCGCCTCTTCCCCCACTGGGAGGTCGTCCGCCTCCTCGCCGCCCGCGTCCCCTGGCCCTACCCCGCCGACGGAGCCCTCACCTTCTACCGCGACATCGCCCTCCCCGCCATCGCCCGCGGCGACGAGTGGCACTGGTCGCTCCGCCTCAAGACCAACCCCGCCCAACTCATCGGCCTCATCTCCCTGATGAAGCGCGCCAACGACAATCGCGGCTTCTGGCTCGGCCTCCCCTGGCAAGGCCAGGGCCTCATGACCGAAGCCACCACCGCCGTCAACGATTTCTGGTTCAACACCCTCGGCCTCCCCGAGATGCGCGTCGCCAAAGCCGCCGCCAACACCGCCTCCCGCCGCATCTCCCAGAAGAACGGCATGCGCATGATCGCCACCGAAGAACGCGACTACGTCAGCGGCCGCCTCCCCACCGAGATCTGGTCCATCACCGCCGAAGAGTGGCGCCGCCACCGCGCCACCCCTTAGACAACTCAACCCTATTCCCATCCACCCCATTTCGTTCTATCCTCATCGGATACCCGAAACCGCATAACCCCTATGCCCGAGCCCGGCCCCATCGTCGGTACTTCACCCATTCGCAAGGAGGGCCTCGCTAAAGTCACGGGCCGAGCCCAATATGTCGACGACATCACGCTCCCCGGCATGTGCTACGGCGCCACCGTCCGCTCCACCATCGCCCGCGGTCGCATCACTTCCATCGCCTTCTCGCCCGCCATCGACTGGTCCCAGTTCACCATCGTCACCGCTGCCGACATCCCCGGCGAAAACCCCATCGTCCACCTCACCAAGGACCATCCCTGCCTCGCCGCCGAGCACATCAACCACCCCGCCGAACCCATCCTCCTCCTCGCCCATCCCGACCGCGCCGTCCTCCACGCCGCCGTCGAAGCCGTCCACATCACCTACGAAGAACTCCCCGGCGTCTTCACCATCGAAGACTCCGAAGCCGGAGCCGCAGGCGACGAGACGAAGATCACCTGGGACCACCCCGGCTTCGGCGGCAGCCCCAACACCTTCAAGACCTTCCTCATGCAAAAGGGCGACACCGACGCCTCGCAATCCGCCTTCGCCGCCGCCGACTTCATTGTGGAGGGTGAATACAGAACAGGCGCTCAAGAACAGCTCTACATCGAGAACAACGGAGTCATCGCCGAAGCCCATCTCGCCGCCGACGGCACGCTCGACTCTGTCACCGTCTCCGGCTCCATGCAGTGCCCGTACTACCTCGTCCACGCGCTCGAACTCGTCTTCAACCTCCCCGCAGAAAAGTGCCGCGTCATCCAGACCGAAACCGGCGGAGCCTTCGGCGGCAAAGAAGACTTCCCCAGCGTCATCGGTTCGCACGCGGCTCTGCTCGCGCTAAAATCCGGCCACCCCGTCAAAATCTGCTACGACCGCGCCGAAGACCTCATCGGAACCACCAAGCGCCACCCCTCGCGCACCCGCCATCGCACCGCCGTCTCGCGCGACGGCAAACTCCTCGCCGGCGAGATCGAAGTCGCCCTCGATGGAGGCGCCTACGCCACGCTCTCCGCCGTCGTCCTCTCCCGCGCCACCATCCACGCGCCCGGCCCGTACCACTGGCCGCACCTCACCGTCCGCGCCAAGGCCATGGCCACCAACATCGCGCCCCACGGAGCCTTCCGCGGCTTCGGCGCGCCCCAATCGCTGTTCGCGCTAGAACGCCACATGGACAAGATCGCGAAAGTCGTCGGCCTCACCCCCGAAGAACTCCGCCGCCGCAACTTCCTCGCCACCGGCATGCACACCGCCACCGGTCAGCACCTCTCCGACCCCGTCGACATGCAGCACCTCCTCACCCGCGCCCTCCGCGAATCCAACTACCACGCCAAACGCGCCGAGTTCGACCGCTCCAATCCCACTTCTACTATCAAGCGCGGCATCGGTTTCGCCGCCTTCATGCACGGCTCCGGCTTCACCGGCTCTGGTGAGCGCCGCCTCGACTCCCTCGTCCAGATCGACATCACCGCAGAAGGCCGCCCGCGCATCCTCGTCTCCTCCACCGAGTTCGGCCAGGGCACCAACACCATCCTGTCGCAGGTCTGCGCGCAAGCGCTCCGCATCCCCTACGAGGAAGTTCTGGTCGCCCAACCCGACACCGCCGTCGTCCCCAACTCCGGCCCCACCGTAGCCAGCCGCACCGCCATGATCGTCGGCAAACTCGTCGAGCGCGCCTCCGAATCCCTCCTCGCAACCCTCGCACCTTACCTCGCCGCACCCGACGCCCCTTTGTTGTCATCCCGCAGCGAAGCGGAGGGATCTGCTTCTAGTCACGCCACCGATCTCCCCAGTTACACATCCGCCGACTTCAAGCGCGCCGCCCTGGCCTACCTCGCCCAGCACGGAACCCTCGTCGCATCCGCCCGCTACGAAGCCCCCGCCAACATCTTCTGGGACGACGACCAATACAAAGGCGACGCCTACCCCACCTACGCCTGGGCCGTCTACGTCGCCGAAGTCACCGTCGACACCCTCACCTACATCGCCGAGGTCAAGGACTTCCACGCCCTCCAGGAAGTCGGCAAGGTTATCCACCCCGTCCTCGCCAAGGGCCAGATCGAAGGCGGCGTCGCCCAGGCCATCGGCTATGCGCTCTACGAAAAATGCGTCTACGTCGACGGCCTCATGCTCAATAACCAGATGACCAACTACATCATGCCCACCTCGGCCGACCTGCCACCCATCCACGTCCACTTCGAAGAAACACCCAGCATCCACGGCCCGCAGGGCGCAAAGGGCATCGGCGAACTCCCCATGGACGGCCCCGCCCCCGCCATCCTCAATGCCATCGAGCACGCCACCGGCATCGCCTTCACCGAGATCCCTCTCCTCCCCGAAGACATCTTCGAACGCATGACCAAAACTGGGGTGCCCCATTCATCGCAACGCGATGGGTGGGGTAGTAACGGCTCCGGCGGCTCCAACCCCCTCGACCCCACCAAGGACCTCGACACGCGCACCGAACCCTCCGAGGTCTCCGCATGACCACGAAGACCACCGATACGTTTTGCTTAAGGGCACGGCTTCAGCCGCGCGCCTCTGCCTTTGCTTCTGAGATAGGTCCGGGCTTTAGCCCGGACATCTCGGGATCAGAAAAAGAAGCGGGCTTTAGCCCCCGGG
>PKWK01000390.1 GCA_003133205.1 Granulicella sp. | reverse complement strand
ACTTTGTAGACCACAACGGTATCGATTGACTTTCGAGCGATGTCCTCGAGCAGCTTCTTGAGAGCAGGCCGTTCCATGCTCCCACCCGAGAACCCGCCGTCGTCATATGCTTCCCGGACGACCTGCCAGCCTTCATGTCGCTGGCTGAGGATATAGGCCTCGCAGGCTTCCCGTTGAGCATGGAGCGAGTTGAACGACTGCTCCAAACCCTCTTCGGACGATTTGCGGGTGTAGATTGCGCAACGGATCCGGGGGGATGGGCTCATTGCGCCTTCACTTTCGTTCCGAAGAACAGGGGGCCGGACCAACGCGTTCCCGTGATCTCGCGCGCGATCTGGGACAGATTGCTGAACTGCTTGCCGCCATAGGTAAAGGTGCCGTTCAAGACCTGTACCTCGTGGACTTCGCCCTTCCAGGAGCGGACGAGTCGGGTGCCATGGTGCAGGCTCGAGGAGCCCCTCCCCTGGACCTGCTTGCCCGGGTCAATGGACTTCGCGGTCTCTCGTAGCTTTTTCCGGATTGTGTTCGCCAGCCCG
Source organism: Granulicella sp. (assembly GCA_003133205.1). The sequence goes on along the minus strand of PKWK01000390.1, from coordinate 2,091 downwards.
CCGTACTCACGCTCCTGGATCCGGTAGGCAAGGATGGGCACCATGAGGTCTTTCCGCAGCGAAGGAGGGGGCGCCTCTCTGAAGATCTTGGCCCAGATTGCCAGCAATTCCGCCTTATTCATGGCGGGAAGGCCTGCAATCTGGTCTGAAAGTGCTGTATTCATGGGTCTCCTCGGGCCCTCTTCTCCACACAGAGAAAAGGCCCACACACACAGTGACGCTCTGCTTGGGCGGACAGTCAAGTCGAATTGTGAGGCTTTCAGAGGTCGGAGGCCTTTGGAAACGTTTAGAAGGTTGAGGTGGCGTACTACGGGCTATTTCCGAGTCTCCCTTGATTGAGGAGTCACCAGGAACTCCAGCCAGCAGTCCTTCCGTAAAATAGGGCTGCAGCGCAACGCAGTACATTGGTTTTGCTATGAAAAAGTTCATTAATCGCCCGGAAGACGTCGTGGAAGAAATGCTCCAAGGGCTGGTGGTACTTCAGCCGGGTTCGGTCCGCTTGGTAGGAAATAAGGTCATGGTCCGCGCAGATGCGGGGCGAGTTCGTGACCAACAGGTTGCTGTACTCTCCGGCGGAGGAAGCGGCCATGAGCCGGCACACGCAGGCTACATCGGTACGGGCATGCTGAGTGCTGCTGTGGTCGGAGAAGTCTTCACCTCGCCAAGCAGCGACTCCGTCTTTGCCGCCATCCAGGCGGTTTCGGGAAAGGCCGGCGCGCTGCTGGTGGTCAAGAATTACACCGGCGACCGGCTGAACTTCGGCCTGGCTGCCGAAATGGCGCGTGCTCAAGGCATTTCGGTCGAAATGGTCGTCGTGGATGATGACGTGGCCCTAAAAGGAACTGGGCTGGCCACGGGTGCGCGCGGCCTCGCCGGCACCGTTTTCATTCACAAGCTGGTGGGAGCGGCTGCGGCCGCGGGCAAGAGCCTGGCCGACGTAGTTGCAACAGGCAAAGCCGCGGTCGAGTCGCTGGCGACCATGGGTGTTTCGTTTTCTGCTGGAACTTCGCCCGCAGTGGGAAAACCCAGCTTTGAGCTCGGCGAGCGTGAAATGGAGCTGGGCCTCGGTATTCACGGAGAACCCGGCGTGAGTCGGACGGAACTGCAGCCCGCTGACGAGCTGACCGAGACGTTGCTGACAGAAATTCTGAAGCACGGAAAGTTTGGGGACGAAAAGCGCGTGGCCGTGATGGTCAACAATCTGGGGGCAACCACGGAGATGGAACTCGCGATTGTGGCCCGCCACGCAATACCCTTTCTTGAAAGCAAGGGATTTATGGTGGAACGAATATATGCCGGAACGTTCCTCTCGTCACTTGATATGGCGGGGATCTCCATCTCAGTTCTCGGTGTTAACGACGAGTGGCTGGGCTGGCTCGATGCAGCTACCACGGCACCCGCATGGCCCAACGCGCTGAAGCAACGCCCTGGCAAACCGGAAGTGCAGATCGTAGCGGAGGTCAGCACGCAAGCGAGTTCACCCACCGTCAAGGGCGCGCAATCGGAGATAGGCAGAAAAGCAGAGCGGGCTATCACGGCCGCCTGCGAGGCGTTGATCTACGCAGAAGGTGAGCTTACTGAGTTGGACCGGGTTACGGGCGACGGCGACCTTGGCACCAACATGGAGCGTGCCGCCAGGGCTGTGCAAGACGCGGTAGGGTCATATCCTTTGAACGATGTTCCGGCCACGGTCAAAACGCTCGGTCATACTCTTCGGCGCGAGTTGGGCGGATCCTCAGGACCTCTCTATGGGGTGCTTTTCCTGCGCTGCGGCAGCGTGTTGGCAAACTCCGGCGCGACTGGACTGGAGCAGTGGGTCGAAGCGCTCGATCAAGGCTGCCGGGCCATCAGTGAGTTGGGTGGCGCCAAGCTCGGCGATCGGACGATGCTGGATGCGCTCGATCCATTCGTTAAGGCATTGAAGAAGGGAGCCGGGGAAAAGTCGCCGCGCGAAGCAGTCCTGGCCGCTGTCGAAGCAGCGGAACGAGGCGTCGTCGCAACTGCGCAAATGAAACCCCGTCTGGGGCGGTCTAGTTATCTTGGGGATCGGGTGCTCGGCTATCCCGATCCAGGAGCGAAGGCGATCAGCGT
>PKWK01000369.1 GCA_003133205.1 Granulicella sp. | reverse complement strand
TGCTCTACCACTGAGCTACATCAGCCTTACTGTGAATCTCTGGCCTCGAGGCGTGCCCGCATATTGGCAAGCACCACCTTGACGGCGAAGAGACTCAGAAACAAAATCGGAAGCCATCGGATCTCGACATCGCGATCACCGAATGAAACATACCTGCTCGTAAAGCCCTGAAGGTGAAGTACAGCAGACGAATCTATCGTAAACCACGACAGCACGCCCAGGATAAACAAAACGCCAAGCGCGATATACATGCGACGCTTGCTTGCCGCCGGGTTGAGTGATCCTTCTTCGTCACTCATGATCAACCACCATCTTGGAACCACAACAAAAAGAATGGTGCACAGGGGAGGATTCGAACCTCCGTAGCGCATAACGCGGCAGATTTACAGTCTGCTGCCATTAACCACTCGGCCACCTGTGCATCTCTTGCAAACCGCTCGGGAACGCAGCACTCGGCACGGCCTCCAGACTCCATTGCCGACCTGACCCAAATTCGGGTGCGAATCGTGCGGGAGATTGCCTTGAGGGAGTGGTATGAGGTCTGCGAGCCGGAACCAGCCAGCAGTACAACCAAATCCGTCCAACTTTTGCTGCTTTGCTCGAACTGGAGTTTGCTGTAAGTGGAGCTGACGAAGGGATTTGAACCCCCGACCCTCTGATTACAAATCAGATGCTCTACCAACTGAGCTACGCCAGCCCAAACAGCCTTGAGCCCGAAATGCAGCCCTCAAGCCAAAGACAGCCTCGCGACGAGCCCCCAGAGGCATGCCGCAAACCGCGCAGCCGTGCCCGCGCAGAGTGCGCCGCAAGACTCAACTTTAGCATAGCCCGGAGGACGGAGCAACGAGGGCCGCGGCGTGGGCGTTGGCCACCGTCGTGCGTTTGTAAACCTCCTCCACGCTCATTCGTCCTATAGGATGGTCACGCACTTCCTTCGCCCGAACTGGAGACCCGTTTCATGTCCTTTCGCCTGTGTCTGCTGTGGTTGATGTGCCTCTTGTCCCCCGCGCTGCTACCCGCGCAGGATGCGGTGGATGGCCCTGTGGCTGGCCCGCTTCCCGCGCCCAAAGTGGCGCCCGCGAAGATGTCGAACGACTCCGTGATCAAGATGGCGAAGGCGGGCCTGAGCGATGAACTGATCGTGCAGACCATCGGCGCGCAGCCTGGGCAGTACACGACCGACGCGGATTCACTGGTTGCGCTGAAGCAGGCGGGGGTGTCGGAACGGGTGATCGCGGCCATGATCAACAAGGGCCGCATCCGGCTTACCGGGACGGATACGCCGGTCGTGCTCTCGGACGTCAACGAGATCGGCGTGTACTACAAGGACAGGAACGGCAAGTGGCAGCCCATCGAGCCGGAGATTGTGCATCTCAAGTCAGGTGGCTTTCTCAAGTCCACTGCAACTCACAACATCATCAAGGAAGACAAGAACGGCCATGTCAACGGGCGCGAATCGAAGCTGTTGCTGCCGCGGCCGATCGAGTTCCTCGTCTACACCCCGGACGGCGTGGACATAACGGAGTATGACCTGCTGCGCTTCCGGCTGAACTCGGACAGCCGCGAGTTCCGCGTGCTGACCGGCGGCGTCTTCCACTCGACCGGCGGGGCAGACCGCGACGAGGTGCCGTTCAAACCGGTGAAGACCGCACCCCACACCTACCAGTTCACGCTCGGCCAGGACACTCCCGGCGCGGAGTATGGCATCCTTCCGCCGGGCACCGGCAACGTGACCAACGGCGGCAAGATCTACACCTTTGCCATCTCCGAATAACACGTGGACGCCGTGCCGCCCATTGCGGTGCAGGCCGCGACAGCGTAAAAACAACACTGATGCGTAAACGCACGCGGTATTCGCTGCTACTGATGCTGGCGCTGGTGGCCGCGCTTATCGTCGCGGTGTGGCTGCGCAAAACGGCCCCGCCAGAGGCTGCGCGCCTGCTGCCCGAGTCGGACGCAATCCTGTACGTCAACCTGAGGCCGCTGCGCGCGGCGACCCACTTCGACCGCAACCCGGTATCGCGTAGCCCGGACTACCAGCACTTCGTCGACGCCACCGGCATCGTCCCGGAACGTGACCTGGACGCCGCGGCGTTCGCGCTGCACCGCATGGACAATCCCAAGGGCCCGAACGGCCCCGTGGCCTACTCGGAGGTCTTCGAGGGCCGCTTCGACGACAAGCGCCTGGCCGGATATCTCGGCGGCATCGCGACCTCGCAAGAGGAGTACGCCGGCCGTATCATCTTCACCATCCCCATCGAAGGCCGGCGGTTGCGCATCGCCCAGCTTGGCTACGACACCATCGCCGCGTCGAACATGCCCACGACGGAGCAGATTCACGCCATGCTCGACCGCTACCGCGCGTCGGCGTCACCATTTTCCGGCTCGTCGTTGCTGGCGGCGCGCTACGGCGACGTGCCTCTGCTGTCCAGCGCGTGGGGCATCGGCCACGTGGGCCTTCCGTTCTCTGAGCGCGGGCGCATCACGGTCTTCGGGCTGGAACTGCCGCTTCCGGAGGACACAACGTTCGTAGCCAGCCTGCGCTATGGCGTTGGCGCGCTGCACCTGAGAGTCGAGCAGATCGCGCCCTCCGAGGCCGACGCCGCCCGCTCAGCCGAGGCTCTGGGTTCGTTGGTGCAACTGATCCAGGCCATCCAGCCGAAGGTGGCGGCGCAGTCGGATAAGCCGGATGCCGACGCGGTGCGCGAGTTCACCACTTCGCTTAAGATCGAACAGCACAAAGACCGCGCCGTTTTGACCGCCAACCTGCCGCTGGAGTTGCTGAAGAAGCTGGCCACACCTATAAGCACGGGCGAGTCCGAGTCACCCGCAGCGGGCAGCGGTTCGGTCAGCGCGGGTGGGCGTTGAAGTTTCGGGCCATGAATTGACGATGAACCAGATGCAGCAAGTGCATCGAAGCGCCTCAGCGCAGCATCTGAAACTTCGAACCCCCCTCAAGGAGAACCATTTCCGTATGCGCAGAAGAGCCAACGCATCTATCGCGACCCACCTGTCCCTGGTCGCACTTTTGTCGATTGCAGTTGCAACCGCGGCGACTCTCGCCACTCAGGCCATCGCCCAGACGCCCGCCCTGCTCACTGGCCAGGCCGCCTTCACGGACTGGAACCAGCAGCAACCCGGAGTCCGCCACAAGATCACCGTCGCCGACCTGCCGGAGCCAAACCCGGAGGAGTCCGTCAACAATGGACCCCGCGTCATCCCGCGCCCGGCAAACGCGTGGCCCATCGCTCCTGCCGGCTTCAAGGTGACTCTCTACGCGGGTGGTGACAACGCTCCGCTCCAACGTGCTGACGCTACGGAACACATGGCCCGCGCCGCGGGCACCTTCACCATGCCGCGCCTCATCCGCACCGCGCCCAACGGAGATCTCTTCCTGGCCGACTCCGGCGCCGGTATCCTCTTCGTCCTGCGTGGCGTTGGCCCCGACGGCAAGGCCGCCCAGATCGAACAGTTCGCCACCGGCCTCGACCACCCCTTCGGCATCGCGTTCTACCCCGCCGATAACCCGAAGTACGTCTATGTTGGCAACGCCACCACCGTCCAGCGCTTCCCCTACCACTCCGGCGATCTTCACGCCACCGGTCCCGCCGAGACGATCGTTCCCGACATCCCCGGCTACGCCCAACTCACCGGCGGCGGACACTGGACCCGCGACGTAGTCTTCACCAAGGACGGCCAGCACATGCTCGTCTCCGTCGGGTCCGGCTCAAACGTCGATGATGCCGACACCCACGCCCGCGAGTTCCACCGCGCCGACGTCCTCGAGTACACCCCCGAGGGCAAGTTCGTCGAGGTCTACGCCCACGGCATCCGCAATTGCGTTGGCGAGGCCATCAACCCCATCACCGGCTCGCTCTGGTGCTCGACCAACGAGCGCGATAACCTGGGCAACCACCTCGTCCCCGACTACGTCACCTCTGTCCCCGAAGGCGGCTTCTTCGGCTGGCCCTGGTACTACATGGGCGGCCACCGCGATCCGCGCCTGCCCGATCCCTGCGCCAACGGCACCGGCCCGAACCTGCAACTCGCCGCGCCGCTCACCGCCGACCAGGCAAGGGACTGCAAGCGTGTCGACCTGTCCTCCAAAGTCATCACCCCGGACGTGCTCGTCCAGCCGCACATGGCTTCGCTGGAGATGACCTTCTACCCGTCCGGCACAACCAGCCCGAGACAAATGCCAGGGGAAGGCCCCATGCCCACTCACTCATTCCCAGTTGAATATCTTGGGAACGCCTTTGCCGCCGAGCATGGCTCCTGGAATCGCAAGAACCGCGCGGGCTATGAGGTCATCCGCATCCCCATGAAGAACGGCCACGCCTCAGGCGAGTACGACGACTTCCTCACCGGGTTCGTGACGTCTGACGGCCAGGTGTGGGGGCGCCCCGTTGGCGTCGCAGTCGCGAACGACGGCTCGCTCTTCGTCACGGACGACGGCACGAGGTCGGTGTGGCATGTGACCTACACCGGCAAGTAAGTACAAAAGGGCCAGTCGAAAATCAGGGAATTGGCTGTCGTTGTGTGGTTTCCGCAAAACGGTGTTACTGAGATGGTCC
>PKWK01000123.1 GCA_003133205.1 Granulicella sp. | reverse complement strand
GCGTTGGTGATGCGGCCGTCGCCGAACTGGATGGCTTCGAAGAGCGCGCCGCCAATGCCCTGAACGATGGCGCCCATGTTCTGATTGCGCAGGCCGTCGGGATTGACAATGGCTCCTGATTCCCAGGCCTGGACGACGCGGGTGACGTGGACTTTCTTAGTGGCGGGATCGATGGCGACCTCAGCGCAGGTGGCGACCCAGCCGCCTTTCTCCTGTCCGCAGGCGATGCCGAAGCCTCGGGTTGGCGTGGACTTCGATTGGGCCCAGCCGAATTTATCTGAGGCGGCATTCAGGACCGCGACGAGACGCGGGTCGGTGAGGTTCTTCAAGCGGAAGGCGAGCGGGTCCATGTTGAGCGCGTGGGCTAGTTCGTCCATGAAGGACTCCCGGGCGAAGTGGTTCGCGGTGGAGGCGAGGCCGCGATAGGAGCCCTGGCGCAGCGGCGATTTCGACGCATGATATTGCGTAACCGGACTGGTTACGTGATAGGGCGTCGGCAGGCCGGCATTGCCGGAGTTGTAGTTGTGATGCTCCCAGGAGATGAGGGTGCCGTCGTGCTGGACGGAGGCTTTGAGTTCCATCAGGCCGGCGGGGCGGAGGTACGCCCAGGTGAACTCCTCTTCGCGCGTCCAGACGACTTTGACCGGCTGGCCTGCGGCTTTGGCGAGGCGGGCGGCTTCGACCGCTGCATCGCCGGTGTGCTTGCCGCCGTAGCCGCTGCCCATGTCGGGCTGGATGACGCGGACTTTGCTGGGGTCGAGGTGGAAGGCGGCTACGAGTTCATCCTTGACGCCGAAGGGGCGCTGGGTGCCGGTCCAGACGGTTAGCTTGCCGGTGTCGTCCCACCTGGCGACAGCGGCGCGTGGTTCGAGCGGCGTGTGCGCGATGTACTGGACGGTGTAGGACTGGGCGAGTTGGATGGCAGCGGAGTCCGCGGAAGGCGCGGTCGGGGCAATTGCGGATTGAGGGCGGCCGCCGCGGGCTGATTCGGGCGTGTTCTTGAGGTAGTCGAAGATATTTTTGTTGGAGGGCTGCGCGGGAACGGTCCACTTTGCCTTGATCACGGACAAGGCTTGCTCCGCAGTGTAGGCGTTGGGAGCAACCAGGCCGATGAAGTCGCCATCGCGGACGAGTTTGACGCCGGGTATCTTCTCGGCGGCGGCGGTGTCGACGGAGTCGAGGGTAGCGTTGAAGCCGGTGGGCCGGAGGACTTTGCCGAACATCATTCCGGGGAGGGTGATGTCGGAGGGGTACTGATGCTTTCCGGTTACAAAATCGCGGCCGTTGGCTTTGGGGATGGCGGTGCCGGCGACCTTCCAGTCCTTCGCGGGGATAAGAGGAGCGGAGGTGGAGACGGTGGTGACGAGCTTTTCGCCGCGGGTGAGTTGGCCATAGGTGAGCGACTGGTTGGCGTTGGGCTCCGTGACCTTGCCGTCGGCGATGATGAGGGATGCGGCGTCGCAGCCCCACTGTTTGGCTGCGATTTCGACGAGGGTCTGGCGGGCGGCGGCGGCCATGGTGCGCAGGCGCGGGCCCATCTGCGGGGTGGTCTGGCTGCCGAAGGTGCCCTGATCCCACGGAGTGAGGTCGGTGTCGCCCATGACCATGGTGATGGCGTCGAACGGGAGCATCAGCTCTTCAGCGACGAGTTGCGCGAGCGATGTGCGGATGTTCTGGCCGGCCTCGATCTTGCCGGTGAAGACGGTGACGTGGCCGTCGGCGGCAATGTGGATCCACGCGGAGACTTCCTTGGGCAAGTCGTGGGAGCCGAAGCCGCGGCCGGACTCCTGCGTGAATCCGTGTTCGCTGGTAAGGCAGACGAGCAGGCCTCCGCCGAAGACTTTGAGGAAGTTGCGGCGGTCGAGTTGGAAGTGGTGGAGCTGGTTGGGATCGTGGGCTAGTTCGGGGGCGACGGTGGGAAGAGTGTTCATCGGACGCCACCTTTCGTCACGAAGTGCGACGCTCGCTGGACCGCGTCGACGATGCGGGGATAGGTGCCGCAGCGGCAGACGTTGCCGTTCATGCGGGTTGTGATCTGCGCTTCGGTGGGATTGGGCAGGTCATGCAGCAGGGCGGTGGCGCGCATGATCATGCCGGAGGTGCAGTAGCCGCACTGGTACGCACCGGCTTCGAGAAAGCCCTGCTGGACGGGAGTGAGCTTGCCGTTTTGTTCGAGACCTTCGATGGTCGTGATCTTCTTGCCGACCGCGTCGGAGGCCAGAGTCTGGCAGGACTTGACGGCCTGGCCGTCGAGCAAGACGGTGCAGGCGCCGCATTCGCCCTCGCCGCAGCCGTACTTTGTGCCGGTGAGGTTGAGGCGATTGCGCAGGACGGAGAGCAGGGTCTCGTCTCCAGGCGCGCTGACGGGCATCTTGGCGCCGTTGATATTCAGGGTTATTTCGCTCATTGGGGAACTCCGCGCGAGGCTTTCCCAGAAGGATACGCCAGCGAGCGGCTTGCCTCAATTTGGAGGTCTGGTCGCGACTGAGGTCTGGATTTGGCTCCGGCATTGGTGTGCCCCCCCGGGAGGTGTCGATTCGTGCATAATCTTCCAAACAAACCACTTACCGGTTATTGAATTTGCAAGATATTGAAAACAAAGGAGATGATTTGCAAGATCTTCAAAACGCTGGAGTTATGGTTTCTTTGGAGCTTTGGGAGACACAAGCCTGAGGCTGATGGATTCTGTCTCTACCTAAGTTGATTATACGCCCTGGTGTCAAGGGGTGAGATGGGAGATTGTCCGGAACCCACTCATGCGCGGTGAGACTGTCATGAATGGGGTACCCGGCATGAATGGTCAATCCGGCCAGGGTTGAAAGTCTCGAACCCGATACAGCGGTTTTCCGTCTGTGACGATGGTGTCGAAGATTTGGTTGCGAGGCTCGGCACACTTTCTGCACTGGTTTACATGTTCGGGTGAAGGTTGGGCGTGGTCGGTTGGTACAACGCTCCCATCGGGTAAGCCTTTGTGCTCCGTCTGGAGCAGTCTCACCATTTCGGGGCGTGAGAATGATTGCCCGACTCGTGATCGGAACGTTTCCTCAAAACAACGATGTAGATTTCTATCGCTACGTTTGGACATAGTTGGTAGCTCTGCTGCATGTTACTGGACTCGCGGGTTGGTTTCATTGGCGGACGTAGTATCTCACGGAGTCTTGAGGTGACCGGAACTTCGGACCCCACCCATGACGATGAAACCGTCATGAATGGGGCACCCAAGATGGTTTTATGGGTGGGCCACCCGCCCGGGTCCGACGACGTATTGAGATCGGACCCCACCCATGATGGGTGGGCCACCCGCCAATGTGATTCTGAGGTTGCATGCCGCGGGAGTTATATATCGGGCTTTCAGCCCTTGGGGTTTCTTTTCGGTCTCAACCTAGGCCTTCGGCCTAGGCTGGTATATTTCGCGCCGTTGGCGCTTGGCGGGAATGGCACGGCCGTGATGGGTGGGCGGCTCGCAATATGTCTTGGTTTGAGGCGCATGGTGGGAGGGCGTGTCCCGGGGGCTAAAGCCCCTTGTTTCTCGGTGGCCGGTAATGCCCTAAAGTCCGGGCCTATCTCAGAAGCAACAGCAACGACTGGAGAGAGTGTACTCCGTGGGTGTGAATGGGGCACCCGACAAGTCTCGCTATGCCAACCGTCTGGTACTGTGATCTTGGACAAGTCGGGATGAATTTGGATGAGCAACAGCGTCTTTTATTCTTGGCAAGGCGACAGATACACTAGTATCTGTCGAAACTTCATCGAGCGAGCGCTTGCGGCCGCGGCGGAGCGCCTCAGAGCAGACATCGAGGTTGAGGAAGCCGTACGTGAGGGGCTTGAAGTTGATAAAGATACCAAGGGCGTGCCCGGCTCGCCACCAATCTTCGAGACGATTATGTCGAAGATTGCTGCCGCCAGTGTGTTCGTTCCAGATCTCACGTTCGTAGGTTTGCGGGCGGATGGTAGGCCTATCTCGAATCCAAATGTACTTATCGAGTACGGCTGCGCGCTCCTTGGACCGGGAGAGTTGCGAATTATCGCCGTGATGAATGATGCGTTTGGCACACCTTCCTCAGAAAACATGCCGTTCAATCTTGGGCACCGCCGGTTTCCGATCACGTACACATTAGGGGAGGGTGCCACCGATGAAGAGCGGAAAGCTGCGCGAAAATCGCTGACGAACAAGTTTGAATCGGCGCTGAGGATGGTGTTCGATAGCCCCGAATTCAAGGCGTCGGCCCTCTCCGCGCGTAAAGCGTCATCGCTCCAGGTGGCGGCTCTATATCAGAAGGATTTGAGCTACGAAGATGCCCTCGCGAGCCTTCGGTATGGAGAGGGCGTTGTCAGAGTGTGGGAAAACGTCCGCTCACTGTTCAAGGCAATCGAGGCCAAGTGCAATGAGGTTGAGTCGGAATTCAATTTCGGGATTCAGTCCGGCTGGCGGCTCAATGAGCGCGACGTCGAGCAATCGTGCGTAATGAAAACTGGGAACTTTGGATTGGTCCTAACTTGGAACCAGCCCCAACTTAACTCCATTGATGACGCGAAGCTGGGTATCCGGGAGTTCCGGGGCCGTCTATACATTCCCGGCGAGCCAATTGCTGGAGTTCACGTTGTGCGCCCCGAACTTCTCAGCGAGATGTATTACAAACCCACACTCTCCGCCGAACATGAACTCGGTTGGGTCCAGTCGATGCGTGGAAGAGACGAGCCGCGTTTTGTTTCTACCGATGATTTGGCCGATGCCTGCGTATCTCAATTCCTGAACTTACTCCGACAGCAAGTAAAGTAGGTTGCTTCCGTCTCTAGCTGAACAGGAATTCTTTGGTGCGGAGTTCTTTTACTGTGTCGCGGAGTTTTACGGCCTTTTCGAACTCAAATTTTTTGGCGGCTTCGCGCATGTCGGATTCGAGGTTGGCGATGTAGGTGTCGAGTTCCTGCTGGGTGGCGAAGTCGGGCATGCCTTCGGCTTCGTCGGTGAGGTCGGCATAGTCGGCTTTCAGGATTCCGGCGAGGCCCATTTCCAGTGGCCGAATGATGGACATCGGGGTGATGCCGTTTTCCTCGTTGTAGGCAACCTGCTTCTCGCGGCGGCGGTCGGTTTCGTCGATGGCGCNNGAGCGGAGGAAGCCTTCCTTGTCGGCGTCGAGGATGGCTACGAGCGAGACCTCGGGTAGGTCGAGGCCTTCGCGGAGCAGATTGATTCCGATCAGGACGTCGTATTCTCCCTTGCGCAGGTCGCGGAGGAGCTTGATGCGTTCGAGAGTCTCTATCTCGGAGTGCATGTAGCGGCAGCGCACACCTACTTCGGTGTAGTAGTTGGCTAAGTCCTCGGACATGCGTTTTGTAAGTGTAGTTACCAAGACGCGCTGGTTGACGCGTGCTCGCTCGCGAATTTCTGCGAGTAAGTCGTCAATTTGTCCTTTGACGGGGCGAATTTCTACCTGGGGGTCGATGAGGCCGGTGGGGCGGATGATCTGTTCGACTACGACTCCGGCGGATTTGGTGAGTTCGTAAGGGCCCGGCGTGGCGGAGACGTAGATGATCTGGCCGGTGCGGCCTTCGAACTCCTCGAACTTGAGCGGGCGATTGTCCATCGCGGAGGGCAGGCGGAAGCCGTAGTCGACCAGGTTCTGCTTGCGCGAGCGGTCGCCGTGCCACATGCCGTGGAGCTGCGGCACCGTGACGTGTGACTCGTCGATGAATAGGAGGTAGTCGCGGGGGAAGTAATCGAGCAGCGTAGGTGGCGGCTCGCCAGGAAGGCGGCCGGAAAAGTGGCGGGAGTAATTCTCGATGCCGTGGCAGTAGCCAACTGACTTGATCATCTCCAAATCGAAGCGGGTGCGCTGATGGATGCGCTGCGACTCGACGAGGCGACCTTGATGCTCGAGCTCTTTCTCCCACACTTCGAGTTCGGCGAGGATGGAATCGCTGGCGGCGCGCTTGCGTTCGGGCTGGACGACATAGTGGGACTTTGGATAGATGGGGAGGCGCGAGTATTTCTGGCGGACGGTTCCGAAGAGCGGATCGATCTGACTCAGCGAATCGATCTCGTTGCCAAAGAGCTCGATGCGATAGGCGTTTTCGTCGTAGGTGGGGTAGACCTCGATGATGTCGCCGCGAACTCGAAACGTCCCACGACGAAAGTCGACATCGTTGCGGTCGTAGAGGATCTCGACCAGGCGGCGGGTGATGTCTTCGCGCTTGATCTTCTGGCCGCGTTCGAGGAGCAGCAGCATTCCGTAGTAGGCTTCGGGCGAGCCGAGGCCGTAGATGCAACTGACGGAGGAGACGATGATGCAGTCGCGGCGCTCGAAGAGCGAGCGAGTTGCGGAGAGGCGGAGTTTGTCTAGCTCTTCGTTAATGGTTGCTTCTTTTTCGATGAATAAATCGCCAGCGGGAATATAGGCTTCGGGCTGGTAGTAG
>PKWK01000246.1 GCA_003133205.1 Granulicella sp. | reverse complement strand
CCTTGCCGGGGCCGGTGTTGATGAGGATGAGGCCGCGGCGGGCGGATTCGGTGGTGGGGGTTTCGGTGGTGGTGTCGGACATGAATTTAGTTTAGTCAGGTATGAGGTATGAGGACGAAGGACAGAAGCAGGTTCCTCCGCTGCGCTGCGGAATGACAAAGAACAGAACAAGCAACAGCCAAATACAGGGGTCCTTCCCCTTCACTTCGTTCGAGGGTCAGGATGACGACCTCAGTTTTGTTCGGGCGCTGATCAGTGGGCGGAGTGGTAGGGGTGGCCGGCGAGGATGGTGAGGGCGCGGTAGATCTGCTCGGCGAGGACGGCGCGGGCGAGTTCATGGGGAAGGGTGATGTTGCCGAAAGAGAGGATGAGGCTGGCTCGGGCGCGGGCGACGGGGGACCAGCCGTCGGCGGGACCGATGGCGAGGACAAGGGACTGTGTGCCGGAGTCGCGGAGGCGGCCGAGGTGGGCGGCGAATTCTTCGGAGGAGAGCTGCTTGCCGCGACTGTCGAGGAGGATGAGGACGGGGGCGGTGCGGGCGGATTGGCGGTCGAGCCAGGCGAGGAGTGCGGGCTCGGAGTCATGGGCCTGGAACTCGCAGGGGAGATAGCGGGCGGATCGGGCGAGGTAGTCGGCGGCGAGGGTTGCGGCAGCGTCGGATTTGGCGCGGGAGCGAGTTGGAGAGATAGCGGCCAGGAAAATCTTCACGATACGAGGGTATCAAGGTAGTTAATAAGTTGGACATCGGTAACTATGATTAATTGGATTGCTGGTTAGCGGATCATAGGAGTAGATTTCTAGCCATGTGGAAATAGTTTGCGGAAATGTCTGAAAATCTGGCATTTGTTGGGTATTATGGAGATGGCTGAACCTGACTCGTTTGGATACAGAATTGCTGGGAAAGTTATTACAGGCTAGCCCCAGAACCGCACCACTACGATGATTTGTAGGACTAAAGTGTGATTTCGCGGTTCAGACAAAGAGGTTAGTTACTTAAGTGATCAGTACTTTTGGCAAGGAGATTTCGATGAAAAGGTTCACAACCGTTGGGGTGCTCTTGGCGCTGCTTCTTGCGGGTCGCATGACGGCATTCGGTCAGACCAGCAAAGGGATTCTGGCGGGAACGGTGCGGGACGCGACTGGCGCGGTCGTTGCGAACGCCAAGGTTACCGTCACCAGCGAGGACACAGGTGAGACGAGAGCGCTCCCGACGACCTCCTTGGGAGCATACCGGGTGGAGGGAATCAACCCGGGGCGATATGAGATTCAGGTGGCGATGGCGGGGTTTTCGTCTGCCGATGTGAAGGATATTAAGGTTGAGCCTTCGGTGGTCACTACGTACGATCCGGTGCTGGCGGTGGGCGGGGTCGAAAATTCGGTGACGGTTGAGGCGAGTACGAACGCGATCAACACCGACAATGGTCAACTGTCGGGAACCATCGATACGCAAGAGTTGGCCGATGTTCCGATCTTTTCTTTGAATCCTTACGAGTTGGTAGCGACACTACCTGGCGTGCAGTTGGTGAATCCGTCGCTGGGACTGGCGGGGCTGGGTGGCAATTATGAGCAATTGATCGTGAACGGCGCGCGGCCGCGCAGCAATAATTACATGCTGGATGGCCAGGACATCAACGATGTGGGAATCGGCGGCCAGTCGTTCGACCCTCAGGTTCCTGATATGTATCAGACGACGACGGTGCTTCTGAACTCGTCTTCGGCGGAGTATGGGCGGTCCGGTGGCGCGGTGATAAACCTGGTCACTAAGAGCGGAACCAACAAATTTCACGGTACCGCTTTTGAACTCTATTCAGGATCCGGACTGAACGCGCTGGATGGTGTTACGCGTGAAGGGAAGCCGTATCCTGCTGGCGTTAATCCGAAGGCCCGATATGACCAGCACCAATTTGGCTTTACTGCTGGTGGGCCGCTGTGGAAGGGCAAGCTCTTCGGGTTTGGCGGCACGCAGTTCACGCGGTTTTACGGAATGTCCCCGTCCGGCTCAATTAAACTTCCAGATACTGCTGGGTATGCCGAATTGACTGCGATTGGCGGCACGTCGGCAGCCGCCAAAACGCAGATTGCGCTTCTTCAGGGCCTGCTCAACAACGGCTCCTACTTGACGGCCTACACGAATGTTGGCGCAAGCTCGTCGCTTAAGGTGAGCGGACCCAACTGCCCCGGCGGCGTCGCATGCACGGTAACGACTGCTCTGTTTCAACGGCCGCCTGTTTCCCAAAAGGAGCCGGATACGCAATGGATGTACCGTGTTGACTTCATTCCAAGGTCGGGCGACACGTTTACCTTCCGCTATCTCCATGACCGAGAGAGCTTCACCCCAGACCTTGGCCTTAACTCATCGGGCCTGCCGGGTTTCGACGGTCAGGTTGGCGGTCCCACCGAGTTGGGGCAAGGCACGTGGACACATGTCTTCACGTCTAACCTGATTAACGAATTTCGCGTTTCAGAGGTGCGGCTGAACACCCAGTTTGCGCCAACTCCGGAGACACTGGCTAATCCACTGGCGAAGATCTACAACGTAACGCTTTCAGGAAGTAACCTGCCGACCCTTGGCGTATCTCAGAATATTCCTCAGGGCAGAATTCAGCAGCTCTATCAGTTTCAAGATACGGTTGGATGGACTGTGGGGCGCCAGTCCGTGCGCATGGGCGCCGATATTGGGCGCGACCATGAGACGGACCTGGTCGCACAGAATGCGCTTGGGGGCATGACCTTCGCAGCCGGCGGCGGCGCATCTTCTCTGGACAATTTTGTCAGCAACACGCTCGGCACGGGCGGCTCGATCAGCAAAACGTTTGGGCCCACGCGGGTCGATCCACACCTTTGGAAGCTGGCGGCCTTCGTTCAGGACGACATTAAGCTGACATCGGAGTTCACGCTCAACCTTGGATTCCGTTACGACTACGATACGAATCCTGAGAACGCGCTGGCTTATCCGGCGGTGAGTTTGAGCAACCCATACGCTCCCATCAACACAGTTGTTCCGGTGGCCCCGGATAAGAACAATATCGCGCCGCGCATTGGATTTGCGTTCAATCCGCGCGAAGGTATATTTGCCGATGGCAAGACGGTATTCCATGGGGGATTTGGGGTCTTCTACGACACGGATTTCACGAACATCCTCATCAATTCGGCACAGTCCTCGCCGAATGCGCCGACAACGCTGCTCACGAGTACGGCTGTGGTTCCAATTACGAACCCGGCGGCTGCGCTTGCCGCGGCGACCGCCACTCTCAGTCCGACTTCATCGGTGCTGAGTGTCGCGAGCAACCTGGTGAATCCGATAACGTATCAGTACAACTTTGGCTTGGAGCGGGAACTTCCCGCGCAGATTAAGGTCACGGTCAACTATGTTGGGGCGCGCGGTGAGAAGTTGTTCGCCAACCAGCAACTCAACGAGTATTACAACGGCGCCCGTCTCAATACGTCGAGGAGTGCGATCACCGTACGGGACAACGGAGGAGATTCTAATTACAACGCGGGGCAGGTTGAGGTCTCCCGCAGGTTTACTCATGGGCTGTCCTTCCGAGCCGCATATACCTACTCCAAAGACCTGGACGATGCCTCGGAGGTGTTTGCCACCTTCAGCAATATCTATACCTCCTATCAGGCGAACCTGGGACGCATTGCTCAGGACTATGGCAATTCCGCCTGGGACCGTCGGCATGTGGCGTCGTTTGAATACGTCTACTCGCCTGCGGGCTTCCATTCCAGCAATGTCATTGCAGACGCTCTTTTTGAGACGTTCACGCGTCATTTCATCTTTTCGGGAACGACGCAATTCGCCTCTGGCCCCTACAGTAATATTCAGATCCTCGGGCTCGATACGAATAACGATCTGAATCCATATAACGATCGTCCTCTCGTTGGCAACCCCAACGCTTCCATCAACTCGGTTGGCATTGATGGTATCTATTTGGGGGCGACTCCTGGGGTTTACTACGATCTGGCGGCAAACAATGCCACAAACGCAAATAATGTAATCAACCCAAGCCAGGCCCGGTACCTGATCCCTTACGGCGTGCAATACACGACTAAGGAAGTGGGTCGCAACAGCTTTGAAAATCCTGGCCAGTCGTTCTGGAATATGGCGCTGGAGAAGGACATCCCGGCGAAGTTCACTCACCTCGAGAACGGTCAGTTTGTAGCACGAGTGGAGTGCCAGAATGTTGGGAACCATAACAATGTCAGCGTGCTGGATACTAATCTACTCGAGGTTGGAACCCCATCATTCCTCGATAAATCGGCCGCGCGCGAAGGGACAAACCAGAGCTTCAGGTTGTGGGCCAAGTTTGTCTTCTAGCTGAATGCGAGTTGAAGAAACTGAAGAGGGGCGCTCCAATATGGAGCGCCCTTACTTTTTCTTTGAGCGTTTTGTGGCTGCTTTGGTTCCAGCCTTAGGTAGCGTGGCGGCCTTCTTTGGCGTGGCAGCCTTCTTCGCGGGCGCGGTTTTCGTTGCGGCCTTCTTCGCGGGAGCCTTGGCTGCGACTGTCTTCTTAGAGCTCTTGGCGCGAGTCGCGGTGATGGCGGCCTTCAGTTCTGCGTTGAGGTCGGCGACCGAGATGGTGGTGGCGGATTTGCGCAGGCGTTCGAGACCATAGAAGGCGCGCTTCTCCGGGGAGAAGACGTGGACGATGAAGTCGACGTAGTCCATGAGAATCCACTCGGCCTGGCGGCGACCTTCGACGGAGTTCGGGTAGGCGCCGAACTGGCGCTTGAGGCGGAGTTCGATCTCGTCGGTGATGGCGACGTTCTGGCGTTCGTTGGTGCCGTTGCAGATGAGGNNAGCTGATAGCTTTCGGGTGAGGGCATGAATCTCCTTGAGACCCTATGGTAGCGGGTTGGGGCTG
Organism: Granulicella sp.; assembly: GCA_003133205.1. The sequence goes on along the minus strand of PKWK01000246.1, from coordinate 20,762 downwards.
CGGGAGTCTATTTAAGTTCAGTGGTAAGTGGTAAGTGGAGAGTGGTAAGGGGGCGGTGGTCGCGCTATGTGATTCGTCACTAATCCGCGGAAGGCGTGGCTGGTGTCGATATACTCGATTTACACGAATGCAACGGAGGGTGATCTGGATGGGGAATAAGTGCGGGTGGACGAGGTGGGCTGCGGCTGGACTTACGCTGGCGTGCGTTGCTTCGATGGGGTTGGCGCAGGAGAAGGCCGCGGCGAAGAAGGATGAGAAGGTGGTGGTGACGGGCACTCTTGCGACGCCGGCACCTATTCCGGTTGCGGACTCGACGACTGAAGGCACGGTGACGGTGGGCGGGCAGGCGATCGCGTACAAGGCGGTTGCGGGAACGCTGACGGTGGGATCGACGGACCGGCAGGACGCGACGCTGGATTTTGAGGGCAAGCTGTTGCCGGACTCGGGCGAGAAGCCGCTGGACAAGGACAAGCCGGAGGAGGCGCAGGCGACGGCGCGGATGTTCTACGTGGCGTACTTCAAGAAGGATGCTGCGGCAGAGCAGAGGCCGGTGACGTTTCTGTATAACGGCGGGCCGGGGTCGGCGACGATGTGGCTGCATATGGGATCGTTCGGGCCGCGGNNGGGAGCGTTTGGGCCGCGGAGGGTGGCGACTCCGGACACGGAGCACCAGGAGGGCGCGCCGTACAAGATCGTCAACAACGATTCGAGCTTGCTGGACGTGAGCGACCTGGTGTTTATCGACGCTCCGGGAACGGGTTTCAGCCGGATCTTCGGCAAGGACAAGGAGAAGGCGTTCTGGGGAGTGGACCAGGATGCGCATGCGTTCGATCGGTTCATCCGCCGTTTTTTGACGAAGTACGATCGCTGGAATTCGCCGAAGTACCTGCTGGGAGAGAGCTACGGCACGCCGCGTTCGGCGGTGTTGAGCGCGGTGCTCGAGAACGTGGACCTGAACGGGATCGTGCTGCTGTCGCAGATTTTGAGCTTCGATAGCAGCGTCGATGGACCGAAGCCGAATCCGGGGGTCGACCAGGCTTACGCGCTGGCACTGCCGACGTTTGCGGCGACGGCGTACTACCACAAGAAACTGCCGAGCCAGCCGGCTGCGCTGGAGCCGTTTCTGACCGAGGTGGAGCAGTACGCGCTGGGCGACTATATGAGCGCGCTGTTGCAAGGCAGCGATCTGCCCGCGGCGCGCAAGCAGGCAGTCGCGGAGAAGTTGCATGGGTATACCGGGCTGCCCGTGGCTCTGCTGCTGAAGGCGAATCTGCGCATGACGGGCGGGATGTTCGAGAAGGACCTGCAACTCGACGAGGACACGACGACGGGTCGGCTGGATTCGCGGTACAAGGGGCCGGACCTGGATCCGCTGAGCGAGGAGGCGGAGTACGACCCGCAGAGCAATGCGATCTCGGCTGCGTATACGGCGGCGATCAACAGCTATGTGCGCAAAGACCTGAAGTACGGCGATCAACAGACCTACAAGCCGGGCGCATATGCCGATGCGGGCTTCACGTGGGACATGCGGCACAAGGTGCCGAACGGGCCTCCGGCGACGGAACAGTGGGGCGGGACGAACGTGATGCCGGACCTGGCGTTCGCGATGAAGTCGAATCCGCGGATGAAGGTGATGCTCGCGGGCGGATATTACGACCTTGCGACCCCGTTCTTCGAGGGCATGTACGAGATGCATCATCTGCCGATTCCGGACAAACTGCAGGCGAATATCAGCTACCACTACTACCAGAGCGGGCACATGGTGTACGTAAACGAAGGCGTGCTGAAACAGTTCCACGCGGATGTGGCTGCGTTTATCGGGGGGACGAAGGGCGGTGGGGCCGAGGGTGGGAAGTAAGCTGCTGAGACAGCTATAAATAACTGATAAGAAAGGTATTAGTGAACCGCTGTTGCGGCTTGTCTGGGTGTGTAGCCTGGAGGGGTTGCGGCGGCGGTTTTATTTTCCACAAGCTGGCCGGAGGCGGTCAGGATATGAGTGAAGACGCATCACATAATATGCTTATCATGTGCTACTATTCTATCTATAGGCTAACCGCGTGGGCGGGTGAGGCTCGCTCCGCGATCCAAATTCTGATTTGTGAGGAGAATTGAGATGATGACATTGACTCGATTTGTTCCGTTCCGTTCGCCGCTGGCGGATATGGCTGTATTGCAGAACCGGTTGAACTCGATTTTCAACGATTTTGCGTTGCCGGAGGGCGAGCAGGAGTCGCTGGCGATGGGAAACTTCATTCCGCCGGTGGATGTGTATGAGGATGCGAACCAGTTGGTGATGAAGCTGGAGGTTCCGGGAATCAAGCAGGAAGACCTGGATGTTCGGGTGGAGAACCAGACGTTGACGGTGAAGGGCGAGCGCAAGTTCGAGAAGAATGAGAAGGAAGAGAACTTCCATCGGATTGAGCGGCGCTATGGCAGCTTTACGCGCAGCTTCACTCTGCCGCAGACGGTAGACACGGGCGCGGTGAAGGCGAACTACGAGCATGGGCTGCTGACCATCTCGTTGGCGAAGAAGGAGGCCGCGAAACCAAAGCAGGTGAAGGTGGAGATTGGATCCGGCGCGGCAACTCCGCAGCCCAGGCAGGTTGAGGCGAAGACGGCTGCGTAAGCGTCGTTTGCATGGTTGAAGGGGAGTTACACTCCTGTAGATTTGAGCGCTCCAGATGTCTCGCGGCATCTGGGGCGTTTCTTTACCGCTAATTGAATTAAGCAGAACCAATCATTCGTGGCGTACGTATTCTCTTGGAACCACGCGAAGAAGAGCTAGGATTATCGGGTTAGTTTCGTAAGCGTTGTTTCGATCTTCTCGCGGTATGGAGCGGAGAATCAATCTGAGTTGTTCAAGGGGATGTTTCATGAAGAAGCTGATGCTGTGCCTTGCCTTAGTCGGCGCAATGCTTGGAACGGTTGCGCGTGCGCAAGATCTGTCGGGCAATTGGCAGGGAACGTTGAAGGTGGGCAAAGACCTGCGCGTCATTTTCAATGTATACAAGGGTGATAAGGATGCGTGGAGCGCGAAGATGTACAGCATCGATCAGACTCCGCAGCCTATCCCGGTCAACTCTGTGACGCGTACTGGGACCGATATTAAGATGACGGTCGACATAATTGGCGGCAGTTTCGCGGGGAAGGTGAGCGAAGACGGCAAGACGATGACGGGAACGTGGACGCAGGGAAACACTCTATTTCCCTTGGTTCTGACGCGTGCCACGCCGGAGACTGCGTGGGATATTCCGACGCCTCCTGCACCGGAGAAGCCGATGGCGGCGGACGCGGACCCGGCCTTCGACGTGGCGACAATCAAGCCGAATCCCTCGGGAGGAGGCCGGATTCAGGGCCTGACCATGAACGGGCGTAATTTTAGGGTTCGTAATGGGTCGCTGATCGATCTGATCACCTTTGCCTACGATGTGCAGGTCAAGCAGGTGGCGGGCGCGCCGGCATGGACGGACAACGATCGTTACGACATCGATGCAGTGCCGGATCAGCCCGGACAGCCCAACATGGTGCAGGCGCGGGGCATGGTTCGGAAACTGCTGGCAGATCGGTTCAATTTGACGTTCCACAAGGAGAAGCACGAGATGTCCGCGTATGTGCTATCGGCTCCGAAGACGGGACTGAAGCTTACGCCAAGCAAGACGATTCAGGGGCAGTTGCCGGGCATGGGCGCATCGCCCGGCAAGGGCGGCTTGACGCTCCATCTCATCAATGGGACGATGACGGATTTCACCGGGTTTCTGCAGATGCTGGTGCTGGACAAGCCGGTGGTAGACCAGACTGGCATCCAGGGGCGGTACGACGAGAACATTACCTTCCTGCCGGACCAGACGCAGTTCAAAGGCAACCCGCCCAAGCTGCCGGAATCCGACGTGCCGGATGCTCCCGATCTATTCACGGCGATTCAGCAACAGCTTGGATTGAAGCTTGCGGCGGAGAAGATCGCGGTCGATGTGATCGTCATCGATCACGTGGAAAAGCCTTCGCCGAATTAAGACAGGGCACGTGGGCCAGGGAATCATCGGTGCTTTCAGGAGATCGTTCGATGAAGAAGCTGATGCTGTGTATCACGGTGATCGCCTCGATGTTGGGGGTTGCGCGGGCGCAGGATGTCACAGGCGACTGGCAGGGAACGCTGCATGCCGGTAAAGACCTGCGGATTGTCGTGAAGATTACGAAGGACGATGGGCGTTTGAAGGCTGCGGCGTACAGCATCGACCAGGGGTCGCAGGTGATGAATACGACGAGCGTCGCGCTGCAAGGGACAGACTTCAAGTTTTCAGTCCCGTCGGTGGGCGGGAGTTACGAAGGAACGCTCAGCGCGGACGGCAAGACGATCACCGGGACGTGGACGCAGGGACAACCGCTTGCGCTGGTGCTGGTGCGGGCGACCAAGGAAACCGCATGGGAGATCCCAGTGCCGCCGCCGCCCCCGAAGCGGATGGCGGCAGATGCAGACCCATCCTTTGATGTAGCCACGATCAAGCCGAGTGATCCGAATGTTCCGGGCGACTGGTTCCGCGTGAATGGGCGGAACTTTACGACGCACAATATCTCGCTGGCGGGGATGATGAAGTTCGCATACGGGATTCACGGGAAGCAGATCGTGAATGGCCCGGAGTGGATGGATAAGGACACATACGACATCGCCGCGGTTCCGGACGGCGAGGGGCAACCCAGCGATAAGCAGTGGAAGTCGATGCTGCAGAAACTGATGGCTGACCGGTACAAGCTGACGTTCCACCACGAACAGCGGGAACTGGCAGTGTTCGCGCTGACTGTGGGCAAGGACGGTCCGAAGAACCTAGCCGAGAATACGAGTGGCGGAACACTGCCTGGGATGTTCTTCCGGGGAACTCCGGGGGGAATTATGCTGCCCGCGAACAATGCGACGATGAAGGACTTCACGGGCCTGCTGCAGGAGGTTGTTCTGGACAAGCCGGTGGTGGATCAGACGGGGCTGAAGGACCGGTACGATTTCACGCTGAAGTGGGCGCCCGACGAATCTCAGTTCAACGGCCATGTGCCGCCACCGAGCGATCAGCCCGATGCGCCGCCGAGCCTGTTTACGGCAGTGCAGGAACAGATTGGTTTGAAGATCGAGTCAACCAAGGCGATGGTGGACGTGCTGGTCATCGACCGCGTGGAGAAGCCTTCGCCGAACTAGAGAGGTCCTGACGCGAGCTTAGAGTCTACTGAGGCGGCGGGGCGCGGCCGCCGCGCACGGGCAACGGGTTTCGCTTGCTCCGGTGGGGCGGGTTCGCTGCGGGACTGGTAGGCACCATCTACCCAGAGGCAGGGGTCGATGTCGGGGAAGATGTTGTCGCGGTGTTCGATCTCGGCGAGGCGTGTTGTCATGCGTTCGTTCAGCCTGTGGTTCTGTTCGAAGGCCTGCCAGATGGTTTTCAGTTCGAGGAACTGGTCGTTGTGGGTGAGGAAGCGCATTTCGGCGTAGTCGCGCGCGGCGCCGGTGGTGATCAGGAATTGCCAGTCGGAGGACTCCAGCAGCAGAAGCTCGCGGCAGAGTTGCTGCACGATTCGCGTCCCGACGGCGAAGTTGCGCCACTTGCCTTCGGTGCAGACTTCGCGGGCATAAATCTCGGCGGGGTAGATGTGGGTGTAGGTCCACGAGGTTGCGGGGTTCATCCACACCTGGTGGTTGCCCTCCGCGCCCCACGAGCCTTCGCGCATGGCGATGAAGCCGGCGCGCGGGTAGCGATCGAGATACTGGCTGCATGTGATGGTGGCGATGCTGGTGGCTGGATTCTCGGTGTTGTGGTCGTGCAGGATGCGGCAGACGGACTCGAGCCATAGCGGGCCTTCGAACCACCAGTGGCCGAAGAGTTCGGCATCGAACGGCGCGCAGAGGATCGGCGGGAAAGAGTTGTTGAAGCTGGCCTCGAGCGTTTCGTAGATGAGCTGGACGAAGTGGTTGGCGTGGTTTTTGACGCGTTCGGCGGCCTGATGCGGCCAGTAGACGAGCTTGTCGCCGATGTCGACCCTAGGACCGGTGACCTGCCAGTAGCGATGGCCGCCGGGAAAACGCTTTTTGTGGAAGTCGAGGTAATTGGCGTCGCCGGGGTAGCCGTTGTCTCCCGACCAGACCTGGAGACCGGTGCTTGGGTCGCGCGGGAAGACGGTGGTGGCGAAGCGCTTGTCGTAGGGCCCATCGACGTAATAGGGCTGGTAGAGGCTTCGCTGCGGGCCTTGGGTGACCTCGTCGAGGTGCGGATCGCGCGGGAGGCTGCTCTCGGGCGCGCCGTAGGGCGATGGGAAGCGATGGGAGTCCTCGATCAGGTGAGTGTCGACGAAGAAGTAGTCGAGGCCGGATTCGGCGAGCGCCTGCTCGACGCCGACGCGGACAAATCCTGGGGGCGGCTCGGTCGCCCCAGCGTGGAGGACAGGGTAATCCCAGAAGCCTGCGGGGCGGTACCCGCACTCCGGTGCCCAGATGCCCCTGGGGGGCTTGCCGAGGTGGCGGATGTGGGTGGAGACGGCGGTGCGGATCTGGGCGCGGACGCTCTCATCGGTGCCGAGAAGGGGCATGTATCCGTGAGTGGCGGCGCAGGTGATGACCTCGATCAGTCCGGCATCGTTGAAGTGGCGGAAGCCTTTGACAATGTCGCCGCCGAGGGCGTTGAAGTCTTCGAGCGCGGTGGAAAAGAAGCGGTTCCAGAAGCGCGCGGTCTCGGTGAGGTGAACGTCGCCGGACTGGATGAAGTAGGCCTCGTCCTCGCGGGCGGCGATGATTTTGCGGGTGAGGTATTTGGGGAACTCGGCGAGGAAGAGCGGGTGGGCAAGCTGCTCCAGCAGAATGGGCGACAGGCTGATGTTGAAGTTGGCGGGAACGCCGTCGCGCTCGAGATTACCGAGCACGCGCAGCAGCGGCAGATAGGTTTCGGCGGCGGCTTCGTGCAGCCACTCGATGCCGTGCGGCCACGTGCCATGGTTCACCATCCACGGCAGATGCGCATGCAGGGTGATGGTGAGAAAACCCGCCGGAGTGTTCTTTGCCTTCGTCAATAGCGACCTCAACATGCGGGTGGATCACGCGGTTAGGTGCTGGAAGGAGTGGAGGAGTTGCCCGGGCCAGGGGGTGCGCCAAGGCTCCAAAATATGGAGGGGCCGCTAAGCTTTGCCCGTAGCTTACATCAACAGGGTTACAGGTGTAAGCGAATTGTGATTCGGCTGCTGTGAGAGCCGAAGCTGGATCGGCGCTGATGGGTGTCGTCTGGGCCGAGGTTTATTGGTCGTTGTGGTGCTCGAGGGTTGGGCCGGAGTTTCCGGACGAGCCCCCGCCGGTGGTTACGTGAACGATGATTGGGTCGGAGAGCTTGAAGCGTACGACGGTCTCCGATGGGATCTGGACTTGCTTGCCGCGGGTCACGGTGTTCGCGCCCGCGCCGACGCCTCCGCCGGCCGCGGCTCCGATCGCCGCGCCCTTGCCGCCGCCCAGGATGCCGCCGAGAATGGCGCCCACGGCAGCGCCCCCGCCAACTTTTTCAGCGGTGTTCTTGCCGCGTCCCTCGCCCTCCTTGGTGTAGGCCTCGGTTGCCACCTGGATGTGCTCGCCCTTGCGGCTGATCGAGGTGAGCGAGAGGGTGAGCGATGCACTGCCTTTGTAGTGCGCGGCGTCATGCGCCTCGTCGACACGGCCGGTGACTGGGGTTCCCTGGGCCAGGATGACCATGCCGTCCTCGATGATGTCTGACGCAACCGCGCCGGTGAATTTGTCACCGGTTTGCGTGGTCGCGCTATCGAGAGTCTGGGTGATGCGCACCGGAATCGCTGTGCCGGCGGGCAGGGTGATGTTGTGCTCGACTGGCGCGGGCGGCGGCGGTGGAGGCGGCGGTGGAAGCTGCGCCTGGACTGGGGCGGGGGCCGGGTTTTGCTGCGGCGTCGGCTGCGGCGCTGGGGTATTGCGCACGATGGGGGCCGTCTGGGGTGAAGAGTGTTGCGGGGTCGACGCGGATGGCTTGGTTGCCTTCTCGGGGCGACCGGGCGCGGGCGCCGGCGCGGCCAGGGAGGCGGAGGCGGGCGCCGGTGAGGAGGCTGCTACTACCAGGTTGTTGACCACCGTTTTGACCCCGGCGACCTGGGCCGCATCGCCGCTCGCGATGGTGCGCGCCGTGTCGCTGGTGACGCTGCCGTTCAGGGTGACGACGCCGTTGGCGACCGATGCCTGGATGGACTGCCCGCTGAGGTTCTGATCCGCAAAGAGGCGGGCCTGTACCTGCGTGTTCAGGCTGGCGTCGTCGGTGGCCGGGGCGGTGCCTTTGCACCCGGCGAGAGCCATTGCGAACGAGAGCGAAACGATTGCGATTCTCGCGGCGGAAAAGGTCTTGTCAGCGTTCATGTGTTCCCCTTCGATCGGTGGTGTTCAATGCATAAATACTACTCGGGTAAACGCGGGGGATTAGATGCAATTTGCGGGTGGAATCGATAACCGAACGCCCCCTGCCTGTGCTCTCTATTTGACGTATTCCCAGTAAAAATGATCCGGAAGGTGTTATTGTTTAGCTTCCCGAGGGATCGGGGGCCGCGATGCTTCTGTTTTGCGCAACCTAAGCTGCACGCACGGCATCCATCCAAAGGGACTGAGGACACGAGGGCCATTACGCTGCCGGGAATAACAGACGGGATTCGCGGTCGCGGTGGTTACATTTACGGAAGAATTCGCATCAGCGAAGGGCGAATCGCATTCGCCAAACCAGATGGTTGGACAGGAGAAAAAGATGGCACAGAATGAAGGCGGAACGAGCGGGCTGGGATGGTTCCTGGCTGGACTTGGGATCGGCACTCTAGTTGGAGTGTTGTACGCGCCGAAGGCAGGCAAAGAGACGCGCGAAGACATCGCAAACAGTGCGCGTGAGGCGAAAGAGAAGGCCGCCGAACTCGTTGAGCAGGGGAAACAGAAGGCGAGCGAGTACGTTGAGGTCGGCAAGCAGTACGTCGAGCAGGGTAAGCAGAAGGCTGCCGAACTGGTCGAGGAAGGTAAGCGGCAGGCGAAGGACTCGGTCGACAAGGGCCGCGAGTACTACGAGAAGGGCCGCACCCAGTGGACGCAGTACGTGGATAAGGGCAAGGGCATTGCCACCGAGCAGCAGGCCAAGGTTGGGGCCGCTGTCGACGCTGCCAAGGAAGCCTATGTGAATACCACGGTGGAGCCACCGGTCTAGCCTGAACTGAATGCATTGGGCACGACGAGGCGGCGTCCATAGCGGGCGTCGCCTCCGTAATGCCCGGAAGACGAAACTGTGCCGGGTGGTTACCCGAACGAAGCGGAGAAAGGTTTCAATGGGAACGATAGGTTTGGCGATGTGGCTGCAGGGAGCGGATCTGGCTAGTACCAATCACTTGATCATGATCTTCATCGGGTTGGTCGCGGTGGCCATGTCGGTGATGGCGATTGCAATGATCGTGGTTGCTGTGACGGCTGCGAAGGCGGTTAAAGGCATGAACGCGACGGTGGAGGAACTGAAGGGGAAGGTGCTTCCGCTGATCGACGTGGCCACGGATATCAGCAAGACCAGCCAGGCGCTGCTGCATGATTCGGCTCCGAAGGTGAAGCACATTACCGATAACCTGGTGAGCGCAAGCGACACGCTGGCGGAGACGAGCAAGGCGGCTCGCTCGGCGGTGGCGCAGTTCGACAGCACGATTGCCGACGTCAACATGCGCACGCAGCGGCAGGTGGCGCGCGTCGACGGGATGGTGACCGCGGCTCTGACCACGACGGCCGAGGTGGCTGAGGCGATCGGCAACGGGATCCGTGTGCCGGCGCAGAAGATTGCAGTGATGGTGAGCCAGGCTAAGGCTCTGGTCGAGGGTTTGCTCGCGAAGATCAAGTCGAAGGCCGGAACACGCTCCGCTGACCGGTAAACGGCCGGACGGCTGCTAAAATGGGAGTGTGGCTCCTTCCGTCCTCGATCTGCCTCTTGAATCTCCGATAGTTCCTTCGCAGACGCGGTCCGCGCGGCCGACGATCGGCTTTGTGTCGCTGGGCTGCCCCAAAAACCTGGTCGACTCCGAGGTGATGATGGGGCTGCTCGACCGCGCAGGCGGCGAGTTGACCGCGCGCGCCGAGGACGCCGAGATCCTGGTGGTGAACACGTGCAGCTTTATCGACTCGGCCAAGCAGGAGTCGGTGAACACCATCCTGGAGATGGTGCAGCACAAGGTCGCGAATGGGGGGAAGGCTCGGCGGTTGATCGTTGCCGGATGCCTGGTGGAGCGCTATCGCGATGAGATTCGCAGGAATATTCCCGAGGTCGATGCGGTGGTTGGCACGGGCGAGTTGGAGGCGATCCTTGAGGCGGCTGGGCTGAGTGCGCCGGCTGCGCCGGTAGAGAGTACATCGCCGTTCAATATTTTGGTGAGCCGAGCGCCGAGCGCGGTGCATCAGCATAGCCTGCCGCTGGATTCGGCTGAGGTTGCTCCGCAACTTGCGCCAACGTTCCGGCCTGAGGGCGATCTGCGCGAGCGGCAAGGGAGATTTTCGCGTGAGCACTGGGATGGGGCGACGGCCGCGCTGCCGGAGTATCTGTATAGCGAGTTTACGCCGCGGATTCTGACCACGCCAAAGTCGTCGGCGTACATCAAGATCGCGGAGGGTTGCGATCATCCGTGCAGCTTCTGCATCATTCCGCAACTGCGCGGCAAGTTTCGCTCGCGGAGGCTGGAATCGATCGTGGCCGAGGCGGAGAATCTGATCGCGCAGGGTGTGCGCGAGATCACGCTGATTGGGCAGGATACGACTTGCTATGGCGAGGACCTGGGGCTGAAGGATGGATTGAGCACGCTGCTCGAATCGCTGGCGGTGCTGCCTGGGCTGAAGTGGCTGCGGTTCTTGTATGCGTATCCGAACAAGGTGACGATGCGGCTGCTGGAGACGATTGCGCGGCATGACAATATTGCGAAGTATCTCGATGTGCCGCTGCAGCATGCCAGCCCAAGCGTGTTGAAACGGATGAAGCGCGGCGGGACGCCTGAGGTATTTTTGCGGCTGATTGAGAAGGCGCGGGCTACGGTGCCGGGGATTGTGCTGCGGACGAGCTTCATCGTGGGATTCCCGGGCGAGACGGATGAGGACTTCAAGCAGCTTGAGGCGTTCATTGCTGCGGCGAAGATCGACTGGCTCGGCGTGTTTTCGTATTCGGATGAGGACGGCGCAGCGGCCTTCGAATTGGACGCGGCGCTGAAGGTTCCGAAGCGGACGATCGAGGCGCGGCGTCGCAGGCTGATGAAGCTGCAGCAGAAAATCAGCAAGAAGGCCAAGGCTGAGTGGGTGGGCAGGGAAGTCGACCTGCTGGTCGAGGGTGAGAGCGACGAGACAGAACTCCTGTGGCAGGGACGCACTGCGCTGCATGCTCCGGAGATCGACGGCAAGGTGTTGATCAACGACTTCGGCCCGCACGAGACGCTCGTCCCCGGCACGTTCTACCGCGCTGAGATTACCGAGTCGCACGACTACGATGTGGTGGCGCGGATCATCGAGTAGCTGACAGCCGGTTGTCATGCATGGACCCCCTCCCCCGGGTATCGATTCGTGCATAATCTTCCAAACAAACCACTTACCGGCTGCTGAATTTGCAAGATATTGAAAACAAAGGAGATAGATTGCAAGATATTCAAAACGCTGGAGTTATGGTTTCTTTGGAGCTTTGGGAGACACAAGCCTGAGGCTGGCGGATTCTGTCTCTACCTGGGTTAATTATACGCCCTGGTGTCAAGGGGGTTCTGTGGAGAAAGTGGGTACGGTTCTCCGCAAACGGTAGTGGCTGCGAACTCATGACAATGAGACTGTCATGAATGGGGCACCCGCACCCGGCAGCGTTTCACCTACTCGACCCGACCAAATCGATCCTCTAGTTCTTTGAACATAGCGTAGGCTTGATCGACCGGGATCTGAGCGCCATGTTTCTCCCGAAATTCTTTGGCAAAGCGGTCTATCTCAGAAACATACTCTTCTCGATTGGGGCCATCGTAGGTCGTCTTTCTTTCCAGCACGTGCTTTAACACGGCTTCTGTTGAGATCGTTTTTCCGTCGGCAGCTCCATCGTCAATAATTGAGTGACGTTTTCGCTCGAGCTCCTCAATTGCCAACAAATTACGGTCCCTGAGAGCCATCAGATAGCGCCCAACGTCGGGTGGAATTGTTGCGTTCCTCGCGATTCGTAAGAACCACCAAGCACGAATGGGCATCAGTATCTGGCCGAACCCCATATGGGCTACCTCAATTCGAAATTACCTCTTACGTCGCGGTGACCGTTGTCGATCGCCATGGAGCGTCGCGGTGTGAGCCATATGCATGTCTAAGAGAAATACCTCACGGAAAGGAATACTCGGCCTCGCAAGGCTAACCTGTTCTATTGCATCTTTCCATTCGTCTTCGAGCAAGAGGGAGCAGGTTGGCACACAATCCACAACCAACACTGTCGAAGGAGGGTACGCTTTATTGGCTTTTAGGTTGAGGCTTGCAAGAATCAGTTCAGCCATATCCTTCGCGTTCTCACCCCCACTGAACACATATGGTTTGGAGACGATGGTTTCTCCTTCTCGATGGATTCCTCGTACCCCGAAGGAGCCGCCCCGTTGATCCAGCAGTCGACGGCTATCAGAATCATTTCGATGAACGGACCTGGTGATCTCTACGAATACTCTCCTCGGCGCGTCTCCGTGCTCAACGAGCGAGCCAGAGGACCAGAGAACGGCATCGTACGGTTGGGACCCGCTCAACCATCGAACCTTGATCCGTCTCCCCGCTTGATAGCGCACTTGGATGTAGCGAGCCAAGGGTAGCAGCTCTTCAACTAGGCGCTTGTCGGTTTTCGATTGGCGCAGTCTTAGTCGGCTCTTTCCTTCCGGTTCTCGCCTTATATGGTCGAAAAGGTCGTACACTTTGCGGCAGTAATCCAAACCATCCAGTAGCTTGCCATCAATTGCCGAGAAATCGATGTGCGAATCCTTCGCCACTTGAAAGTATCCTAGCCTTTCTGAACTCTGATATAAAATGCGCTCCTACCAGGAGTCCTGGATGAATGATACCTTCCCGTTTCGGGGCTCGCGATGGCACGAACCCAATCCTCGCTTCCGAGTATGGGATCTCGGTTGGCGCAAAATCGCCAATGTATTCACAATCGCCGATTACTCCTCAAAACTCGGCCAGTGTTCATCTACCTCTACTCGCATAAATCTCAGCAGCTTGATTTTCACGGGGCAACTGTTAGCGTGAGGCCGTCGATGGCCCGCACGGTGACTGGGATTATAGTGCCCTGATTTGTGGCCGGCTTGGGGAAGGCGGTCGAGCTTCCCTGGACAACCCACCCTTTGCGGTGAGACAGGATGGCCAACCGGATCGGCAGACGTGGCTACCATTTATGTCGGGCCTTTCAGCCCTCGGGTTCTTGGCGGGCGCTTACCTAGGCCTTCGGCCTAGGCTGGTATAGGGCGCGCTTTCAGCGCTTTGCGTGTCTCGAATAGGAGTGATATTGCAGAGCGCTTTGGTCCTTCGCGGCTGCGGTTTATGGTGCGACGGTGAGGGTGAGGCCATCGATGGCGCGAACGGTGACTGGGATTATAGTGCCCTGATTTGTGGCCGGCTTGGGGAAGGCGGTCGAGCTTCCCTGGACAACCCACCCTTTGCGATAAAGCCGCAAAGGATGGGCCACCCAACCTATCCCAGGGGCTAAAGCCCCGTTTTCGCCCGGAGGTTAATGTCCGGGCTGAAGCCCGGACCTATCTCAGGAGCAAGAACAGCGGCTTTCAGAGGAAAACAGTGGCGCGACCTCACGGGGCGACGGTGAGGGTTAGGCCGTCGACGGCGCGGACTGTGACTTCTGCTCCGGCGGGGACGGGTGGGGTGTTGGGCGGTAGTGTGGCCTTCCAGATTTCGCCGCGGACTTCCACCTGGCCTGTGGGCGCGAGTGGCGTCATTGCAACTGCGATGTGGCCGAGCATTGCTTCGGGGCCGGTGAGGCGTTTGGCGCGGTGGGCTTTGAAGGCGATCCACGCCAGCCCGAAGGTGATGGCTCCGAAGCCGACGCCTGCGCCGGCCGCCACGCCAAAGTGCACACGCATCTCCGGAGTTGGCCCGTTGACCAGCGTGGCTAGCCCGAAGACCAGGCACAGCACGCCGGCGATTCCGAGCGCGCCATGGCTGGCGAATTTGGCCTCCAGCACCATCAGCCCGATTGCGGCGACCAGCAGCAGGATCGCGGTGTGCTGGACTGGCAGCAGGTTCAATCCGAAGATCGCGAGCAGCACCATCAGCGTGCCCAGCGCGCCGGGAACGATGGTGCCGGGAACGTTGAATTCGAGATAGATCAGCAGCCCGCCGCACATCAGCAGAAGCACGTCGAGGTCGGGGCTGGTGAGGCGCGTCAGCAGGCGCTCGCGTGTCGACGGCGGCATGGGAACGATGTTCGCGTGGGCGAGGTGGAGGGTCTGGCTCTCGCCGTGGAAGCGCTTGATGGTGCGGCCGTCGAGTGCGCCGAGCAGGGCGTTATCGTCCGTCGCGACCAGGTCGATGAGGTGCAGCTTCAGGGCCTCGGCTTCACTGTAGGACTTCGAGTTGCGCACCGCATCTTCGGCGGCGGCTGCGTCGCGGCCGCGCACGGTGACGTAGGAGCGCAGGAAGGCGGCGGCGTCGTTCTCGACCTTCTGCTTGAGCACTTCATCCATGGTGGTGCCTTCGAGGATGGGGTGGGCGGCGCCGGCATTGGTTCCGGGAGCCATGGCGGCGATGTCAGCGGACTCAAGTAAGAAGAAGCCGGCTGAGCCTGCGCGGCTCCCCGATGGCTCGATGAAGAGGATTACGGGGACTGTTGATGCTTCGATGTCGGCGACCATCTCGCGGGTGGATTCGAGCAGGCCGCCGGGCGTGCCCATGGAGATGAGGACAGCCTGCGCGTGTTGGCTCGCGGCTTCGTCGAGGCCGCGCTTGAGGTACTCGGCGGTGATGGGCTGGATGGTGTCGTGGATGGTGAGCTTGATGATCAGCGGAGCGGTGGGCGACTGCGCTCGAAGGGGCAGAAGGGCGGCGAGGGCGACGAGTGCCGCGAGTACGATGGCCGAGCGGCTGATGCGGCGAATGATGGGAAGGCGAAGCAAGGGACGCACCTCACGGGCTACTAACACGCGGAAAACGATCGGCCAGCGCAAGAAGGAGTACCTCAGGGGCTAAAGCCCTATCGCCAGCAAAGGGTCTACGGCACGGCTGAAGCAGTGCCCTTAAGCAAGACGGGGTTGCTCCTCATCTGTCTTAAGCCGCGCCTTAACCATACGGCAGAATTGTGGATTTCGCAGCGTTTTATGGAACGCTTTGGCCGCGGGCCTGGAGAGCGGTCTTCATGCCGAGCGCGGCGGAGTTGGCGGGCTCCAGCCGTAGCGCGTTCGACACGTCGTTGGCGGATGCGGCGAGATTGTTGGCCTGCAGGTCAAGCCGCGCCAGCACCAGGTAGGCTGCGATGTTGGGCGCGAGTTTCAAGGAGGTCTGAGCCTCCGCGCGTGCGTCGTCTGCGGAGCCGCTGCGTTCGCGCACCTGGGCGATGCCGGCGTGCGCCGCGGCGTTCTTTGGGTCCGCGGTCAGGGCGCTGTGGAACTCCTGCTCGGCCTCGGGAATCAGGCCCTGCGCGAGGTATTCGACGCCGAGCTGCAAGTATCGGATCGCCTGTTCGGCGGGCGGCAGCCTGGCCATCTGGATGGCGCGCATCTGGTCGAGTTGGAACGCAACCTGGCGGAAGGATGCCTCCGACCAGGTGCGGCGAATGCGCGTCGTGGGATCGAAGCCGCCCGCGCCCATGATCGATTTCAGGTTGGCCGTGGAGCCGTGCGTGGCCTGCAGGCGAGTGAGCAGTTCGGTGGCTTCGGGGTCGTCCGAATGCAGCTTCAGCGCGGCCTGCACCTCGCGCGTGGCTCCGGCGATGTCACTGTGACCTAGCAGCGCGACCGCCAGGTTGAAGTGGTAGTCGGCATCGTTGGGGTCGGCTGCGATCACCTGCTGGAAGAGCGGCGCGGCGTCCTTGCCCTGGCGGCTGGCGGCCACGCCCTGATCGTTGACCACCTCGGGCAGCGGGAGGCGAGTCGCGACAAAGGCGAAGGCGGTGGCGGCCTCGGCGTACTTGGCGATATTGAAGCGGGCCAGGCCGCGGTAGAAGCCGGCTTCGAGAGCAACGCGGTCGGTTGGCGGAACCTTGGAGAGGGTGGCGGCAGCGGCCTCGTACTCGCGCGCGGCGTACTGTTCCTTGCCGAGGGCGAGCAGGGCAGCGGTGTAGTCGGGAGTCTCGGCGACGGCGGCTTCAAGACGCTTCAGCCGCTCGTCGGACGTGGGCGCGGAGGTGCCGCGGATGTAGTCCTCAAACGAACTGAGGCGCACCCCGCCTGCAGCGGCCAGAAACGTCTGTTCGGCAACGGCGAAGTGCGGGTCCATGCGCTGCGCGACCTTCCACGCGATGGCGTTTTCCACGTCGAAGAGGCGCGGGAGGAGGCTTGAATCGGTCAGCGGCGGGGACATGCGGAGCTGGTTCACCTCCAGCACCTGCGCCTGCACCTCGATGCGGCCGTTCTGCACGTTGAAACTGCCGACGACGACAAAGTCCGCGTCCAGCGTCTGCGCGATGCGGATGGTGGTGGCGCGGCTGGGGCGGAAGTCGGGCGGCAGGCCCAGGTGTTCGAGCGCGTACTGGCGATCGTCGCGACCGATGGTCAGAAAGCCCACGGAGTTCAGGCGCTGGCCCAGCGTGTAGGGGAAGGAATCGCCGATCCAGCCGAGGTTGGATTGGCCGGAGCGGTTGTCAAACGGCAGAACGAGGACAAGGCGGCCGCCGGGCTGGCGGATGTCTGCCGCGGAGTCGGGGGGCGCGGCAGGCGTTTGGGCTTGGACCTGGAGAAATGGGGCCCAGGCCGCGAGCAGAATTGCCAGGGGAAGAAGCTGGCGGATTGGGCTGGGGGGAGTTCTGACCACGATCTGACGATTATAGAAGGCGGGAGGGGGGTGGTGCGCTGGGCAGGGCTCTATGTGATGTACCGCACAATGGATTGTGATGCTCATCACGGCGACCAGGTACGAGCGATGAAACAATTCGACAATGTCTCATGCCGACAGGAATCCGATTTATTGGTCATTCTCTGGGCCTGACTCATGGAGGCTTTCAGTGACCCAAGTTTCGACCGCGTTTGTTGCCGATTCTGAATTGATAGAGGAACTGGAGAAGCAATCGAAGCCAGTTGCTGTTGGCTCGGACGGCGTTCTATTCCACCAGGGCGATGCGCCCACCGGCGTGTACATCCTAAGGAAAGGCGCTGCCAGACTGACCAGCAAGTCGGACGGGGATGCGATTCTGAGCGTTAGGGCAATCGCTGGTTCGCTGCTTGGCGTGCCTGCCGTGGTTGGGGCGAAGCCGTATTCTCTGACCGCGGAAGCTCTGGAGGGCGCTGAAGTAAGCCTGTTGTCGTGCGAGGACTTCGTTCAGCTGATGAATACCCAGCCGACCTTGTCGTTCCGCGTGTTGAAGGTTCTCGCGGAAGAAGTCAGATTTGCGCGCGAGGCCCTTTCGCACCTGTGACGTTGCCTGCTGGAAGGCGCCGTCCTGTTTAGGTGTACGGGTTCAACTGTGATTCGGACTCTTCCTTCTCCTCTGCGGTTCCTTCCGGTTTGAGCGTGAGCGCCGTCGCGAGTACGTTCGCATCTTTGGCAATGATCTTGATGACGTCTTCCTTGCGAAAGCCTTTGTAGTGTCCGCTTTCGATCAAGAGTTCGATTACCCTCATGGCCTGTTTGTCGGCGTCGTTCGAGTCAAACTTCATGGCTATTCCTCTTGGGCCAACCATACTCCAAGCACGTGGTATACCCGGGTATACGTTGGCTAAGTGCGACAGGTGACAGACACACAGAAGCGCGAAAGCGTACTCCTATACAGACCCGGGTATGAATTACCGGATACCCGAGGTGCCTATGTCCATCCAAGTCGTCCTCGCCGTTGGCTTCGATCCGTGGTTTTTTGAGGCTCAAAGAGCAGTCTGGCGAACTGCTGAATGCTTCGTCACAACAGCAGGGTCGATAAAGGAGGCGATTGAGCACTTCAGGCGGGGTGATTTCGACTTGATCCTCCTGGGCCATTCCGTTGCGGCCGAAAACAGAGAGAGGCTCACCGCCTTGATCCGAGCGTCCGGTTCACAGACTCCTGTGGTTTGCATCACCCATTCTTCAACTAGTCACGACCACTTCGCGTATCGGACAGTCGAGTACGAGCCAAACGATCTGCTGAAAAGCATCGGGAAGTTACTGGCCAACAATGCGAGAGGGCTTGCAGTATATAAAGCTATTGCCGCGCCTTGAAGAAGAATCGGCGGCGACGGGGCGGGGTTTCTAGCGCAGGGTCAGGCTGGCATTTTCGATACGAGGGAAGCGCAGAATCGCAACCCATTCGCCGCGGGTGGAGGCTTGCCAGACGAGCTCTCCGTGGAGAATCGCGGCGGCCTCGGCGGGGCGCACATCCTCGTGGAAGTCGAAGTAGCGCGCGTCGGCGGGAGCGTTGCCTCTGGCGATGTTGATGCGGCCGGGCGCGGGAGCCCACTTGGTGGAGAAGAGCAGAGCTGTGTCGTAGTCGCCGGGATCGGCCGCGGCCTTTGCGATCTCCTCCATCGAGAAGTTCTGGATGGGGAACGCCTTGATGGGGACCTTGGTGTAGCCGAGTTCCGGCCGTTGCAACTCGGAGAAGGCGGGCCACGCGGTGAGGACGGTCGCCTGCGGCCACCTCTGCGCGATCAGCAACACGGCACGCTGGTGCAGCACGATCATGTCGCGATAGGTGAGATTGTCTTCAGGGGCGAAGGCATAGGGCGGGTTGATCCAGATGCCGGCGAGGAACGCGGCGGCGCTGAGCGCGGCGAGTGATTCCCAGCGTGGCAGGCGGCGCTGCCACTCGGCCACGCAGACTAGCAGGATGAGCGGATACATCGGGAGCAGGTAGCGGGTGAGCAGCGCTCCGCCGAGGACGGAGAAGGCGATCCAGTTGGCGAGCAGAATGAAGGCGATGGCGTTGAGGACCGGGCGGGGAAGTCGAGCGCGATTGGCGATGGCGGGCATCAGCAGTACGGCCAGGGCGCAGGTCACGGGCACAAACATGTTCATGTGCATTGTGAGGTGGAGGAAGCGGTGGTAGAGGCAGAGCGTGATACGGTGCGCGTCGAGATTTGCGGTGGCGTTGTAGCGGAGGAATTCCGGATTGCCGAAGACGAAGCCGGTGCGATGGAAGTGGTACGCGTACCAGGCTGCGAGGGGAAGGATGGGGGCGAGCAGCGCGGCGATCCATCCGGTGTGGGGACGGAGTCTGCGGTCGCGCAGATAGAGAATTGCTTCCCAAAGAGCGAGGGCCATGGGCGTGATGATGGCGGTCTCTTTGGAGAGGGCGGCGAGGGAGAAAAGGATGGCTGCTGAGATGAAGGCGGTTCGCGCGGGGCGCGAATAACCCACCCTTTGCGATGAAGCCGCAAAGGATGGGGCACCCGTTTCAGTGGCGTCCAGCGGAGCATGGGCGGGTTGGAGGTAGAAGGAAAGAGCCCAGAGGGTGAAGGCGGCGGCGAAGATGTCGGCGTGGGCGAGCGTGCTCTGCGCGTACCAGATGGGGTAGAGGGCGGTGAGCAGGGTGGTGGCGACGGCGGCCGGTGCGCCCAGCAGGTTGCGCGCAAGCCGGTAGACGGCGAGCAGCGCGGCGGCGGTAATCATGCAGATGAAGGTGCGTGTCCCGCTGGGGACAAATCCTGACAGGTGCCACCAGCCCGCGAGCAGGATCGACGGCAGCGGTGGGTGGGCGTTGGTGACGGTGGTGACGGGGATGAGCGTGCCGGTGCGGAAGAAGTCCCACGCGGCGGGAATATAGTAGCCGGCCTCGTCCCAGTAGTAAGGCAGGCGAAGCAGGGTAAAGTGGCTGGCGTAGAGCGCCGCAAAGATGACCGGGAAGATCATCCACGCGGAGAAGGGTGCGTCCAGTCGCGGCCAGAAGAATCTTTTCCAGCGCAAAACGATCGCTCCTCTAGTTGACAGGTCCCTGCGGGAAGCTGTGGCTCTGCGGCTCCAGATTCAGCGTACCGAAGGCCGCCTCGTATTGGGCCAGGTTCTGCCCCAGCATATTCCACAGGGCCTTGGCCTGCTGCGGGCTGAGAAAAATTGCATTCTGATTGCGGATGGTGATCTGGTCGGGGGCCTCGCTCGAGGCCAGACCGAAGACCAGTTGGAAGTCCCAGACGCTGACGCGGATCTGGACGCTGTTGGCGTAGGACTCGCGGTAGTCGGGGGTCTGGACGAGGTTCATTTGCGGCTGCTGTGCGGATGGGCTCATGGTTTCTCCAGATTACTCCGGCGGGGCAAAACAGGTGTGGGGTGGTGCGAAAGGGGGGACTCGAACCCCCATGGATTGCTCCGCCAGATCCTAAGTCTGGTGCGTCTGCNNATTCCGCCACTTTCGCATTGCATTTAAATCATTCATTGTAAATTACTTAGCTGCAGAAGCTTCCTTTTCCCTCTTTCTGCTTCGCCGGCATGGTACCGATTTAGGGACCAGTGCGACCGACGAAACGAGCTTGTCAACGGCAAGCTGTTCACGTTCTGGGGCCAGGTGTGCATAGCGCATCGTCATCTGGATTGTCGCATGACCCATGAGCTGCGCAACAGTGCGTATATCGACTCCGGCCATCACAAGCCGGCTTGCAAACGTGTGGCGGTTGCAGTGCCAGGTGTAGTCCTCAAC
>PKWK01000045.1 GCA_003133205.1 Granulicella sp. | reverse complement strand
CAACTGTTTGGGGCGCCCCTGCTGAGTTTCTACGATCTCTACGCAGACTTTCCGCCGGCATCGCCGGAGACGTGGGGAGAAAAGACCGACGTCGCCGAAAGCGCCGACTGGTACAACAGCAAGTACATCGTCACTACCGGCAGCAACCTCAGCATGACGCGCACACCCGACGCGCACTTCGTAACGGAGGCACGCAACAACGGTTCGAAGCTGGTCGTGCTGTNNTGCGGCCTTCTGGATGGCCGTGGACCACGTCATTCTGCAGGAATTTCACACGGCACGGCAGGTCCCCTATTTCGTGAATTATCTCAAGCGCTTTTCCGACAGTCCGTTTCTGGTGGTCTTGGACCAGTCGGAAAAGGGCTACACGGCGGGGCGCTTCCTCCGTGCGGGACGCCTCTCGCGATATGGGGGCGAGGAGAACGGCGAGTGGAAGTTTCTGGTCTTTGATGCAAAGACAGGTGAGCCGCGTATGCCCCGCGGCGCCATCGGAAGCCGTTGGCAGGCGCAGAAAGGGCGATGGAACCTGGAACTCAAAGACGATCTGGACGGTACGGATATCGACCCGCTTCTGAGCCTTCTGGAAAGCCGCGATGCCGAACTCCTCGTGACATTTTCGGATTTTGCCAACAATCGGACTTTCCAGCGCACCGTTCCAGTGAAGTACGTCGAGACCGCCGATGGGCGGATCGCGGTAACTACGGTCTATGACCTTCTCATGGCTCAATACGGTGTCGCGCGTGGACTCGCAGGAGAATATCCGCGCGATTATAGCGACCCAGATGCGCCATACACGCCGGCCTGGCAGGAGAAATTCACGGGCATAAGCCGCAACACGGTGATCCAATTTGCCCGTGAGTTTGCTTCAACCGCCGAGAAAACCGGAGGCAAATGCACGGTAATTGTCGGCTCCGGCGTGAACCATTGGTATCACAGTAACCTGCACTACCGCGCTTCCATCGCTGCGTTAATGTTCTGCGGCTGTATCGGAGTCAATGGCGGCGGGTTAAATCATTACACGGGCCAGGAAAAGCTTGTGCCTGCGGCGTCCTGGTCCACGCTAGCCATGGCGCTTGACTGGACGGCGCCGCCCAGGCTTCAGAATGGGCCTTCATTCCACTATGTTCACAGCGATCAATGGAGATATGAAAAGGGCCCGGTGGAGGCGCAACCCAGCGAAGGCCCATTTGCCAGGCACGTCATGGACCTGCAGGCGGATGCGGTGCGTATGGGATGGCTGCCGTTCTACCCCCAGTTCGACGTGAGCCCGATCGAACTGGTCCACCGGGCGGGCCAGGATGGCGCGACCACGGATGAGGAAATCACCCAATGGGTGGTCACGCAATTGAAGAACAGAAGGCTGCGGTTTGCGGTCGAAGATCCTGACGCCTCCGAAAACTGGCCGCGCGTCTGGATCATCTGGCGGGCCAATGCCATTCTGTCGAGCGCCAAGGGACACGAGTACTTTCTGAAGCACTACCTTGGTGTTCATGACAACGCCATCGCGGACGAAGTCGCCAAGGGATCTGTCGAAGACGTTGTCTGGCGCGAGCCGACGCGCACGGGAAAGATGGATCTAGTGGTGGACTTGAACTTTCGGATGGACACCTCCGCCCTGTACTCCGATGTCGTGCTGCCCTCAGCCACCTGGTACGAGAAGAACGACCTGAACACCACCGACCTGCATTCCTACATTCACCCGCTGGGAGCGGCCGTACCGCCTTGCTGGGAATCGAAGACCGACTGGGATATCTTCAAGGCCCTTTCCGTGAAAGTCAGCGCTCTCAGCGCGCCCCATTTCCCGGCTCCTTTCCGCGATATCGTGTCCACCCCGCTGCTACACGATACCCCGGATGACCTGGCCCAACCACGAGTGAAGAACTGGTACACGGGTGAGTGCGAACCGGTACCCGGCAAAACCATGCCGCACCTTACGGTGGTAGAAAGGGATTACGTCAATCTGCATCACAAGTTCTGCTCTCTCGGCCCGCGTCTGAAGGAGGAAGGCGTGGAGGACCGCGGCATCCACATCCCGGTCACCGACCTCTACGACCAGTTCGCCGCCTCGGCATCGACCTATGAATGGGGTGGCCGCACGTACCCGTCGCTGGTGGACGCCCTGGATGCGGCGAATATGGTCCTGTATTTCGCGCCGGAGACGAATGGCGAAGTCGCGTACCGCGCTTTCGAATCCCGAGAACGGGAGACAGGACTCAAGCTGGTCGATCTCGCGGAAGACAATCGCGGAGTTCGCTACGATTTCGAGGCGCTGAAAGCTCAGCCGCGTAGGATTCTGACCAGCCCGTGTTGGTCAGGCATCACCAATGCCGGCCGGCCTTACAGCGCGTATTGTCAGAACATCGAGAGGCTGATCCCCTGGCGCACCCTGACAGGGCGGCAGCACCTGTACCTGGATCACGAAGGGTATCTGGCGTTCGGTGAAAATCTGCCCACCTTCAAACCGCGGATCACGCTGGAGGCTTCATTAAACCTCGTGAACAGCGTGCGTGAAGGCAAGTCCATCGTGCTGAACTGCCTGACGCCGCACGGAAAGTGGCACATTCACAGCACGTATTCCGACGACCTGCGGATGCTGACGCTCTCGCGCGGCATCGAACCCTTCTGGCTCAATGACAAGGATGCGGTCGAGATCGGCGTTGAGGACAACGACTGGATCGAAGCCTATAACGACAACGGCGTCATCGTCACGCGGGCGGTGGTGAGTGCACGCATTCCCACCGGCCTCGGGTTCTTCTATCACGCTCCCGAGCGGACCATCTCATTCCCCAAATCCCCCATGCGGAAGAACCGGCGCGGCGGGGGAAGCAACAGCATCACGCGCCTGCGGCTGAAGCCGGTGCTGATGGTCGGGGGTTACGCGCAACATTGCTATCGCTTTAACGATTACGGCCCCGCGGCCTCGGATCGGGACACCTATGTGATTGTCCACAAGCTGCCAGGGAAACCGAAATGGTGATGCGGAAAAGGAGTCGGACATGAACGTACGGTCCCAGGTTTCGATGGTGTTTCACCTGGATAAGTGCATCGGATGCCACACCTGTAGTCTCGCCTGCAAGAACCTCTGGACCAGCCGCCCCGGCGCCGAATACATGTGGTGGAACAACGTGGAGACCAAGCCCGGCGTCGGCTACCCCAAGCGCTGGGAGGACCAG
>PKWK01000365.1 GCA_003133205.1 Granulicella sp. | reverse complement strand
ATCTACAACTGTAGTACTAGAGTTGTGCGTTCGAGCCGCGGAGCGATACGGCACTCGAGATTGGCTACTGGCATACGTAGATCGCCATGCTCAATCGGAGAATCCCGGCCTCCAGGCTCGGGCCATGACGATCGCAGGATATTGCGCGGTAGAAACTGATCTCTCGCACGTTTTCCACGCACCGCGTGGGACCGGATTCCTTAACGAAGTAGCTGCCTTTGCCTTGAAGAACAGGACGCGTGCCCTCTGGGCCAAGCATTGGTGCGAAGCTGCCATCTGTTCAACGGACGCGGCTTCTTTTTGGTCCTACGGAAAACTTGCCGAAGGCGTCGTGGATCTGTGGGCGAAGACGTCGAAAAGTCCAGCCGGCAACCCGC
Organism: Granulicella sp.; assembly: GCA_003133205.1. The sequence continues at coordinate 4,997 of PKWK01000365.1, read as the reverse complement.
GCCATCTGCCTCCACCATCAACGACCGCATCGCTACCGCGGATCGCGCCATCCGCAACGAGTTCCCCGACGCTCCCTGTCAGGTGGCGCACGGGTTTCACCAGCCCTTCCTGCACCGCAGGCCGATGGGCCTGGGCCGTCCGAGGTTCGAGATCAGCAGGCTGCGCGTACGGGAGCCCAGGCTCAACATCGTTCCCCTGTCGGTCGAAGAAGTGGCGCGCTTCTGGTCCAGCTTCCACACCGCGCGCGACCTGGCCATCGGCGTCCTGATGTACGGCAAGCGCCCCAGCATCCCCGAAATCCTCCGCTGGCCTCAAATACAGCTAGCCGTTGATACCCTCCCCCCCGGGGTATCGATTGATGCATAATCTTCCAAACAAACCACTTACTGGCCATCGAGTTTGCAAAATCTTGAAAACACAGGAGATAGTTTGCAAGATCTTCAAAACGCTGGAGTTATGGTTCCTTTGAGCTTTGGGGAGACACAAGCCNNTCTACCTAAGTTTAATTATACGTGGGGTGTCAAGGGGAAGGCTGTGAAGAAGCTGGGCGGGACGGGGCTGAATGCGGTTGCGACGGTTCATGAACATAAGCGCGTTTGTCAGGACCGACCTGCAATTGAGTCAACAGATCCCGGGGTTCCTGTAATTCAGAAGGGTTCGCTCGAAGCATGATTTGAGAAGGCTCCATCGCTCCAGGCGATCGGCATATGGCTCTCTCGCCGCCAGATCATCAGGTTCCCCAATCAGGGTCCGGCCGTTCGTTTTCGATAATGGTGCGGGCTGAGTCGATCAGGAATTCCATGTCCGATTCCCTAAATGCCGAAGAGATGGCGTCAATGATCGCGCCAAGGTTGCCCCAGCCAAGCGTGTTCGGGTCTCCGGCCTCGCGGTCGAACTCTTGAAGTTTCCGCGAGAACCTTTCCAGGCAGCCTCTCTTGTCGAGGATCTCGCCCTGGTATCGTCCTAGGCTGGCCTCGAAACCTTTCCACTGGATCGGTATGAGCGCCCCGTTCTCTCCGCAGAGAATGTCCTCCCCAAGGTAGAGTTCGATCCCCGCCGCCGAGCCGTTGATATCCATCACTGCCGGGCCCGTTGGGCCAAGTGTCGGGTAACTCCTTGCCAGATCGATGTCGGGATAACGGATGACCCTAATGTTGTCGGGAAGACGATGCTTGGAGAGAAGGGATTGTGAAAGGCAGCCCGCCGTGTCGTTATCGAAGACAGCAACTAGCCGATCCCGCACACCTGCACCTGCAAATGCCCGAACAATACTCGCAAGGAAGGACGCGCCCCCTTCGACCCTCAATGCGGCGAAATCCATAAAGGAGATGTATTGACGCAACTCCGGCCGCAAGACTTTTAGCGCGCTCTCCAAAACGAATTTATCGGTAGACCCTTCGGTCAGTACAATCATGTGGAGGGCTTGCCGATCCCTTGAATTTACCCACTCGCGAGCGATCTCAGTCAGCGGATCGGAAGCTGAGCAACACTCATTGTTGACAAGTTCAGAAACGTCGAACACGACCTCGCCAGTTTGGTGCGCCTCCAGCTCAAAACGAAGTCGGAATCGTTCGTCAGTTGTGTAAGGGAATCTAATTTCGTTTGGCCGATCGAGTGTAAAAGCAGCCGCAAGCTCGGAGAAGTTGGTAAGGTCTGCGTCGGCTGGCGATAGGAAAACCTCGCGGAGCGCTGTAAGCCAACTGTCAGCGTCTGAGCGGGCGAGCATGTCAATCCGCTTCAGACTGCGGTCTGTATTCTCCTTGAGTAAATTCTGATGCTCCGCCGCCAAAAAGTGCTTCTTGAATCGATCCATGTTGGACCGAGTCGCCTCAATTTCCCAGGCCTTTCCAAGGTCAAAGGCTTGTCGGGCAACATCGAGAGTGAATCCCAGGAAATCGAGGCGATTTTTCAAAGTCTCAACGTTGCTAACGTACTTGACCGAAAGAAAGGGAGACGGTTCTCCTTCATCCAGCAGGTGCTCGTACTCAGGGGGAAGCGGAATTTCCTCTACGCGTTTCTCGGGCTCGCTGAATAAGATCATGATCGAGTCGTCGACCCAGTCTTTCCAGCTACCAAATCCCACCTTTCCAATCTTCAGGTCAGAATAGCTTCCCATAAAAATACATTATGGCCGAAACCACGCGGCCAGATACCGTGCAAGGCTCAAGTCCCCCCAGATATTCTTGGCATTAGTCCTCGCATGTCGGCTTCTGGTGATCGACTTGAGATAGGTAGGGTCTTCAGCTCTTGGGCGTTCTGGTGTCGGGCGCCCTACATCTCGCCTTTGAGATGTGGGGCCACCTCAGCAGGTCAAGACCGGAATGAAGCAGAGCGAGGTCTCAGCACACACGCACCACGTCAACGCCGAGCAGCTTGCCCAGCTTGTCCAGCTTGTCGCCCACATGCCCGAGCCCGACCGCGCAATGGTGCGCCGGAGCCTGTTCGTTCCACCGCTGGATAAACCCGCGCGCCCCGATCGGGAACCGGTACCGGCTGTTCGTATTCCCGATCTCGAGGATCGGTCCGGCCTCACTGACGCCCTCGGCGACCAGCAGCTTGAACCCGCCGCGCCCGTTCTCGACGACCGACAGCAGCGTCACCGGACCGTTCTTCACGCTCATCTCGACCGAAAGCCCGCGCCCGACTTTGCCGTGGTAAACGGCCAGCGGCTTCACCTTGGTCTTTCCCTCGGCGATGCCGGAGTGCCCCGGTCCGTCGTGCCCCATCAGCACGACATCGTCCTTGAAGTCGACCGCGTAGTATTCGGTAAACGACCCGCCCGCCCCCAGCGAGTCCATGATCTTCATCGCGAGCACGTTCTTCACCTCGTACTCGCCCGCAACCGGAATGCCGCGCCGCGTCAGCATGGAGGTTCCGAGAATGATCGAAGTGATCGTGTCCTCATTCATCGCGCAGCCCGAGCCGTTGTAGAAGTAAGCCAAAGCGCCCAGCGAGTGCCGCACCACCAGCTCATCTAGCGCCGCCGCCGTACGCGCCGCCCGCACAAGTTCTCCAGCGGAGCAGTCCGCCTGCACATCGAACTCGGTCTGGAACGCCGCGAGTTTGCCGGCGACCTCGGCCGAGGTCATCTCGTTGCAGATCGCGCCCAGCTCGTCGATCTCCAGCATCTCGAGATGCGTACCGAAGACGCTCGAAACCGCCGTCAGGTCGGTCGCAATGTCGAGCATGCCGCTGTAGTAATGCCCCATCAGCCCGAGTCGCATGTGGCTCAGCGTCTCGACCACCTGCGCCGCCGAGATCCAGTCCTCAATCTCGCGCCAGCACTCAGAGTCGCCGTCGAGCACGCCCGTCACCTGGTGGAACGGAATGCCCGCGCGCGCAAATACGTTGGCGATCTCCGGCACCGGGCACGCCGAGCAGAACGCCAGCCAGTCGCCGGTCATCGCCGTGCGGTCGGGCAGGGAATTGAAGCGCGCATAGTCGATCGCCGCCTCCGGCTGGAGGTTCAGAACCAGCACCGGAACCTTCGCGCGCCGCACCACCGGCAGCACGGTGGACGACAGCGCGTAGGTCGTCACGTAGAGCACCAGCAGGTCGACATCCTGCTTCCGAGCTTGATGCCCAACCGCAAAAGCCTTCTCCGGCGAGTCCACCAGGCCGAAGTTCACGATCTCGCGGCCCGGCGCAGCAAGTTTTTCCGCCACGCGCGCCACGTAGCCCTTCAACCGCTCTTCCAGCCCGTCGAACTGGCTCCAATACGCTTCCAGTCCGATTCCGAACAACCCGACGCGCAACGTTCCGTCTTCAGCCATCTCTTGTCCTTTGATGACGCCCTCTGACAGCGCCTCGTTCCTCCGAAGCGCCGCGAGAATATCCTACTCTGCACTCCGCGGTGCAGCGGTCAGCTAGAATTCGAATGCAGCGACTGAACAACCAAAAGGAGTAGCACAGTGAGTGTAGTGGCAGGAGTCGACTTCGGCACGCTGAGCGTGCGCATCTCCATCTTCGACAAGGAACGCGGCAAGCTCGGGTCTGCAACCGCCGAATATCCGCTGCACAGTTCCCCGTCCGACCCGCACCTGAAGACGCAGAGCCACGACGACCAGATGGACGCCCTGGTCCGCGCCATGCACGAGGCAGTCCGCGTCAGCGGCATCGACGGCAAGCAGATCAAGTCCATCGCCCTCGATACCACTGGATCGAGCGTAATCCCGGCCGGCGAGGGCCTCATCCCGCTCGGCGAATACTACCTCTGGTGCGATCACCGCGCCGCCGGTGAAGCAGCCGAGATCACCCGCGCCGCGCACGCCTTCCACGGCGGAGTTGGGTTTGAAGGGATCGACTGGTGCGGAGGTGTCTACTCCTCCGAGTGGGGCTGGTCGAAGCTGCTGCACTGGCTTCGCCACAACCCCGAGCTGCAGCCCAAGTTCGTCACCGCGCTCGAGCACTGCGACATGGTCGCCGCAACCCTCTGCGGCGTCACCGACCCGAACGAGATTCCGCGCAGCATCTGCGCCATGGGCCACAAATGGATGTGGAACCCGCTCTGGGGAGGCCTGCCGCCGGAGGAGTTCCTCACCGCCGTCGACCCGCTCCTCGCCGGCGTGCGTGACAAGATCACCGGCCACTACAACACGTCGGACAAGATCGCCGGCCATCTGTCTGAAAAGTGGGCGAACGCCTTAGGCTTGTCCGCGGGAATTCCCATTCCTACCGGCGCGTTCGACGCCCACTGGGACGCAATCGGCGCCAACATCCGTCTCGGCGACGTGGTCAACGTGATCGGCACGTCTACCTGCATCATCGGCCTCAGCGACAAGCAGACGCTCGTGCCCGGAGTCTGCGGCGTTGTCCCCGGCTCCGTCGATCCGAAACAGGTCGGCATTGAGGCAGGAATGTCCGCGGTCGGCGACGTCTTCGCCGCCATCGCGACGCGCGCCGGCACCACGGTCGCGGCGCTGTCGGAGGCAGGTGCGCACCTCAAAGCCGGGCAGACCGGCCTGCTCCGCCTCACCTGGGACAACGGCGACCGCAC
>PKWK01000133.1 GCA_003133205.1 Granulicella sp. | reverse complement strand
TCGGAGGGCGCTCCGCTCGCGGAATGACGCATGTCGTCCACCCGCGCCGATCGCGGCACGATCGCGCGCCAGGCGGCAAGAGCGGGCGCCTGCCGGTGGCCATCGAAAACCGTCATGGCGCGGACCTCGCCATCACGGCCTTGGCTGGTGTGGCGCGGGAGCGTACCCCTCGCCGGCCAACCACGCCCGAGCCCGTCCGCGCTGCCGATCCTCGCTGAAGGCGTACCACCGTTCGAGCAGACCTGGCCACCGCGACAACTGGTCCTTGAACCGACGGAAAGCGCCTCGTCCGCTGATGGCGATACCCAGCCGGTCCACCTGGTCAGTGTCGTCGAGCGCGGCGATGAAGAGTTCCATGTCGCGGTACCCCTCCCGGGAACCCTCGCACTCGACCCACAGCCACCGCTCATCGTCGTCGTCCTCCTCCGTTTCCTCGGCGTACTCGATCGCTGGCCGCGGCCCCACATATCCGGTCCGAAGATCGATACGCCCGCCGCCGTTGACCGGGTCGCCTTCCAGCACCCCCGCGAGCTCCTCGAGATCGACCGGCAACGCTCGCAGCAGCGGCACCGGCCCGGCCCCCAAGGCCGCCTCGAGTCCAGCCGCGAGATCTGCGTCGCCCTCCCAACCGCGGTCCCACAACGCCGCCACGCATCGACGCGCCGCCTCGTCGATGCCTTCGGCCGGCGCATGAAGCACCAGGAGCAGTCCGTCGCCGATGAGTTGCAGGGCATTCTCGGGCCACGCCTCCCGCTTCAAGATGCCGACGAGGGATCCGGCGTCCCCGCGGTAGACCGCGCCCCGCAACTCGGCCCGTTCCTCCCCGTGGTTCATACGCACATTGTCCTCGCCGCGGCGGGCTTCCTCGGGACCTGACTGGCGCGGACTTATCCCACGCGGCCCATGAGTGCGTTGCTTCTGACTGATCCCTGACCGAGCCAAACCCATTCGGCCTATGCGTCTTGCTTATGGCCGTAGCGCTGACGGGCTGCTTCGCCGGAGGTTCCGACCAGCGAGCCGATGAACGCCCAGGAGTAACCGCGTTCGCGAGCGTGTTTGACCGCATCTCTGATCGAGCGTTCGGCATCCGATCGCGACAGCACAGCTCGGCGAAGCTCGGCGAACACCGCTGGGTCGCGTTCGTCTGCGGCCGATGGTTCGTAGTCCTCGAAACGCTTAGCGAGTTCATCAGCGTGGTCGAGGATGTCTTTGATGGTGCGTGGCATTCTCATCACCTCAGAAACTTCTCGCGTGCTCGCGGCGCATGGAAGAGCACAAGGGAGATCACGAAGGCACGCACAGGAATCAAGATCGCCGCAGTCACGATCATGACCGTGAACACCTGAGTCGCCCTCGGCAGTGCGGACAAGAGATCTTCAATCTCCGCCAAATTCGCCAGCGCCCCAACATAGAAGCCCAGGTACATCACCTGCAGCAGGACGAACAGCGTCTGCACAACTGAATGCGACGTCTTCGGAAGCTCCGCCGGTGACGCCAGTATCCCGCTGAGCAGTCCCGTCTCTGGCTCCTCCACCGGAACCGCCGTCGCCTCACTCGTTACCGATACCGGGGCCGGAGCCTCGGACGCCGGCGCTGCCAAATCTTCGATGAGCCCGATCCGTTCCACGGAAGCCACAAAACGATAGCCTCGCCGCGCCAGCGTCTCGACGAATCTCGGACTGCCCGCCGTATCGCCGAGCGCTTCACGGATGCGATTGACCGCCGAGTTCACCCCGTGCTCGTAGTCGACGAAGGTTCCGTCGGGCCATAACTCGCGGGAGATTTCCTCGCGCGTCAACAGCTCGCCGGGTCGCTCCAGCAGCAGAAATAGCACCTGGAAGGGCTGCGCGTTCAGCTTGATGCGAATCCCTTGCCTGCGAAGCTCTCCCGTCGCTCCGTCTGCTTCAAATGCTCCGAAACGATAGCGCCGGGGTGGGGATGGGGTGGCCATGTCCTGTCCAGTGTATGCGAGGGAACGGCGACCCGGTGCGGACTTCCACGGCGGGAGATTGAGTGTTGCCGCTATTGAGAGCTTAGAAGGGTCCAGTAGTTCGGACTGTCCTGAATTGTGTTGTGGCCGACGCCGGGCAAGACTACATACGACACGATGCCCTCTCGGAAACGCGTGCGCAGCCGATCCGAACTGGACCGGGGAATCACTTCGTCGTCTTCCGCCACAATGATCGGGGTTGGAGCTGTCACCTGTGGGGCGTATCTCCACGATTCATACTTGTCGCGCAACAGCCAGCGCACCGGCACGTAAGGAAAATGCTGTGCGGCAACGTCCGCAAGACTGTCGTAGGGCGTGACCAGCACAAGCCGTACGACCGGCCGCAGACTTGCGATCCAAACGGCGACGCCGCTGCCCAGGCTGCGTCCGACAACGACGACGTTTGGATGTTCCGCATGAACCCGGTCAAAGAGGGCCAGTGAGTCGGCAAAGATGGCTTGCTGGGAGGGACTGCCGGAGCTTCCGCCATAGCCCGGGTAGTGGAGCAGGTAAATCGCTTCGTGGGGAAACGCAGCGGCAATGTCGGGCATTTCCTGCAAAACATCTTCCGCATTTCCACCAAAGTAAATGAGGGCGTCGGGGCCGGCCTGGGGGCGGGTGGACACATGCACCGTCTCCTTTCCAACTGGGAGGGTCATCAAGGTGCTGGCCTGCTGGTTGGACCTTGGCTGCGGATAGTAGATCAGGGATCGCTGGAACGCGAACAACGCCCCGCAGAGACCTGCGAAGAGGACTGCTGCTACGACCACCATAATGAGGAATATACGTCGTGCGAGTCGCATCGGCTTCGACCTCATTGAAAAAGCTAACAGACCAGACTTGTCGAGGCATGGATAACTTTCGTTAAATCGCTTTGCTGCAATTACTTGCCGGGTGAGAAACAATCAACCACAGGTGAGGTTCCATGCATTGCCTCCGAAGCCGGGGTAGCGCAATGTGCAGTGCATGAAGCGACACCAATTCTCAAATTCACGAACACGCTCCCTTCTCTCCGGGGTTTTTCTCCTTGCGTTCTTAGTAGCCGCCCCTGGCCGCGCTGTTGCAGAGCCCCCGCCGGCAGCCGTCTCCGCCTTCAACTCCTACATCGCCGGCGTTGAGTCGCGCCTCGCCCAGCAGCATCGGTCCCACAACGCCTTCCTCGCTCCCGTGTCTTCCGCTCCGCAAAGCGAGGCGCGCCTCCACCGCGGAGAGTTAATCATCGAGAACCTCACTCCCTCCAATTCAGTCTTGCCCGGAGCATTGCTCCACCACTGGCGCGGCACCGCGTTCGCCCCCGGAGCCAAAGCCGCGGACTTCGAGCGGCTTATGAAAGACTTCAACGCCTATCCCCAACACTTTTCCCCGCAGGTCCTTCAAGCCAAAGTCCTCACCCGGCACGACGATCAACTGCAGGCAGCCATGCGCGTACGCCAGCGCCACGTCATCACTGTCGTCATGGACACCGCCTACGACATCGCCTTTGCGCAACTCGATGCGCAGCACGGTTACAGCATCTCGCGCAGCACCCATATCTCCGAAATCGACTCGCCCGGCACTGCCAACGAGCGTGCACTAAACCCCAACGAAGAGCACGGCTTCCTCTGGCGGCAAAACACCTACTGGACCTACGAGGAGCGAGACAACGGACTCTACATGCAGATGGAGTCGGTCTCGCTCACACGCTCCATTCCAACCGGCCTCGGCTGGGCGGTCCGCCCCTTTGTCGAGAGCGTCCCCCGCGACTCGCTGGAATTCACCTTGCGCTCTACCTGCAATGCACTTCGACGAACCCAATGACTCCCACCCCAAGAGCAATTCGAAAGGACACCGCCATGAACGCACAGTCAATCACAACGAAGGATGCAGCGGTATTTCAAACGGCGCACCGCATAAATCAATCGATCACCGCTTCCATAGAAAAGCGCGCACTTGTCTGGATGGCCGAGCACGCACCTAACTGGCTCACCTCCGACCAACTCACTCTCCTCGGCTTCAGCGCGCAGGTTGCCGCCGGCATCTTCTACGCCCTCTCGCGCTTCAACCGCCTCGCTCTGCTGCTGGTGATTCTGTGCCTGGTGCTCAACTGGCTCGGAGACAGTCTCGACGGAACCCTCGCCCGGGTGCGCCGCCAACAGCGCCCGCGCTACGGCTTTTACGTCGATCACATGGTGGACATCTTCGGATCAGTCGCGCTGATGTGCGGACTCGGCTTCTCCGGCCTGCTGCACTGGCAGACGGCCATCGCGATGCTGGTGGCGTTCCTCATCCTCTCCAGCGAGAGCTACCTCGCGACCTACACTTTGTCCTGCTTCCAACTTTCGCAAGGCATCTTCGGTCCCACGGAGATTCGTATTCTGCTCATCATCGGCAACCTCGCGCTGCTGCGCAATCCGTACGCAACACTGTTCGGCCACAAGCTGCTGCTGTTCGATCTGGGAGGAACAATAGGCGCGGTCGTCATGCTCGCCATGGCGATGCACGTCACCCTGCGCCACACCGCCGAACTCTACCGCCAGGAGCCGCTGCCATGAACCCATTCATCCGCTGGGGCAAGTTCAATCTCGTCGGAGCGATAGGCGTGGTTGTGCAACTCGCCGCGCTCGCTTTCTTCAACCGATTGGCGCCGGGCCACTACCTGTATGCCACGGCCGCGGCCATAGAACTTACGCTGCTACACAACTTTGTATGGCATCTCCATTACACCTGGTGCGACCGTCGCGACGATTCCGCACTCCTCACCCAACTCGTGCGCTTCCATCTTTCCAACGGATTGGTGTCGATGCTAGGGAACCTCGCGCTGATGCGAATCCTGGTTAACGAGGCGCACCTACCGCTACTCGCCGCGAACGCGATCGCAATTCTGTGCTGCTCCATCGTCAACTTCTGCCTGGGAAACAACTGGGCCTTCGCGGCAAGAAGGTGAATGGCGTTCCCCGAACGCATGAAGATCGAACGGGAAAGCGGCCACCGAAGGAGGGGCATTTCAGTTCAACGGCTTGGCGTTTCGCTGATCCAGGGTTACCGAGTTCGCGCCTACCTTCAGTTGCAGCTCCTTGCTCGGCACCAGCACCGCGAGGTTGCAGGTCCGCTCCATCGGCGCAAACGTGAAGTCCCCATCGTCGTTCTGTCCCGTAACGATCCGTCCATGCACCTGGTACGGCCCCGAACCTGCATCGAGCGAGCCGTCCGGCCGGAATGCAAGTGTCAGCGGGTGGCCCGGCGCGTCCACCTGGATCGCCGTCTTCCCTCCGTCCGAGGCGCACAAGCTCGACGAGAAGCTCTCGACGATCACGGTGCGCTCCTCGGATGGATTCACCTTCAACCTAAACGTGAGCCAGATCATTCACATTCCGCGCAACGACGCTCCTAAAGTGATTGCGCGGTTCGGCACCATGGCCAACCTGGTTACGCAGGTTCTGGAGCCGACGATCGGCAACTATTTCCGCAACGCGGTATCCATCCGTATTTCTCCAATAGCCCAACCGTATCCATCTCTGTCGATCTCCTTGCGTTTCTGCCTAGAAACTCCGGCGCTTCGGCCGCATAAATCTTATAAGGAGTTCCCGTAAGCGGCCCGCGAAAGACTGCGCCCAGCCCATGCGCCTGATAACTTTCATGCACTCGCTCAAACATCGGGGCAGTAACAAACGGCACGTGTGCAACCGCCTCTCGCGCACCCGCCGGATTCTGCGTAGACCAATTGAACAGCAGCGCTCCTCCGAGGACGGCTCCCGCGATGGCCGCGACTACGTGCCGCCAGGCTCGACCGGGCCGCAGCAGAGCCGCCAGGGAGATCACGACATCCGGCACAACAAAGAAGAACGTCCCTTCCGCAAGGCCCCAGAACAAAGCCAGCGCGACACCCGGCATCCCATCGAGCCGATCGACCCACTGAGGTTGCGGGCCTGAAGCGCCTGCCTCTCCATTAGCGGCAATTGCCGGATCAACCAAGGATGTAACTCCGGTCGTGTGATTCCAGATCACTTCAAACTCTAAACCCCTACCCTCCTTCATCCAACATCTATACTCTTCCCCATGTTCACCAAACGCAGTTTTGCTCGGGCCGCAGTGGTTGCGCTGGCCCTGTATTCCGCAGCAGCAGCCGCGCAGAATCCCGTGGTCGTAACCGACCCGCCCCAATTCGGCCCGTTCAACGGCACGTTTCTGCCCGACGGCCCCGGCCTCATCAAGGCGATTCCGGACGCCCACGACCCCATCCTCCTTGCCGACGCGCCATGGTCCCTCTACTGCTGGATCAAGACGACCGAGCCTGTCGACACACTCGAACTCGTCGCCGGCATCGGCAGCACCACCGCCGAATACCCTCGCTATCTCGCCATCGACACGGGCAAAGTCACACTATGGATGGGCGACGACAACCAGCTATCCGGCGTCGCGAACCTCAAGCCCGGCCAGTGGCACTTGCTCGCCGCGACGTTCGACGGCACCCGCTTTTACCTCTACACCGATGGCCAGCCCGCTGCAGCCGGTCTTCTGACTCTCGGCAGCACCAACCCTTTGTTGCAAATGGCTCCGACCACCGGACCAGGAATCGCGCCCAGCCGGCACTTCGGCGGCCAGATCGCCTCCTTCACACTCCTGCGCCACGCTCTGTCCGATAGCGAGACGCGCCAACTCTACTTGGCAATGCCATATTTTTCCGCAATCCAGTTCGAGGAAGGCTCGAAGCCCTGGCCGCTCCAGACCCGCGGCCAAGCCGGATACCGCGCGCCCCAGGATCCCGCGACCTTCCCGAAGACGCGCGCGCCGCTCTCCGCTCCGGTGGCGCTCAAGCGTCCGCCCATCGGCCCATCGCTCACACAAACCGACGCCGGAGAATGGACGTTTTCCGACGGCTGGACCCTCCGCGAAGCGCCCAAAGTGGATACCGACGGCGAGCATCTGAGTACCGCCGCGTACGACGCCGCTGGCTGGATGCGAGCAACCGTGCCCGGCACCGTCCTGACCACGATGGTCGACAACGGAATCTACCCCGACCCCGATTTCGGCCTCAACAATCTCGCCATTCCCGAGTCGCTCAACAAGCAGGACTACTGGTACCGCAACGAGTTCACCGTACCCACATCGGCGCTCTCCGGTGCCCCCGGTTCTCATGCTGAACTCACATTTCAGGGGGTCAACTATGCGGCATCGATATGGCTCAACGGGAAGCTCCTGGGCACGATGAAGGGCGCGTTCCGTCGCGGCAGCTTCGACGTCACGTCCGCGCTCAAGCCCGGGCAGAGGAACGTCCTCGCCGTGCGCATCTCACCGCCGCCGCATCCGGGCATCCCGCAGGAGCAATCCATCCTCGGTGGGCCCGGCGAAAATGGCGGGACAATGGAACTCGACGGCCCCACATTCCTTGCCACCGAAGGCTGGGACTGGATTCCCGCGGTCCGCGATCGCAACAGCGGCATCTGGCAGCCCGTCACATTACGAGTGACGCGCGGTCTGAAGATCGGCGACGCCCAGGTCGTGACTTCGTTCCGAAACCACGACACCTCGCAGGCTGCCATTGAGATCACCGTCCCGGTCACAAACCTCTCGGCCAGCCCGGTCAACGTAATTCTGGGAGCCTCGATCGAGCAGCTCAGCGTGCACAAGAGCATCACTCTGCCGCCCGGGGAGACTGTTGTGAAACTCACCCCGGCGGAGTTCGCCCAACTCAACCTGCAACACCCGCGGCTATGGTGGCCAAATGGATACGGCAGCCCCGAACTCTATCGCCTGAAGCTGAACCTCGAGACGGGCGGTTCGGTCTCCGACACCAGCGACATCCGTTTCGGCGTTCGCGAGATCACCTATGAGTTGAGCCTGCTCGACAGCGCGGGCCATCTCCGCCGCGTAGAGTTTTCCCCGTCAGCCGCGCGCGGCACGTCAGGCCCTATCGTCGACGTAAGCCACGAAGGCATGCGCGAGATTCCGGCTCTAGAAGCAGAATTTCTCAGCATTTCGGAGGAGCGCCGCGGCGACTACCACTCGCACGTCGCCTCACTGGCGCCTGGCGCAGAGAACTCGCCGGCGATCCAGCCTTTGACCGATCTCCGCGCCGCACCTTATCTCGTCCTTCGGGTGAACGGCGTGCGCATCGCGGCGCGCGGCGGGAACCGGGGCATGGACGACTACCGCAAGCGCGTCTCCCGCGCGCATCTCGAGCCGTTCTTCCGGCTCAATCGCGATGCCGGCCTCAACATCATCCGCAACTGGGTGGGCCAGAGCACCGAACAGACGTTTTACGACCTCGCCGACGAGTACGGCATGCTGGTATGGAACGACTTCTGGGAGTCAACCGAGAACTACAACATCGAAGCCGAAGATCCAGCCCTCTTCCTCGCTAACGCCGCCGACACGATTCAGCGCTTCCGCAATCATCCATCGATCGTCCTGTGGTGCGGCCGCAACGAGGGCGTGCCCCAGCCAATCCTCAACAAGGGTCTCGACGACCTGGTGCGCACGCTTGACGGCACACGCTACTACTCGCCCAGTTCGAATGCAGTGAATCTGCAAGGCAGCGGCCCATACCGCTATCAGGACCCAGCGCAGTATTACACCAGGCTCAACCGCGGCTTCTCGGTTGAGACCGGCACGCCGTCCATGTCGACCCTCGAGTCCTTCGAGAGCACCGTCGCGAAGGAAGACCAGTGGCCCGTCAGTGACGCCTGGGCCTACCACGACTGGCACCAGAGCGGAAACGGCGACGTCGCCCCGTTTATGGCCGAAATCCAGGCCGAGTTCGGCGCGCCTACCAGCCTCGAAGACCTCGACCGCAAGGCGCAGATGCTGAACTACGTCGATCATCGCGCCATCTTCGAAGGCATGAATGCCAACCTCTGGGCGCCCAACAGCGGCCGACTGCTGTGGATGACCCAGCCCGCTTGGCCGAGCACCATGTGGCAGATTCTCAGCTCCGACTACGACACCCAGGCGTCCTTTTACGGGGTGAAGAAAGCCTGCGAACCGCTGCATGTGCAACTCAACCTGGCGACGTATCGCGTCGATGTCATCAACACAACTACCGCGGCACGCACCGGATTGACGGTGAACGCGAAAGTCTACTCGCTCGCCAACGAGTTGCTCCTGCAAGCTACGGAACGCAAGGATATCGAAGCCGACTCGACCGCAGCCAGCATGCACCTGGATCTTGCACCCTACCTCGCGCAAGGCATGGTGCTGGTCGACCTTGAACTGCGCGATGCCAAGGGGGCAATGGTCTCGCAAAACCTTTACTGGCTCGGCGCAAGGCCTGCCTCCTACCGCGCGCTGAACAAGCTTGCCCCGACGCTGCTCAAGGCGACGGCAAGCACGACAACTGCAGGAGATATGGTGAAGGTGAAGGTCCAGTTAACCAATCCCGCGACCGTCGTGAGCCTGGAAAACAAGCTCACGCTGGTGGACGCAAAGGGCAAGGCGCGCATCCTGCCGGCCTACTACTCCGACAACTACATCTCGCTGCTCCCCGGCGAAACCCGCACGGTGGAGGTCGAATACCCAACCAACGCCGCCCACGGCCCCGCTGAAATCACCCTCCGCGGCTGGAACGCCGTCGCCCAGGCCATCGCGGTAAAGTAGGCCGTTCCTCTATTGGCGGTTCTGGAGCAGCGTCGCTTATGGACGGGAAGCTGGCGAAGCGACAAGAGCCTCACGTTCGAGGGTGAAGACTCCGTTCGTCACGAACGTCTTGCCATCGGAGCTCTTGTCCCATCGGTAAAAGAACTTGTCTTTGCTGAGGCTAAACACCCCTTCGTACATGACTGTTTTGCCATCTTCTTTGACTTCAGTGGCCGAGGTAAACGTTCCGAGACCAGTCTTGGCAAACTCATCAAGATCTTTGGCTTTGTAGTGCTCGGTCGAATGCCTCTTCCATTGCGAAGTCATCTCGCCGTCCGAGGGATTCAAGGTGATACGGCGCTGGCTGCGCTCGAAGCCCTTCTGGCCCTTCTCGCCATAGGTGTACACGCATTGCAAGCCGTCCTTTTTCTTCGTCTCGCTGATCTCCAACCGCAATAGTACGGTGATCATGGCGCCATCCTTGAGATAGCGATCCGTCCCCACCCACGTTCCGACGAAGTTCGCATAGATATCGGTCGACAGCGTGGCTGGCGCCTGACCGAAAGCTGCAACACGGCAACAAAGAGCAACAAGTAGCACCAAACCCAAAGCACGCGCGAGCATGTGCAATTGTGTCACTCTCGTTCCATTTCAACGACTTAAATAGAAAGCGCCCGACGCAATGCATCTGCGTCGGGCACCCTTGATCGTTTCTACGTTACAGGCCCTTCTTCACCAGGAACAGAATCAAGTCCTTGACGCGGCTGGANNTCGTTGTCGTACCAGGCGATGACCTTGCCGGTGTTGCCGACAACCTTGGTCAGCTTGGAGTCGAAGATGCTCGACAGCGGGTTGCCCTTGAAGTCCGAACTGACCAGCTCTTCTTCGGTGTACCCGAGGATGCCCTTCAGTGAGCCTTCTGATGCAGTCTTGATCGCGGCGTTGATGCTGTCGACCGTGATCGGCTTCTCAGCAACGAACGTAAGGTCGACGACCGAGACGTTAGGAGTCGGGACGCGGATCGCAAAGCCGTCCAGCTTACCCGCCATCTCCGGAATGACCAGCTTCAGCGCCTTGGCAGCGCCGGTAGAGCTTGGAATCATGCTCAGAGCGGCAGCGCGAGCGCGGCGCAGGTCCTTGTGCGGCGTGTCGAGGATGACCTGGTCATTCGTGTAGCTGTGGATGGTGGTCATGATGCCGCTGGCAATGCCAAACGTGTCGTTGATGACCTTGACCACGGGCGCGAGGCAGTTCGTGGTGCAGCTCGCGTTCGAGATGACGTTGTGCTTCGCCGCATCGTACTTGTTGTCGTTGACGCCCAGGACGATGGTGATGTCCTCGTTGCTGGCGGGGGCCGAGATGATAACCTTCTTGACCGTCGCGCCGAGGTGAGCCTTGGCCTTGGTGGCATCGGTGAAGAAGCCGGTGGATTCGACGACGATCTCGGCGCCAACCGACGCCCAGTCCAGCTTGGCCGGATCGCGCTCGGCGAAAACCTTGATCTTCTTGCCATCGACGCCGATGAAATCCGCTCCGTGGGTGATCTCGTTCTTGAGATTGCCGAGGATCGAGTCGTACTTGAGGAGGTGGGCCAGGGTGGCCGGCGTGGTGATATCGTTGACGGCGACAACTTCGATGTTCGGGTTGCCAATTGCGGTGCGGAAGACGTTGCGTCCAATGCGGCCGAAGCCGTTAATCCCTACTTTTACAGCCATAATGGTGTCTGCTCCTGTGTTCTTGCTCTGTGGGGATTCGAGGTCTTTTCCGGTGATGGATCCGAGGTCTCTTGTCCTGGTTATCGATAATTTCCTGTTTATGTCGTCAATTCAATGCTAGCACTGGGGTTGGAGCGGCGCAACGCGCCTGGACGTGTTGTGTGATCGGAATCACATGCTGCGTCGCTGGCTTTACAAGCCAAAGAACTTCTCGCACGGGGCATCTTGGAACAGCAACAGTATCGCCAAAGGTGCGGCGATTTGCGGCGCGCACCGCGCTGTGTTACAAGCGACCTATGCGCAATATGCGCGATTGGATGCGCGACCTCATGAGAAGACGTTCCAGGCGTGGACCGAACGAATCGGAATCCACGGGAAAAAGTGGGCAGGAGCTGCCCTCCAACCAACCGGCTCCGCTAAGACCTTCGTATCCGGAACCATTGGCCGTACGCCACGCCGAACCGGGATCTGCTGCCAGCAAGTCGGAAGTCCCGCACAAGCCAGCGGCACCCGCCCCAACGCCGATACCCAGCGTTACGGCGACGATGCCTGTCGAGCCGGAAAAGAGGATGGTGGTAGAGACGCAGCCCGATTCGCTCTCTACCCCGCCAGCCGAACAGACCAGCATCTCGCCCAAGGAGCCTCGCGGATATGTTGTTCTCGCGATTGGACTTCCCGGCTCTGGCAAGACAACCTGGTACAAGCGCCGCGGAGTCACGCCGCTGTCCAGCGACCTCCTGCGCAGCTTGCTCTTCGACGACATCACCGAGCAGCGCTATCAGGGCCTCGTCTTCTCCACGCTGCGCAGCCTGCTGCGAGCGCGCCTGATCGCCAAGATGCCGTGGAACTATGTCGACGCCACCAACCTCAGCCCACACGAGCGCAAGCAATGGATCAAGATGGCGAAGAGCTTTGGCTACGAGGTTCAGGCGGTTTTCTTCGACGTGCCGCTGTCGGTGTGCCTGGAGCGGAACTCCAAGCGCGATCGCCAGGTGACCGACGAGGTGATGCACAAGATGGCCGAACGGCTGAAGCCGCCGACCTTCAAGGAAGGCTTCGAGAAGATCACGGTCGTGCGCGTAAAGGGCCATCCCGGCACGATCCCGGTGTCAACCATTGGCGGCGAAGAAGCTGGCTCGGAGACGGAACCCGCAGAGACCGAGTAAGCGCGTCTGAAGAGCAGGCGATATGGCCGTGACCGGCGTTGAGTTCGCGGGTGTGAGCTTTGCGCTGCCGGGTGGGCGCGACGGGGCAACCGCCCCTTTCCTCCTGCGCGATATCTCGCTGACAATGGCGGCCGGAACAACCACGGCGGTCCTGGGACGCAGCGGCAGCGGAAAAACGACCCTTCTGCGAATGGTCAACGGCCTGGTGATGCCGACCTCGGGTGAGGTGCGGGTAGGCGGCAAGTCCACGCAGGCCTACAACCCCAAAGAACTCCGGCGCGGCATCGGCTATGTGATTCAGGAGACAGGCCTTTTCCCCCACATGACCGTGGAGCGGAATGCCGGACTGGCGCTCGAACTGGCGGGCATCTCCGGTAAACCGAAGGACCAACGCACAGCCGATGTGCTGGCGCTCGCAGGGCTGGACTTCCCCGAGTTTGCGCGGCGCTACCCGTGGCAGCTTTCGGGTGGGCAAAGGCAGCGTGTCGGACTGGCCCGTGCCCTCGCTACCGATCCCGGCGTCTTGCTGATGGACGAGCCGTTCGGCGCGCTCGATCCCCTCACCCGCGCCGAGATGCAGACCATGCTGCGCGACCTGCTCCAGCGAGTCGGCAAAACCGTACTCCTGGTGACGCATGATCTCGATGAGGCGCTCTACCTCGCCCAGCGCGTCGTCTTCCTGCACGCGGGCGAGGTAGTCGCGGACCTCGCGGCGAAGGATGTCCTGCGCTCGCAAAACGACCATGTTCGGAAGTATGTGGAGGCAGTCCACCGGGCAGCGCCAGCGCAGTGCGAGTCATCGATACATCCTGAACTTTGAGAAACTCTAGTGTCCTGAGTCATTAATTCGTTCCATTGGGATAGGGCCGAAGGCCCGACATATACCAGCCTGGGGCGCAGCCCCAGGTAGCGTTCCAGCCAGATGCCGAGGGCTGAAGGCCCGACATATAGTTCAACGAGCTTCTGACTCAGGACACTAGAGGGCAAGTTTTGATAGGGACGGGCTTCAGCCCTTCCACAAGTGATCCAAGGGAAAGGGGGCTTTAGCCCCGGAGGGAATCTGGAACTCGGCGAATGCCCTCTTTCAGACCCGGACTAACCAGAAACGGAGCTACGAATGGAGCACTTTCTTTCGGTGCACGGGTGGGAGATCGCGAGGCTGACCTTCGAGCACCTGTGGCTGACGCTCAGCGCCATGCTGCTCGCAGCCGGAATCGGCCTCCCGCTCGGCATCCTCCTCACCCGCCGCGAGCGTCTGGCCAAACCCGTCATCGCCGTGGCAAACATCATCCAGACGGTGCCCAGCCTCGCGCTCTTCGGCCTTCTGCTCCCCGTCCCCTGGCTCGGCGAAAACGCAGCGCGCCTGGCAATTCTCGCACTCACCGGCTATGCCCTGCTCCCCATCCTGCGCAACACCTACGCAGGAATTCGCAGCGTCGACCCCGCGCTCGAAGATGTCGCGCGCGCCCTCGGAATGACCTCCTGGCAGCGCCTCATCAAGGTGGAGTTGCCGCTAGCCGCCAGCGTCATCCTCGCCGGTCTCCGCACCGCCACCGTAACCTGCGTGGGCGTCGCCACCATCGCGGCCGCCATCGGCGCGGGCGGCCTCGGCGAACTCATCTTCCGCGGCGTGGCCAGCGTCGACAACTCGCTCGTCCTCGCCGGCGCCATCCCCGCCGCCCTCCTCGCCCTCGCCGCCGACGCGACCCTCGGCCTCGCCGAAAAGAAGCTGGCCGTTCGCCGATGAGTCGAGACCTCTATAAACTCCATGCCTCGAAAAGCTAGTTACCAACGCAACTCCCGAGCTGATCACATCCGAAAATGTCTCGCAAGAAACGCGTTTATCAGGACAAATCAAACAAAACCTGAATCTCACGAGACGATGATCAAGTCAGTTCAGGCAGTCAAAGTCACTAAAGCGCTGAAAGCGCGCCATATACCAGCCTAGGCCGCAGGCCTAGGTACCAAGCGCCCCCAAAAACTGAGGGCTGAAGGCCCGACACAAGGTCCGCCACAAACCAACAGGCACCCGTCCATACTCTTCGTCGAGTTTGCCCGAACTTGATTGATAATCATCTCCCACGATGGCGATGTTCACGGTGTGTGGATCATGCACCAGCTTGGGCCATCCTGGCACCGCGAATCTCACCGCGCACGCCATCCTCGCCGAACTCTTCGCCCGCCAGGTAGTGGGTCAATTTGAAGTGAATGATTGAACTTGCTGAAAAGCGGACATTGCGGGCACTTCGAGGATTACGTCCGGAATGCCCGTTAATTGGGAGTCACGCATGAAGGCACACAAGCCAACTCTAGGGTACTGATCATGGATGCGGCATATGTATGAGAAGGCGGTTTTCGGCCCAAGGGCGGAGCCCTTCTCAAGTTAGCGAGCTAGATTAGCTACGGCGGGGCTTCGGTTTAGGCTATGCGTTGGAGAGGGCAGTGCCGACCCCAGCAAACGCGTTCGCGATGGAAGCTCCGAGGCCCTGCATTGCAGCCACTGAGCCGAGACCGACCAGTGCCGCGAGCAGTGCGTATTCAATCAAGTCCTGACCAGATTCGTCCTGCACAAACATCTTCAAGAGCTGCTTCATAGATAAGTTCTCCCAGGGGCGTAATTGGAAAGGCCACTACGAGTTTGAGCCTAGGCCCACTCATCCTGCGGCCCAATAGCCCAAAGGTGTTAGATGGGAATGAGGTCCGAAGTTCCCGAAATACGGGGTTACTAAGATGGTCCGCCGCTT
>PKWK01000192.1 GCA_003133205.1 Granulicella sp. | reverse complement strand
GGCCTATCTCAGAAGCAAGGGCAGAAGCGCTAGCGGAACTTCAGCCACATGCAAAGGAGTGTGAGGATCGCGATGTAAAAAGGGGATGCCTTAAGCCAGGTGAGGAATTTACCTGGTCCCAGTTGAGCGGAAGTCGCTTGTTCGGCGTTGTAAGAGAGCATACCCCAGGGGNNTTCATCATCCTCTGAAGCCCGGCTCATGGCGGGGGGTGTGATGCCAAGGCTGAAGCCTTGGCCTAGAAGCAAGAGCAAGAGCAACGGCAACAACAAAAGCCAATACAGGGGTTCTTCGCTTCGCTCAGAATGACAACTTATAAAGAGTCGACGAAATCTCGCGGGCGGCGTCAGATTGGCTCGAAGTGGGAGAACATCACCGTCAAGCTAGTCCAGTTCGACGACCAGTACGAAGTCGTCTTCGACAAGCCCCTCGCCGACGTGCCCGAACTCACTCAAGACCTCTTCGTCCCCCGCGGCATGACCGCCCTCTTCGACGCCCAGGGCAAAACCGGTCGAGGATGATGGCGATGCGTGCGCGATTTTCTTTCATGACTTCTCCTTTTTCTTCTTGTCCGGCGTTTCGACGTGGAAGACGACGTCGCGGCGGGCGTTGAGGGCTGCGGTGATGCTCTCTCCGGGGACCGTGCGGCCGTTGTAGACGTCGGAGAGGTAGGACGGCGAGACGCCGAGTTGCTGAGCGAATTTTCTGTCGGATTGCTGGCCCTGTTTCTGTTTCAGGAATTTCAGGAATCCGTCGAGGTCGAGGGTTTCGATCGGCATTCGGCGAGTATGTACGTTGATTTACGTACATGTCAAGGGGAAGGTTTCAAGGGGCTGCCCAAGAAAAAGCGAATCACAGAGACGGAGGAACGGAGAGAACACAGAGGTTGCTTTGGGGGTGTGGCGGGGTTCGGTGGCGACACGGGCAAAATACGGGGGTTCTTCGCCTACGGCTCAGAATGACAAGTTTTTGGGGATGACAAGCGAAATGCAGAAGCAGATTCCTCCGCTGCGCTGCGGAATGACAAACAAGCTGCGCTGCGGAATGACAAACAAGAGGGTGGGGTGGGGCGCGGGGTCGCGATAAACCTGTAAAATGAGAGAAAAGCTATGATTTCAGTTTCCAATGTCACGATGCGGTATGGGCAGAAGCTGCTCTTTGAGGACGTCTCGGTTACTTTTACGAGCGGGCGGCGGTATGGATTGACGGGCCCGAATGGCGCCGGTAAGTCCACTTTTATGAAGGTGTTGACGGGGGAGATCGACGCGCAGAAGGGGAATGTGGTGCGGCCGAAGAAGATCGGCGTGCTGTCGCAGGACCAGTATGCGTTCGATGCGTTCCGCGTGATCGATACCGTGATTATGGGGAACAAGCCGCTGTGGGCGGCGCTCGCCGAGCGGGAACTGATCTACGAGAAGCCGGAGATGACGGACGAGGATGGCAGCCGTCTGGGCGAGTTGGAAGGGATCGTCGGCGAAGAGGATGGGTACGAGGCGGAGGCGAATGCGGCGATTCTGCTGCAGGGGCTGGATATCGCGGACGAGCTGCACGATCGCAAGATGAGCGAGCTGCAGGGCGGGCAGAAGGTGCGCGTGCTGGTGGCGCAGGCGCTGTTTGGCGAGCCGCAGGCTCTGCTGCTGGATGAGCCGACGAACTATCTGGATCTGGATTCGATTTTGTGGCTGCAGGATTTTCTGGTGCGGTACAACGGGACGCTGATTACGATCTCGCATGATCGGCATTTTCTGAACTCGGTGTGTACGCATATCGCGGACATCGATTACGAGACGATCATCCTTTACAACGGCGGATACGACGATATGGTGGAGCAGAAGACCGCCATCCGGTCGCGCATCGAGAGCCAGAACGAGCAGCGCGAGAAGAAGATTGCGCAACTGAACGATTTCATCGCCCGCTTTGCGGCCGGAACCCGGTCGTCGCAAGTGACCAGCCGCCGCAAGGAAGTGGAGCGGCTGCAAACCAACGACCTGGCCCGCTCCAACATCGCGCGGCCCTACATTCGCTTCGACCAGGTGCGTCCCAGCGGCAAGCACATCCTGGAATTCAAGGGCCTGACCAAGTTCTACGGCGACCACAAGGTTCTGGACAGCTTCACGGCCAGCGTGCTGCGCGGCGAGAGAATNNAGCGCGAGAAGAAGATTGCGCAGTTGAACGACTTTATTGCGCGGTTCTCGGCGGGCACGCGGTCGAGCCAGGTGAACTCGCGGAAGAAGGAAGTGGAGCGGCTGGCGACGACGGAGTTGGCGCGGTCGAATATTCAGCGGCCGTATATCCGGTTCGAGCAGAAGCGGCCTTCGGGGCGGCACATTCTCGAGATCGAGGAGGTGTCAAAGGCGTATGACAAGAAGGACGGCGGGCGCTTGCAGGTGATCGACAAGTTCTCGGCGTCGTGCAATCGCGGCGACAAGATTGTGCTGATGGGACGGAACGGACAGGGGAAGACGACGCTGATCAAGGCACTGCTGGCGAACGCTCCGGGGGTGGATGAGACGGACGTGTCGATCGACTCGGGCGTGGTGAAGTGGGGGCACGAGGCGCAGATTGGGTACTTCGCGCAGGATATGAAGGCGTCAATCCAGATGGGGATGACGGTGAACGACTGGCTGCACCAGTTCGACGAGGACGCGACGAAGGAAGACATCCGCGGGATCCTGGGGCAGATGCTGTTCAAGGGCGAAGAGGGGATGAAGATGACGGACGCGCTCTCGGGCGGCGAGGCGGCGCGGATGCTGTTCTGCAAGCTGATGCTGCAGAAGCCGAATGTGCTGGTGATGGATGAGCCTTCGAACCATCTCGATCTGGAGGCGATCAACGCGCTGAATTTGGCGCTGCAGAAGTACGAGGGGACGGTGCTGCTGGTGACGCACGATCTGGACCTGATTGAGGAGGTTGCGACGCGGATCTGGCACTTTGAGGGCGGGCCGACGGACTTCCGGATTGAGGATTTCAAGGGGCCATATTCGGAATATCAACAGCAGATGGCGGCGGCGAAGTAGGGCGTGGCAGCGTTTTACATCCCACCCATCGCAAGTGCGCGATGGATGGGGCACCCGATCTTCTTCACCGGTTCAAAATCGGCGTAATGCTATACTTCTCGCTATACGCAACCTCTAGCGAAGGCCTGCAATCAAATCATGTAAAGGCATGGCGGCCAGAGAGGTACGCCGTGGAGGCAACCTATTCCCCCGATCGATAAACGCTCCGCAAAATCTTTTATCCGCACAAACGAACGAATTCGCGCTCGTGAGATTCGCGTCATTGACGAGAATGGCGAGCAGCTTGGCATCATGCCTCCCTTTGATGCGCTGAAGATGGCTCGGGAACGGTCACTTGATCTGGTGGAGATCTCGCCGAATGCTGTTCCTCCGGTGTGCCGCATTCAGGACTACGGCAAGTTTCTCTACGAGAAGGACAAGAGCGAACGGGCCGCGCGCAAGAAGCAGAAGATCATCACGATTAAGGAAGTCAAGTTCTCGGTGACGGTGGACGAGCACGACTACCAGACCAAGAAGAATATGGCGATTCGCTTCCTGGGTGACGGCGACAAGGTGAAGGCGTCGCTGCGGTTCAAGGGGCGGCAGATGGCGCATCGCGACCTTGGGTACAAGATCATCAACCGGCTGATTCTGGATATTGGGGACAACGGGTTGGTGGAGTTCATGCCGCGGATGGAAGGGACTACGCTGCACGCGATTATTGCTCCGTCGAAGAAGGCGGAGGCTGCGCCGAAGAAGGTTGTGGCGGCGCCGGTGGCGAACGACGCGGCTCCTGTGCAGGCGTAGAGGCGGCGCGGCGGACAGTGACCTCAGGGGCTAAAGCCCCCATTCCAATGGAGCGGTTACGGCACGGCTGAAGCCGTGCCCTTAAGCAAGACGGGCAGATTGTGAAGCCGTGCCCTTATGTAGGGCAAAGACAAGACAACTACGGAGATTCTGGCTGCGCCAGAATGACGACTCTGGGAGTGCTGCGCCAGAATGACGACTGTGGGAGTGCTGCGCCAGAATGATGGCCGTTGGGTGGGTGTGACTGTTGGGTACTACGAACGGCCGGGGCTGAAGCCCCTTTTTCTGGGGTGAGGCTGCTACCGCGGGCTGAAGCCCGCTGCTACTCCCGGGTTAGTGCTTGATGAGCCACATGGCCCAGCTTGCGGCGACGGTTCCGCCTACGAAGAGGACGAAGCAGAGGGCGCCGAAGCGGATCATCATTTTGGGTTCGGCGCGCTGGGTGATGCCGAAGACTACGGATGTGAAGAGCGAGAAGAGCAGTACTGCGCTGAAATGGGAGATGCTCACGAGCGTTTCCTCCCGCTTGCCAGGGAATGGGCGTCGACGGCGGCTATGACGTTCAGCAGGCCGGCGACGACGATGAACTTGGTGCCATAGTCAGCGACGGCGACCAGGACGGGCGCTTGTCCCCAGCCCAGCAAGCGGGCGAGGCCGTACAACACGCCGGAACCGACGTCACCGGCAAAGCCGAGCATGTCGAGCGGTTCGCCGAGATTTGGGGTGTAAATCTTGCCCTGGAGCGCGATCCCGATGGCAAACATGCCCAGGATCGAGGCCATCAGGAGGCTTGCGCGAATCCACTTGCCGAGTAGGAGGTGTCCGGCTCCGGGGACCAGCCAGGCTGCGATGAGGGCAAGCATCGGAGACACGCGACTCGTGGAATCGTCGATGAGCCCTTTGTCGCCTGCTGCCAGGGGATAATTTACCTTCGTCGTCATTCAAGACCCATCATATCAGTCGGAGAGTCGCTGCGAAATCGAGGGTTGCCGAGAGAAAAGCGAATCACAGAGAACACGGAGCAAGAGAGAGGACACAGAGATGTGCTGAGTTGATCGAGGCGCGTGTGATGGCATGTCAGATCCGGACTAGTTCGGTTTGGATGCGGCCGGTGACTTCGGCGCGGCCAGGGTGGGTGAGCATGTTGATTTCGCTGCGGACGCCGAATTCTCCGGGGAAGTAGATTCCGGGTTCGACTGAGAAGCAGGTGTTGGGGAGGAGGAGGCGGACGTCGTGGGTCTCCAGGTTGTCGAGGTGGGCGCCGGCGCCGTGAATCTCGGGGCCGATGTTGTGGCCGGTGCGATGGGGGAACCAGTCGGCGTATCCGGCGGCACGGATGACATTGCGCGCTGCGTCGTCAGCCTGCCATCCGGCGATGGGCTGGCGCGCGGCGTAGGCGGACTGGATGGCGGCTATGGCGGCGTTGCGGGCGTTGCGTACCGTTTCGAAGAGGGTTTGCTCGCGGTCGGTGGGCGGGCGGTCGACTACGCCGGTCCATGTGATGTCGTAGTAGACGGCGCCGGGCTGGTCGAGCTTGGCCCAGATGTCGATGAGGACGAAGTCTCCGCGGCGGATGGGGCGGGAGTTTTCGGCGGTGGGCTCGTAGTGCGAGTCGGCGGAGTTTGCGGCGCAGCTTACGTTGGGGCCATGCTCCCAGACGAGGCCCTCGCGGCGCATGGCTTCGCTGAGCCACTGGACCATTGCGAACTCGTCTGTGCCCGCGCCGCGAACACCGGCGCCCATCTGCTTCCAGCCTTCCGCGAGGATGCGGTCGAGTTTCTCCTGGGCAGCGTAGTGGGTGCGGATCTGCTCGTTGGAGAGGACGGCTTCGAACTGGCTGACGAGGTCGGCGGAGCTGACGATCTCCTTGCCCATCTCGCGCAGGCATTCGATGGTGCCGGCGTCGACCATGGAGACGTACATGATGGCGTTGCGCGGGGAGTATTGCATGGCGAGGCGGGTGGAGCCTGTGAGCATGGCTTCGAGGTTGGCGTCCAACTCCTGCCATGAGGAGTATTCGGCTTTGGTTCCGGGGAGGGTGTCGAGACGGCCGGACTCGATGCGATGCACGAGCTTGCGCGGTTCGCCGATGGCAGGTACGAGGTAGAACCAGCGGCGGGTGACGTGCATCTGCGGATCGAGGCCGAGGATGCTGTAGGCTAGCGGATCGCGGTGGTGATGGTCGTAGAACAGCCAGGCGTCGATGGCGGCGTCGCGTAGTGCAGCTTGGATTGCGGTGATGTTCATTCCGCTGATTCTATCGCTATCGGCATGGGGTTGCTTCTCGCGAGGCTATTCCTAGTTAGACTGGACGAGCACACTCTCTTCGAAGGAGTACCTCCAGTGAACTTCCGCCTTGCCCTTGCTATTGCTGCAACTTGTCTCTCTCTATCTGCGCCGCTGCTTAGTCAGACATCGGCACCGGTGATTCCGGCGGCGGCGAAGGCCGCTGAGGCTTCGATTGATGCTGACAGGATTCGCGCCCACGTTCGCTTCCTCTCCGATGATCTGCTCGAAGGCCGCGGGCCGGGCTTGCGTGGCGGTGAGTTGGCGGCGAAGTACATTGCGACGCAGTTTGCGCTGGACGGGTTGAAGCCGGGCGGCGACAACGGGACTTATTTCCAGCAGATCGACTTTTTCGGGATGACCGTGAAGCGCGAGGCTACTACTTTCTCGCTGGCGCCGGACAGCGGTGCTGGAATGTCTTTGCGCTTTGGCGCGGACTACGTTGTCAACAACCCGCGGCACACTGTGGTGGTCGATATCGACGCGCCGATGGTGTTTGTCGGGTTTGGCGTGACGGCGCCGGAGTACAACTGGGACGACTACGCGGGCGTGGATGTAAAGGGCAAGGTTGTGCTGATCATCGTGGGTGACCCACCGTCGGATGATCCGAAGTTTTTCGGCGGCAAGGCGCTGACGTACTACGGCCGCTGGACCTACAAGTATGAGGAGGCTGCGCGGCGCGGGGCCATCGGCGCGCTGATCATTCATCGGACTGATCTCGCCAGCTATCCGTGGTCGGTGGTGGAGAACTCGGGGTCGGGGGAGAAGACGTTTCTGGCTACCGATACGAATCCGCAGGTCGCGGCGGCGGCATGGATTCACCACGATATTTCCGACAAGCTGTTCGCGGCTGCGGGATTAGGGAACACGGACGCGGAGATTGACGCTGCGGGGAAGCGTGGGTTCAAGGCTGTCGAACTGCCGGTGAAGCTGAAGGCGCACATTGAGTCGACGGTGCGCCCGTACAAGTCGCCGAACGTGGTTGGGATTTTGCCGGGCGATCCTACGAGATATGGAGGGAGCGAAGCTGATCGGCATCTGGCGGGAGATGACTTCAAGGGGCGGCCGGTGAAGGATCAGGCGGTACTCTACTCGGCGCACTACGATCATCTCGGCTTTGTGCCGGGAATGGCTGGCGACAACATCTACAACGGTGCGGTGGACAATGGGACGGGCTGCGGCATTCTGCTCGAACTGGCGCGGGCGTGGTCCTCGATGGGTGTTGCACCGCCGCACAGCGTTGTGTTCGCCGCGGTCACTGCCGAGGAGCAGGGCCTGCTGGGCTCCGAGTATCTGGGTCAGCACCCGCCGATCCCGGCGGGGCAGATCGCGCTTGACCTGAACTACGATGCCATTCAGCCGATTGGGGAACCGATGCAGACGAAGGTTGACGGCTCGGAACGCACCAGCTTTTACCCGACCGTGGCGGCGACTGCGGCGCGCTTCGGCATGACCATTGTCCCCGACGAGCACCCCGAGGCGGGACATTACTACCGCTCCGACCACTTTTCGATGGCGAGGGCCGGGGTTCCTGCGTTTTCGATCGGCTCGGGGACGTTGTACAAGGGGCACGAGGCGGCCTGGGGGCTGGCGAAGGAAGACGACTATACCGCCAATCGCTATCACAATTTCTCGGACAACTACATGCCGGAGATGGACTTCACCTCGAATGCGAAGCTGGCGCGGTTCGGCTTCGAGTTGGGCTGGGAGGCGCTCGCCGCGCCTGGCACCATCACGTGGCGGGCTGGCGATGAGTTCGCCCCCGCCCGGATGAAGTCCCTGGCCCAGTGAACCCCAGTGAACCAAGGGTGCCGCGAGTTCAACGAACTGTTGGCCGGCCGAGAAATTGAGGGCAATTTTGACTATCAGGGCGTATCCTTGGCCTGTCTGGAATGTCGATTTCGTGATTGAGTTGCCGGGAACAGGTTGATGACCTGTTTGTAGCAGAGGTTGGACCATGTTGTTGACCTTTGATTTTTGCTTCCATAGAGTTTGTGTGCGAGAACGGTTATAGATGTTGGTGGGTCTCCTATGGTCCGCAGCCTTTCTGTGTGTCCCTCTCCCGCTTCACGCTCAGATTGGCTGCGTCGATTCTCCGGAGAATTCTACGGTCGTTCTCGCGCTTGTCGGTTCAGCGGGCGCCTTGTTCTCCACGGTTCGTGCCCGGTTGAAGGCTCGCCGCAAGCGGTCCGTCCGATAGACTTGGTAGCGCGGAGCCCACGTTATCCCAGGAGTTGAACCCATGTCCGCGTTTCCGGACTCCGATGTTCGTGTGGCAATCGCACGTCTGGCAGGACGTTCGTCCGCTCAGTTTGCTGCGCTTGCACCGCGCTTGCGGTGCTTGGACTCTCGACAATCTGGTTCACAGTGCTGTCCCTTTGGACTTTGTGGACGGATCCACTGAAGTGGATCGGCATAGTCATTCCGGTAGTGAGCCTCATCCTCGTCCTTCGGGCGTGGAGAAATCTTGGCTGGTAGGCGGACGGTTGTCTCGCCTCAATGGTCGACCGCCGATCTCCTTGCCCATCTCGCGCAGGCGGAACGCCCTGTGCCGGCAGTTGCGGTAAATTGCGGCGATGAGGAGTAATACCAACGTCGACCGTGGCCCCCAATATCATTTCGAAAAAGGTTGGCGGGATTCGCCCGCTGAAACTTGTGGAGTTCATCCATGTGGCCTCGTAACGGGATGGCCCCTCCCATTTCTTGTAATGGGCGCGACTCAAGTAACATGTCAACAAGCGCTGCGGGCATGGAAGCGATGCGTCAGCGGACGCCCTTGCGCATCCTGCGCATAGTCGACGCGAGC
>PKWK01000224.1 GCA_003133205.1 Granulicella sp. | reverse complement strand
GATGCAGTGGCAGGAGGCGATGCCGATCGAGCAGAAGGTGCTGCAGGCGTTGCTGAGGGCGGAGGCTACGTTCCGGCAGATTCAAGTTGCGTTTGGACAGCGCGGTGGCGGTGGCGGTGGGGGCGGTGGAAGTGCGGGGCGCGATCTGGCGAGCCTCTTCGACCTCGAGATGGACACAGAGAAGAATCAGTACGAGACGGCGCAGACGGCGTCTTCTCCGGCGGAGCAGCAGGCAAAGAAGGTGGACGACGCGCTGGCGAAGTTGGATGCGCTGGCCAAGCGGCAGGAGGAGTTGGCGCAGAAGCAGGGCAACCAGGCGCAGAACTTCCAGGAGAGATGGCAGCAGGAGATGCTGCGTCGCGAGGCGGAGCAGTTGCAGCGCGATATGGAGCAGATGCAGGGCCAGCAAGGCCAGCAAGGGCAGCAGGGACAGCAGAGCGCGAGCGGGCAGCAGGGGCAGGGGCAGTCGGGACAGCAAGGACAGCAGGGGCAGGCTGGGCAATCGGGTCAGCAGAGTGGAAGGTCGGGGCAGGCGTCTGGATCGCAGTCGGCTTCGCGCGGGACGGCTGATGGGAATGCCGATCCGCGGGTGACGCAGGCGTTGGAACGGCTGCGCGCGGCGAACGAGGCGATGGGAAAGGCCGGCGGACAGCAGGGTGCGCAGCAGAGTGCGGACGAGGCGAAACGCGCGGCGGATCGGTTGCGTGAGGCTACGGATCTGCTGGGCGGTGCGCAGAAACAGCAGGCGTCGAGCAAGCTGGACCAACTGGGACGCGATGCGAACCGGCTGTCGAAGGAGGAGAACGCGGAGGCGGATCGCGTGCGCAAGCTGGCGGCTGCGGGCGAGGCCATGCAGGCCAAGAGAAGCTCGGGCGGAGAGCCCAGTGCGGCAGATTTAGCTGCGGCGGAGAAGGAGCGGCAGAGCCTGGCGAACGATCGCCAGCGGATGTCGGATGATTTGTCGAAGCTGGAGAAGGGAATGCGCGACACGGCGCGAGAGCTGGCGGGGACGCAGCCGGGGGCGGCGTCGAGCCTGCGCGACACACTGAGCGGGATGGATCAGACGGACCTGACGAACCTGGTGCAACGGACGGCGGACTGGCTGCGGAGCGGGATTAATCCGAACTCGAATGGGACGGAGATGCAGATTGCGTCGGGGCTGAAGAAGGTCGACGACGGAGTGCGGCAGGCGCAGCAGGCGGCCGGCTCGGGGCAGAATGGGCGAAACGGACAAGCGCCGGGGACACAGACGGCAGCGCTCGACCGTCTGGATCGGCTGCGTAGCCAGATTGCAGGGCTGGCGCCGGGGCAGGGTTCGCCGAATGGGCGGCAGCAGGGACAGCAGCAGGGGCAGAATGGACAGGCTGGTCAGAACGGTCAGCAGGGGCGCGCGGGTCAGCAGGGGCAGGGTCAACAACAGGGGCAAGGTCAGCAGGGTTCGCAGCGCGGGCAGGGCGGACAGCAAGGGCAGGGTCAACAAGGCCAAGGCCAGCAGGGTCAACAAGGGCAGGGGCAACGGGGTCAGGGGCAGCAGGCTGGGCAGAATGGCCAGGGTCGGCGAGGTGGTCAGCAGCAGGGCCAGGGCGGACAGCAGCAGGGCCAAGGCGGACAGCAGGGTCAGGGCAATCAGGTTGCGCAGGGAGGACGGCAGGGCGGCGGGCTTGGACCGAGAGGCGGGCAGTTGGACGGGGGCTACACGAATGGCCAACTGCGGGGCGGTGGAGGCAGTACCGCGGCCAATTTGAACGTCGATACGGGCGGGCAGACGTATGACTCTTGGCGGGGGCCGGCGGCGCCGAAGATTGGCGGGAATCCGGCGGACACGCAGCGGGTGATTCAGGAGGGCTTGGGTGAGCTGAGCCAGTTGCGCCAGGCGGCGAAGGGCGATCCGGCGGCGCAGAAGCAGATTGATGACCTTGAGAAGG
Source organism: Granulicella sp. (assembly GCA_003133205.1). The sequence continues at coordinate 5,377 of PKWK01000224.1, read as the reverse complement.
AGATGCAGAAGCTCGATCCGTCGCGGTTCCCCGGGAACCCGGCGATGGTGGAGGAGTTGCATACGAAGGTTCTCAACGACGTGGACAGGTTGGAGTTGCAACTGCGTCGCGATCCAAATCAGCCGCAGGCGGGGCAGGTGAGGACGGCCACGCCGCAGAACGTTCCGGCGGGTTATGAGGATGCGGTTGCGGAGTATTACAGGCGGTTGGGGAAGGGCCAGTAGTTCGTGGGGAACGAGCGTTCCCTCGGGGACTAAAGTCCCCCATTATTTTCGGGCTGTGGTGGCGCGGCTGAAGCCGCGCCCTTTCAAAGCAGATCGAAACTGACCCACTACCGGACAATAAGTCGCCCTACCAATAACGCGCTCTAAGGGTAAGATGGCTGGGTGTTTGTGAGCGACGGAGTTGGGCCAATATGAGCAGTGAAGTGGATCGGCCGTTTCGGCTTGACGGGAAGGTTGCGCTGGTGACCGGTGGGGCGAGCGGCATTGGCGCGGCGACCTGCCGGGAGTTGGCGCGGGCGGGGGCGGAGGTCGTGGTTGCCGACCTGAATCTGGAAGCGGCGCAGGGGCTCGCGGGAGAGCTTCCGAATGCGAGAGCGCTGCGGATGGATGTAACGCAAGCCGCCTCGATCGGCGCTGCGCTGGATCAGATTTCGACGCTCGACATCCTGGTGAACAATGCAGGAATTGGATTGGTGGGCGACCTGGCTTCGACCAGCGAGGAGGATTTTGAGCGGGTGATGCGGGTGAATGCGCACTCGGTCTATTTGGTGACGCGGGCGATGCTTCCGATGCTGCTGATGAGCCGGGGATCGATTGTGAACATCGGGTCGGTGGCGGGGCAGGTGGGAGTGAAGCAGCGGTTCGCGTACTGCGCAAGCAAGGGCGCGGTGCTGGCGATGACGCGGCAGATCGCGGTGGATTATGCGAAACAGATTCGCTGCAACTGCATTGCGCCGGGGACCGTGCAAACGCCGTTTGTGGAGGGGTATCTCGACAAGTATCACTCGCATGAGAAGGAGAAGGTACGCGAGGAGTTGCGGGTGCGTCAGCCGATTGGACGGCTGGGGACGCCGGAGGATATTGCGGGACTGGTGCGCTATCTGTGTAGCAGGGAGGCGGAGTTCATGCAGGGCGCGGTGGTGTCGATTGATGGTGGGTGGACGGCGGCTTGAGTGACAGTGGTAAGTGGTAAGTGGTAAGTAAAAGCGGAGCGAGGGCAGGTGGGAGAGATTCGGATCACGCGGGCGCGGGTGCTGGATGTGCGGTTTCCGACGTCGCTGGCGAGCATCGGCTCGGACGCGGTGAATAAAACCCCGGACTATTCGGCTGCGTATTGCATTCTGGAGACGGACGCGGGGCTCGAGGGGCACGGGCTTACGTTTACGCTGGGGCGCGGGAACGATCTGTGTGTTGCGGCGCTCAAGTATCTGGCGCGGCAGGCGGTGGGGCGGAGCCTCGACTCGATTACCGGGGACTTGTGCGGATTCTCGCGGCTGCTGACGGATGACAGCCAGTTTCGCTGGCTGGGCCCGGAGAAGGGCGTGATCCACATGGCCGCCGGCGCGTTGATCAATGCGGTGTGGGACCTGTATGCGAAGGCGGAGGGCAAGCCGTTGTGGCGGCTGCTGGCGGAGATGTCGCCTGAGCGGCTTTGTTCGGCGGTGGACTTTCGGTATATCGACGACGCGATTACGCGGGAGGAGGCGCTGGAGATATTCGGGCGCAGCCAGAGCGGAATGGCGGAGCGGCTGAAGCGGTTGGAGGCAGAGGGGTATCCGGCGTACACGACTTCGGCGGGGTGGTTTGGTTTCAGCGATGAGAAGGTGCGGCGGCTCTGCCGGGAGGAGTTGGCGGAGGGGTGGACCCACTTCAAGCTGAAGGTTGGCGGCGAGCCTGAGGACGATCTGCGGCGCGCTTTGATGATGCGCGATGAGATTGGCTGGGAGAATAAGCTAATGCTGGACGCCAACCAGAAATGGGGGGTGGGCGAGGCGATTGAGCGGACGCGGATGCTGGCGGAGGTGAAGCCTTACTGGATGGAGGAGCCGACTAGTCCGGACGACATTCTTGGGTGCGCGCGGATTCGGCGCGAGGTAAAGCCTGTGCGGATTGCGACCGGCGAGCACTGCCACAATCGCGTGATGTTCAAGCAGCTTCTGCAGGCGGAGGCGATTGATGTTTGCCAGCTCGATAGCTGCCGGGTTGCGGGGGTGAATGAGAATCTCGCGATATTGCTGATGGCGGCGAAGTTCGGAGTGGTGGTGTGTCCGCATGCGGGCGGGGTTGGGCTTTGCGAGTATGTGCAGCATCTTTCGTTTTTCGATTATTTGCGGGTCTCGTGCAGTACGGAGGACCGGGTGATCGAGTACGTGGATGCTCTGCATGAACATTTTCTCGATCCGGTGCGGATTGTGGGCGGGCGCTATCAATTGCCCACGCGGCCGGGATATAGCATTGAAATGAAGCCGGAGTCGCTGGCGGCGTATGAGTTTGAGAGCGGCTCGGCATGGAGGGAGTTGGCATGAAGCTGGTGACGTTTGTTGAGGGGGACTGGGGACCGCGGCCGGGTCTGGTCGTGGATGGCGGGATCATCGATCTGAGCGCCGAGGGCTTCAAGGATTCGATTGCGTTTATGGCTGCGGCGCCGAGCGTGCAGGCGGACGTGGCGAAGTTCAAGCCGTCGATTGCGTTGGACAACTTGACGTTGATGGCGCCGGTTCCGGCTCCGCCGCGAATCTTTGGCATTGGGGTGAACTACGCGGAGCATGCGAAAGAGTCGGGGACGCAGACGCAGAAGGTTCCGACGGTGTTTATCGTGCTGTCGTCGTCGGTGGTGGGGCCGGGGGACAACGTGATTCTGCCCAGGGCGAGTTCGATGGTGGACTACGAGGCGGAACTGGCGGTGGTGATTGGCAAGGCGGGATATCAGATTCCTGCGAGCAAAGCGATGGAGCATGTGTTTGGCTACACGATCATGAATGACGTGAGCGCGCGCGATGTGCAGCGGGCGACGACGCAATGGTCGCTGGGCAAGAGCTTTCCGACGTTTGCACCGATGGGGCCGTGGGTGGTGAGCAAGGATGAGGTGGCGAATCCTCATGCGCTGCAGATCAGCCTGACGATTGGCGGGGAGAAGCTGCAGAATTCGAACACGAGCCTGCTGATCTTCAAGATTCCGGCGTTGATCGAGTACATCTCGGGAATTGTGCCGTTGCAGGTGGGCGACGTGATCAGCACTGGGACGCCGGCCGGGGTTGGGATGGGGCGGACGCCGCAGCGATGGCTGAAGCCGGGCGAGGAGATGGTGATCGAGATTGCGGGGATTGGCGAGTTGCGGAACAAGTTGGTCGCGGAGTAGCGCCGAGCGTGACGCGATGGGTTAGGGTGTGTGGGGTGGCGGAGGCTCCGCAGGTACCCCAGCAACCTCGGCCTCCATCGACTGACCTGAGCGGGTGGATGTTTTTCCGGTGCTGGTGGTGGGTGATGATGTGCTGGTGGACATCGGAGCGCTGGAAGGGAATCAAGCTGGGAACATTCTGTGAATTTACGCAACTTCTTCTGGCAGAATACGTCCTGAGAGATAGGCTAGTACCAATCTCGGACCGCCCGGACGACTGGGCGGCTGGGTCGCAAAGGGGTTTCTCACTATGAAGATGTTCCGCAATTTACTGCTTGCGCTTATCGCATTTACGGTTGTGGCCGGCTCGGTCGTTCCCGCGAACGCCGCTGCCGCTCGTCACCACAAAGCTCGTCATCACCACAAGAAGTAAGCCTATCCGCAGCAGCGAAATGGACCCGGCTTGGTGCCGGGTCTTTTTGTGTGCGAGAGAGGGCGTGGAAAAGTGGGGTGGGCTGGGTTAGGGAGGGGAGGGTGGATGCTGATAGAATCGATTGAATCCACTCCTTGAGCAGTTTTCCTGCTACTTGGCGTCGGAGAGATTATCGAAGTGCCGTTTTCCTTGACAGAAGACGGCGACCTACTCTCCGCTCCCATGGGCACCAACAGGAAAACAGCCTTTTTGGATTCCGCAGGAGTAGGCAATGCAGGCAATTCTGGCGCTTGAGGACGGGCGCATCTTTCGCGGCAAAGGCTTCGGTGCGCCGGTTGAGGCTGCCGGCGAGGTTGTCTTCAATACATCGCTGACCGGCTACCAGGAGATCTTCACCGATCCCTCGTACGCGGGTCAGATCGTGGTGCTGACGAATCCGCACATTGGGAACTATGGGACGACGCCGAGCGATGCGGAGGCCTCACGGCCGTACATCGAGGGGCTGGTGACGCGCGAGTTTTCGGCGATGAGTTCGAACTGGCGCTCGACTGAAGTGGCGGATGAGTATTTGGAGCGGAGCGGCATTCCGGTAATCGCCGAGGTGGACACGCGCGCTGTGGTGCGGCATCTGCGGACGAATGGCGTGATGCGCGGCGTGATCGCTTCGGGCGAGAATCTGGATGCGGACGCGCTTGTCGCGAAAGCGCGATCGATTCGCAAGATGGAAGGCACTGACCTGGCGAGCGTCGTGAGCACCAAGGCTGCGTATGCGTGGGACGCGAGCGAGCCTAAGAATCAGACGGGCGATTCGTTGCTGCCGGGGAAAGATAATGCTACCAACGGCAAGCAGATGCATGTGGTCGCGTACGACTTCGGGATCAAGCAGAGCATTTTGCGCATGCTGACGCGCGAGGGCTGCCGGGTGACGGTCGTTCCGGCGAAGACGACAGCGGAAGAGACGCTGGCGATGCAGCCGGATGGAGTTTTCTTCTCGAACGGGCCGGGCGATCCGGAGCCGCTGGACTACGCGGTGGAGACGGTCCGGAAACTGCAAGGGAAGGCGCCGATTTTCGGGATATGCCTGGGACATCAGATCTTCGGGCTGGCGCTGGGCGGGAAGACGTACAAGCTGAAGTTTGGACACCACGGCGGCAACCACCCGATCCTGAATCACCGGACGGGCAAGGTGGAGATTACGGCGCAGAATCACAATTTCAATGTGGATCCCGATTCACTGCCGGCGGATGTGGAGCGAACGCATACGAATTTGAACGATCAGACGCTGGCGGGATTGCGGCACAAGACTGACCCGATGTTCAGCGTGCAGTATCACCCCGAGGCAAGTCCCGGGCCGCATGATTCGCATTATCTGTTCAAGGATTTCCGTCGGATGATGGAGGATTGGAAGAAGTGAGGCGCGGATTGGCGGTGGCGTTGATGGTGTTGGCGTCGTCATCGATGGTGCTCGCAAAGGATTCGAATACGAAGGCGGTTTACTGCACGCAAGGCGCGAATGGCGAGTGGAGTTTGCATCGCTTCAAGCCGCTGATCAACGTGCAGGGCGGGACGGTTTTTGCAGAGATGTCGTTTGAGGGCAGGGTG
>PKWK01000211.1:30599-30798 GCA_003133205.1 Granulicella sp. | reverse complement strand
AGTAGAGCCGCATCCAGTACGCTGCGTCCGCCGTCGATCCCTCCCCCGAAGCCCGCGTCCGGCCCGGCCCGATCAACTTCCCCGCGGCCATATCCTGAGCCTGCCAGTCCAGCGTGTTGTCGTCGCGCTCATGCCGATAGTGCAGAAAACAGCGCACAGTAAAGAGAAACTCGACCGCCTGCGCAAACTCTTCGCGGTC
>PKWK01000211.1:0-30528 GCA_003133205.1 Granulicella sp. | reverse complement strand
CCTTGATGCTCGGCTCCAGGTGAAACAGCGTATCTCCATATTTCTTGTGCCGCTCGGAGGTCAGCTCTACCAGCCCCGCCGCGATAGCCTTGCTCTCCCGCTCCAGCATCTTCGGCAATCCCACGGTGGCAAACCGCTGATAGACAGCCGTATCTCCCGCCAGCAGCCTGTGGTCCAGCAGCGCAAGCGCAAACTCCACATTGTCCGCGTCGAATCGCTCCGCCTCGCTTCGCTTGCGAGTCTGCGGCGAAAGCCGTATCCCGGAATCCCAAAGCTCCTGGCTGATCCGCCGGATCGGCAACTTCACGTCCTTCTCGGAGACCTTCCCGTCCAGCAGGTACAGCAGGTCCACATCCGAGTAGGGAAACAGCTCGCTCCGGCCATATCCGCCGAGCGCAACCAGCGCAATGCCCGACCCCAGCGCCGGCGTCTGCTTGACCGCCCTCGCCCACAAGCCCGCAATCAGTTCGTCCATCGCCTGCGCGCGCGCCGCGATCGTCGCTGCACCCGTCGCGCCCGCATCGAACGCAGCGCGAATCGCCAGCATCCGGCGCTGGTATTCGTCACGCATCGCGCTTTCTGGTGTCTCTGTTTCCGCCATGGCTGTATGTTGTGTAGAACTTACAGCATACAGCCCCCACCGCCCCGCGCAAACGCGGGCGCCTACATCTCACCTATGACATCGATCATGCAGCCGGGGCAAGAGTCGGTCTCACAACCAGCAACCGACAACCAGCAACCACTCTAAAGCGCCATCTCCCCCCGCTCGTCGTTGCGGATCCGAATTGCCTCGTCGATCCTCGTCACGAAGATCTTGCCATCCCCTATCGTCCCGGTCCGCGCCACCGTGATGATCGCCTGCACAGCCTTATCGACCATCTCATCCGGAACCACCGTCTCCAGCTTCACCTTCGGAAGCAGGTCGACGGAATACTCCCGCCCACGATAAAACTCCGTGTGCCCCTTCTGCCGCCCGTGCCCGCGAGCCTCCGTAATGGTCATACCTTGCACGCCAATCTCCACCAGCGCATCCTTTACCGCGTCCAGCTTCGAAGGCTGTATCACTGCTTCGATCTTCTGCATTTCTTACCTCTCTCGCTTATTCGCCTTCCGTAAGCTCTAGCATAGTACGCTCTGCGAAGTTGCCGTCGCCATAGCCAACGCCATATAACATGTGCTCGAGACCCAAGCTAAGCACCTCTACAATTCTTTGCGCCATCCGGCCATCAATGCGCCCACTCGTAGCCATCTTCCCCGTGCTGCGAAAGATCGAGGCCAGTCGCCTCATCCTCTGCACTCACCCTAAGCCCAATCGTTTTATCCACGATGAACAGAATGAGAAGCGTGCCCACAGCCGCCAACGTCCATGCAATTGCCACGCCCATTGCCTGATCGAACACCTGACGCCATTTGCCTTCGAACAGCCCCGTCGCCTTGCCCGCCCCGAAGATCGGATTGATCGCGCTGTTCGCAAAGAATCCGGTCAGCAGAGCGCCCAGCGTTCCGCCAGCGCCGTGTACGCCAAACGCATCCAGCGAATCGTNNGACCACCATGAAGAAGCAAACCACGCCCGCAATCAGTCCGATCCACAGCGCCGACATCGGAGTCACAAACCCTGAGGCCGGTGTGATCGCTACCAACCCCGCCACCGCGCCCGAAATCGCTCCCAGCACCGAAGGCTTGCCGTTCCGAATCCACTCCGCCGCGCTCCATCCAATCGTCGCCGCCGCCGCGCCAAAGTGCGTCGCAACAAACGCCGACGTCGCCAGCGTTCCCGAGCCCAGCGCCGATCCCGCATTGAATCCGAACCAGCCCACCCACAGCAGACATGCCCCGATAACGCTCAGCACGACTGAGTGCGGCTGCATCGCCTCCTTTGGGTAGCCAATGCGCTTCCCCAAGTACAGCGCCGTCACCAGAGCCGATACCCCCGACGTCACATGCACTACCGTGCCGCCCGCAAAGTCCAGACACGGAAACTTCCCCGTCGCCGCATTCAGCAGCCCGCCCACACCCCACACCATGTGCGCCATCGGGCTGTACACCACGATCGCCCACAGCACCATGAACACCAGCATTGCCGAGAACTTCATCCGCTCGGCAAACGCTCCGGTGATCAGCGCCGGCGTAATGATCGCAAACATCAACTGATACACCATGAACGTCTGTAGTGGAATCGTCGGTGCGTACGGGCTCGGCGACAGCCCCACGCCATGCAAGAACATGTTGTGCAGCCCACCGATAAATGCGTTCCCGCTGCCAAACGCCAGCGAATACGTCACCACCGCCCACAGCAGCGTCACCACCGCCATCATGGCGAAGCTCTGCATCATCATGCTCAGGACGTTTTTCTTGCGCACCAGTCCGCCGTAAAACAAGGCCAGCCCCGGCCCGGTCATCAGGAGTACCAGCGCCGCCGAAGTCAGCATCCAGGCGTTATCTCCCGATGTCTGCGCCTGGGCGATCGCCGCTGACTGCGCCGCCACCTGCTTCTCCAGAGCGGCCATGCGATCCGACTCGGAACCGGATACAGCCGGCGCCGACACCGACGCACCCGGCGAAGGCGTCTGCGCCATCGCGATCATTCCACCCATTAGCGGAAAACCCGCCAATACCCCTACACACACCACCAACAGCACTTTCACGAGCAAGGAACGCATCTGCCGATCACCTGTTTCCAAATTGGGCTGAATCGGCCGCCGCTTCTCGTGCCTGTGGCCGGAAGAATCGCTTTAATAATCCGATCTTCCCCATCTTCTCGCCCTGACCACTCTACACAAGGTGACGAACGTCACAAAGCGCACCGCGCCCTGCGCAATCAGCCGCCTTGGGTACTCTACACAAGGTACGCGTAAGCAAACCATCAAATTTCACTGGCGAATCGACCTTTATCGCATTTCATTGCGCAGCCGCAGCGGCATACCCGCGCTCCCGCATCCACTTGATCAGCAACTCCGTCCACACGGTCAACTGCGGATTCGTCGGCGCCAGCCCCGATCCGTGCGCCCCATGCTGGAACACGTGCATCTCCGCCGGCACGCCCGCCTTCACCAGCGCCGAATAGAACATCACGCTATTCATCACCGGAACCGTATGGTCGTCGGTCGTCGTAAACATGAACGTCGGAGGCGTCTGCGCAGTCACATGCAACTCGGCCGACATCCCATCCATCGCCGCCTGTGCCGGAGTATCACCCAACAGAAACGTCCGCGATCCTATGTGCACGTACGGGTCCTCCATCGTGATCACGGGATACGACAGGATCATGAAGTCCGGCCGGCTGCTCTGCTGCTCAACCGCATCCTCAGCAGTCGCGTTCCCTGCGTCGAACTGCGTCCCTGCCGTCGCCGCCAGATGTCCGCCCGCCGAGAATCCCCATATCCCGATGTGGTCCGGCGCCACGCCATACTTCGCCGCATTGGCCCGCACGGTGCGGATCGCCTGCTGCGCATCGCCCAGCTCAATCGGATTGTGATACTTCGGTCCCAGCCGGTACTTCAGCACGAACGCCGCAACCCCGCGCGCATTCAGCCACGCCGCCACATCCGACCCTTCCTTCACCATCGACAGGTGCTGATACCCACCACCCGGCGCAATCACCACCGCCGTCTTCGTCGGATTCGACGCCGGAATATACGCCGTCAACGTCGGCTTATCGTCATCCGCATCGCCCACCGCGCCCGGAGCGCCGCCCGCCCACAACAGCATCGGAGCCGGACCATTCGCAGCCGGAGCCGGAGCCGCCGGCGTCTGTGCCGTCGCCACGCTCATCGAAATCGTAATCACCCACGCAAGGAAAAATTCACCACGCCGCATCATCCCTCCAGAATTAATCCGCGCACCATCCTACCAATCCATAGCGTAGAACCGCCATCAGCGTGATCGCTCACACCTCATAGCTGATAGCTGATAGCTGATAAACAATACCTGCTTCTATGGGGCCCAGCACCGCACAAACGAAACCTCAACTCCCGTCTCCATGATCACCCCATTGCAACCAGCAGGCAGCACCACGGCTCGCCCCGGGAACATCTCAACTTCCCCTTCATCCCCGCCAATCACCGCAACCACTCCCGACAGGCCAACCAGACACCCCGGCCGCCCTGCTGTCGGCACGACAACCTCGCTACCGGCCGCAACGTCATACCGATCCACCACAAAATATTTCTGCTCGATCAGCCGCGTAAACCCATCCATCGCAACCGGCTTCACCTTCCCCGCCGCCGTCTGCATCTTCATCACCTGCAGCGCCTGCTCCACATGCAACTCGCGCGGACGCCCGTAGTCATACAGCCGGAACGTCGTATCGCTCGTCTGCTGCGTCTCCAGCAGAACCACGCCCGGCCCGATCGCATGTACCGTACCCGCGTCGACAAAAATCATATCGCCCACCGATACCGGCACCCACTGCATCAACTCTTCCATCGTTCCGTCCGCGACCGCCGCCCTCACCGACTCCGCCGTCGCTCCCTCGCGCAACCCCAGCGCAATCGTCGCGCCAGCCTCCGCCTCCAGCACATACCAGCACTCCGTCTTGCCCCGCGGCTGTCCCATCGCCTGCGCCTGCGCATCGTCCGGATGAACCTGCACCGACAGCTTGTCATTGGGAAACAGCAGCTTCACCAGCAGCGGAAACTCCGCGCCTCCCCCAGCACCCAGCAGCGCCTCGCTCGCCTGTGACGCGACCGCCGCCAGCGTCTGTCCCGCCATCGCGCCAGTCTCGACCACGCTCGCCGGCCCGGTCAGCCACGCCTCACCCACTGGCTCCGTTGTCCCGGTATCCACGTACCACGGCCGCAGATCGCGCCTTCCCCACGGCCGTTCGCTAAACCACGGCGCCAGTCGAAACGGCCCCATCCGAGATGAATCCACGTTACTACTCTCCTTGATCGCCTCGCGACGCGGCACGAAATCCCCCGTAAGTGTCCTGCAAACACACTAACAAAACAGCCGTACGACACGATTACAAAAGTCTTACACCCGACAGAGCCGCATCCTGCTAGCGTTGAGATTAGGCAAGTACCCGGCACGTACGAGGCGAATCGCACAAATATGACACCAACGCTCCTGACTCCCGAAGCAACCATCACCGAGACTCCCACTCAGAGCACTACCCGCGTCGTCTCCACGCCCATCACGCCCGAAAGCATAGAAGCCGCACGCTGTCTCGCCGCCGAGGTTGCCCAGAAGGTCAAGCAGGACCTCCGCATGGGCCGCGAGCACCAGCAGGGTCGCATCAACTGGATCACCGCCATCGTCATGGGCCTCTTCCACGTCGGCGCCATCGCCGCGCTGTTCTGCTTCTCGTGGAAGAATCTCGCCGCCTTCGCCATCATGTATTTTCTCGCAATCAATGTTGGCATCGGCATGACCTATCATCGCCTGCTCACCCACCGCGGATACCGCATTCCCAAGTGGCTCGAATACTTTGTCACGGCCTGCGGAACCATGGCGCTTGAGGGAGGACCGATCTTCTGGGTCGCCACTCACCGTGTCCACCATCAGAACTCCGACCACGACGGCGATCCGCACACCCCACAGGATGGCGCCTGGTGGTCCCATGCCGGGTGGATCATCTCCGGCCGCGCACTCCACTCCGAGACCGCGCTGCTCGGCCGCTACGCTCCCGACCTGACCCGCGACAAAGGCCACGTTTGGCTCTCCAAGTTCCACTACGTCCCGCTCGTCGTCACCGGCCTCCTGCAGTTGGCCCTCGGCGCCGCACTCGCACCTGCCGGACACGCCGTCATGGGCGCCGTCTCGATGATGCTCTGGGGAACCTTCCTCCGCGTCGTCATCGGCCTGCACGCTACGTGGCTGGTCAACTCCGCCACCCACATGTTCGGCTCGCGCCGATTCGAGACCAAAGACGACTCGCGCAATAGCTGGTGGGTCGCTCTGCTCACCGGAGGCGAAGGCTGGCACAACAACCACCACGCTCACCCGGTCAGCGCGCGCCATGGCCTCACCTGGTACGAGTTCGACATCAACTACTACGGCATCTGGCTGCTCTCCAAGATCGGCCTGGCCAAAAAAGTCAAGGTCGCCAAGTTCGACCCCAAGAACCCCAAGCCCGCCGGCGTTCTGTAACCAGGCTCGGCACAAACACAAAAGGCCGTCCCAATCCGGGGCGGCTTTTTAGCTGTTTGTCATTCCGTAGCCTTTTTGTTTGTCATTCCGCAGCGGAGCGGAGGAATCTGCTTTCTTCGCCTTGCCGCTACGATTCCGGGATTTCCATCCCTTTCTCGACGATCTCGACTGCCCTCTCCTGGTCGATCTCCCTCACCTCGACCGTGTAACAGTCGTCATTCTCAACCGTCCCATCCGGATTGGCCACAATGCGATGCCAGACCTGCGCATCCTCAAGCGCCCGCGCCACCTCGTCCGCATCCTCGCGCCGCCCAAAGTATCCCAGCGTCGCCGTTGTGCCATCATCCTCCGGCTCATCAGTCCCCTCTACTTCCTGCAGCGGGAACAGCCCCATCTTTTCGCGAAGAATCTTCTCAGCACGAAGCTGATCGGAACTCTGAACGATCACCTGAAGCGCAACCGGAGGTCCGCCGTAAAACGACCCCCCGCCCGACCCCGCAGTCGCCACATCGCGCACATCAATCTCCATCCCGTCCTCTTCGAGATGATTGCATGCTTCACGGGCAGCGATGGCGTCATTAAAGACCATCAACGGAACCATCCCCCTTGCCAGGACCTTTACAGGCGCAGGCCTCAATTCAGGTTCGCGCTTTTGGAAGGGCCCAGTCTCACCGGCGACATCGCTTTCAGGCTGCAATTTCCGGCTCGCCATCTCTCCGCGCAGCACATCGCGGGCCGTGTCGGTCAGGTCGTCAGGCTTCGCGGCCAGCCGCAATAGTTCTGCATCCGACATCGCACGATACAACTCGCCGAGTTGCTGCCACACCGCATGCGGTTCCAGTTCGTTCATCATCGGCAGAGAATATCATCCGCCACGCCTCGCGCGCCCTACGGCAGCGGCGTCCCAGCCTGGTGATAATGCGACTTGTCCGCAAACACCCGCTCCGCACCGCGCGGATCGTTCTCCACACGCGGCTTGGTCTCCCACATCATCGTGCTCCGATTCTTCAAGTCGTACGCCGGCCAGTACGGCAGCGCCCCATCCTGCGTCGGGCCTTTCGAATCGCCATTCGGATTCCCCGTCCGCCCATACGTAATCAGCATCTGCGACATGATCGCCGCCAGCGCATTCGCATCGGCCACATGCTGCGGGTCCGCCCCAATCTGTCCGCTCGCAAACGCAATATTGTCGAACATGAACGGAATGTCGATGGTATGCATCGCCCGTCCGTTCCCGCCCTGGAAGTTCATCTGGTACACCCACGTATGCGGCTGACTCTTCGGATTCGCCGCCCGCCGCTCCGCCTCCCAGCGCTGTCCAGGCCACGCGCGAAACGCCGTCGCCGCCGCAATGTCCACCTGGATCGGCGTGTAGTCCGGATGGATCCTGCGAAACTCAGCCACCGCGGCCTCCGCTTTCACCGGCCCAAGGTATTCATGCACCGCAGCATCGAGCGCCGCAGGAGCCGTCTCCCACGTCATGTCGCCGCGCCCGCCCACTGCTGTCTCGTCATGCACATTCCCCAGCATCATCGGCACCATCTCCGACAGCGCCGGCGCATCCGGATCGAACGGATTTCGCGACAGAATCACGTTGTCCACCACCGGCAGCCAGTCCGAACTCACCGCCCGCGCGCCCTCCTGAAGCTGCTCCATCGTCAGCGAGTCGATCTTCGCAACCAGGTCTTTGCCCTTCAGCCCACCCGCGCCCATCTTCTCCAGCACGGTCGCCGCCCGCCCCGAAGCAATCTCGATCGACGCTCCTTTAATCTGCTGCCCGCTCATCGTCATCACGCGATGGAACAGCCCCTTCGCCACCGGAGTCGCCATCAGCGCCGCGCACTTCGCGCCGCCGCCCGACTGCCCGAAGATCAGCACCCGCGAAGGATCGCCGCCAAACTCCGCAATATTCTCCTTCACCCACTTCAGCGCCAGCACCAGGTCCAACTGCCCGGCATTGCCCGACTGCGCATACTCCGGCGCGAGGTCGCCAAGATACATATAGCCAAACGCATTCAGCCGGTGATTCACCGTCACCACCACCACATCGCCACGATGGCACAGCCGCCTGCCGTCGTACAGATCGCTGTTCACCGTCCCGTTGTTGTAAGCACCGCCATGAAAATACACGAGCACCGGCCGCTTCTTCTTATCGCGCAGCCCTTGCGTAAACACGTTCAAGTGCAGGCAATCCTCGCTCTGCGCACCCTGGTCCCGCGGCCCGCCCGGCACGCCGGAGGCCGACGTAGGCATATTTCCGGTAGGGGACGGCGCCGGCCGTGGCCCGCCTGCTCGCGCCGCCACTAACTGCGGAGCCATCGTCGTAAATGCCGCACACTCCTTCACCCCCGTCCAAGGCGTCGGCGCAACCGGACCCTTGAACCGCGTCTTCGCCGTGTCCCCGCCATACGGCACGCCCTTGAAGACGTTGATCCCATCCTCCATCACCCCGCTGATCTTGCCCGCAGCCGTCGTCGCCAACGGCGTCACGTCCGCCCACGCATACGCCTTCCCCCGCAACGCCAGCGAAGCCGCCGCCATACCCGAATATTGCAGCAAAGTACGACGATCGAATCGCTTCATAGCAATCCCTCTCCGTGCAAGTTGTCAGACCAATTTCGAACGCAGACGATCATACCCCGACCGGGATCGAACTGGCACCTCGGCCGAATCGCCCGCTCGCCCACAGATCCTTGTCATTCCCGAAGGGAATCCCCGCATTCCGCTCTTGTTGTTTGTTCATCTCCGCCAGCTTCTTCTTCGGAACTTCCCGCATCCACCCTGCGTAGTACTCTCAATACGAAGCCAGCACCCTGACCGAGGCAGCCAAAATGATCCACCTCGCCATTCTCGCCCTTCTCTACTTCCTGCCCACCATCGTCGCGTCCAACCGCGGCCACAGCGTCACAGGGATTCTCCTGCTCAATCTCTTCCTGGGCTGGACAGGCATCGGCTGGATCCTCCTGCTGCTCTGGGCGCTGCTCTCCGACCCGCCCTATCGAATCTACCCGGCCGCCTACTATCCACCCGACTACTGGCGCCGGTAAAGTACCAACTCCGCATCCGCCTCAGTAAGATCGCGTCGGTGGAATGAGCAGCAAAGGCCCGCTCTACCTGGCCGCTATTCCGAAATACTCGTCCGCTATTTGCAGGATGTCGGCATCGGTCATAACTCCGTACTTAATCCGTGGCTTCTTGCCGGGCGCGACAAAGTAATATCCCACCTTCACCTTGCCGAGCCGGAACAGAACCACTCGATTGCCGTCCCGCAATCGAAAAGAGGACGCATACAACTCCTGGAACTCGATGCTCCGCCGTTGCAGCGGCCCCCGAACCTGTCTCGCATAGAGTTGGAAATCCGAGAGCGCTTCATTCGTGTCAGCGTTTTTCTCCATCACCTTATCGCTGACCGGTTCGAAAAAAGCCACAATCGTTGGATCACTCACAACGATCACGGTCTGACTCTCAGCCGTCGCGCCCAGAGCGGCAGAGATACACGCCGCGACGCAAACGATTGCGAAGTTTTTCAGCCTCATTCCGCAAATCTACGCCGTATGTGACAAGACTTCTAGTGTCCGTTCGTTAGATAGTGAGTTGGTTGACGAAGGCCCTAGACCTTCGGCGAAAAGTCCGTCAGCTTCATAAACGTCGACTCGTGCAGCTTCACGAACGCGCCGTCCTTCTCCGTCTCGGCCTTCAGCGCCACCCACTCCGGGTCTGCCGAGAACTTCGCCCAGCTCTCCGTCGCCGCCGCCCTGCTCTTATGCCGCAGCATATAGATGATCGTCCGGCCAGCCAGTGGCTCATCTGTCGGCACCCAGTAGCCAACGCCATGCATCCCGCACCGCGCAAAGATCGCCGTCTCCTTCGTCCGAAACCGATCGAGGATCAACGGCTGCTTACCCTCATTCAGGTGATAAATCCGCAGCTCATACACCGTCTCATCCGCACCCGCACCCTGCGCCAGCGACTCTCCCGCACCCGCCATGGAGATCATCGCCGCAGCGCCCATCGCCTTCATCAGATCTCGCCGATCCATCGCCGCACCTCCAAGCCCACTATACTCAAGTCGACGCCATGAACATCACCCGACGACGCGGAACTATCGCCCTCTCGATCACCCTCGGAGCCCTCCTCGTCGGCGGCCTCATCGCCTTCTACATCCCCTGGATCATCCTCAACGAACGCCGCTTCGCCCTGCTCATCGTCGGCATCATCCTGTTCGGCCTGCTCGTCGCCGGAGTCGTCCTCAACACCATCTTCCTGGTCCGCGAAGTCCGCCGCAACGAGCGTCAGGACTCCTTCCTCAACGCCGTCACCCACGAGCTCAAGACTCCCATCGCCTCCATCCGCCTCTACCTCGAAACGCTCCAGCGCCGCGACATCCCTGAATCCCAGCGCCAGGACTTCTACAAGATCATGCTCGCCGACTCCGACCGCCTCCTCGCCACCGTAGAGATGGTCCTCAAGGCTGGCGAACTGGGCGCCCGCCGCCGCAAGAATCGGACCCTGATCGAACTCGCCCCGCTCGTCGCCGACTGTATCGCCATTACTCTCCAACGCCACGACCTCCCTGCCGAAGCCATCCAGCTCACCCCCATCCCCGGCGCCGTCCGCCTTCACGTTCGAGTCATCCCCGAAGACCTCCGCACCGCCGTCCTCAATCTGCTCGACAACGCCGTCAAGTACTCCCCCAACGGCGTCCACGTCGTCTGCTCTATCGCCATCGTCCGCTACACCCAGCTCGCCCTCACAATTACCGACACCGGCCTTGGCCTCGCCCCCGACCAACTCAAGCGCATCTTCAAGCGCTTCTACCGCGTCGCCGGCCGCCACGAAGTGAAAATCAAGGGAACCGGCCTCGGCCTCTTCCTCGTTCGCACCATCGCCCGCCAGCACGGAGGAGACATCGCCGCCGCCAGCCCCGGCCCCAACCTCGGCACCACCATCACCCTAACCCTCCCCTTAGCCAACCCCGCCGCACCCCAACCGGGTCCATGATTAGGGTGCCCCATGATCACCCTGAACGAAGTGAAGGGTTTATCGTGGGGTTACTCACTTCCGTCCAAAATCTAACCGCTTGCAATCAACCATCGATCCCGGACCCTCATGCTTCTGCTTTGGACCTACTTCGCTCTCTCTTTCAGCGCGCTCCTTCCACTGATCAACCCGCTCGGGTCGGCGCTCATCTTTCTTAGCCTGGTCGGGCCGGCGCCCATCCCCATCTATCACTCCCTGGCGCGCCGCATCGCCATCAACACTGTCCTCTTCCTCACCATCATCGACCTCGTCGGCTCCGCCCTGCTGCGCTTCTTCGGAATCTCGCTCCCCATCGTCCAGGTCTCCGGTGGCCTGGTCATCGCCGCCATCGCCTGGTCGATGCTCAACCAGGAGAGCAATGAACCCAGCCCCGAAAAGATGCAGGCAGCCGCCCACATTCACATGGACGATCTTGTGGGCAACCTGCGGCAAAAGATCTTCTACCCGTTCACTTTCCCCATCACCGCCGGCCCCGGCTGTATCGTCGTCATGCTCACGCTCGCTGCGCACACCCCGCAGCGTCCCATCTCCGACAACCTGCTCGCCCACGCGGGCCTGCTGATCGCCATCCTCCTGCTCTGCACGACCGTCTACTTCAGCTACGCCTACGCCCCTCGCATCGCATCTCGCCCTCAACAGCCCACGGAATCCTGCGGGTAATCGCGTTCATCCTCCTCTGCATCGGCGTGCAGATAGCATGGAACGGACTAGTCCCGCTCCTCGCAAGTGTTATCCATCCGGGATAGATAATGATTGATGGAATGAACTCTGAACCTCAATCCTCACTCATCGCCCTCATCGAAGACGAAGAACACCTCGCCCAGGGCCTCCTCTTCAACCTCGAGGCGGAAGGCTACCGCACCCACCACGAGTCCGACGGCGATGCCGCCCTCGCCTACCTCCTTGCGGCTCCCCAATCCGGCCCCGAAAAACCAGACGTCATCGTCCTCGACTGCATGCTCCCCGGCACCGACGGCTTCGCCATCACGCGCGCACTCCGCGAGGCCCACCGCTACACGCCCATCCTCATGCTCACGGCCCGTACCCGCCCCGAAGATGTCCTCGAAGGCATCGAAGCCGGCGCCGACGACTATCTCCCCAAGCCCTTCGACCTCAACATCCTCATCGTCCGCATCAAGTCTCTCCTGCGCCGCACCGCATGGCAGGACGCCCAAACGACCACCCAGCCCGCAGCCCCCAGCGAACCCGCCCCGCCGGACATTTATGCCTTCAACTACCGCACCATAAACTTCGCCGGCCTCGAACTCATCGCCCCCAACCGCCTCACCCACCTCACCGTCATGGAGGCCGACCTCCTCCGCTTCCTCACCGACCGCGAAGGCCAGATTGTCTCGCGCAAGGACATCCTCGAACAGGTTTGGCGCGTGCACGAGGACACCGACACCCGTACCATCGACAACTTCATCGTCCGCCTCCGCCGCTACATCGAAGATGACCCCGCCAACCCCCAGTACCTCACCACCGTCCGCGGCATCGGCTACCGTTTCCTCGCCAACCCTTGACGTTGCGCCTCCCACATCAGTCGGATCATGCCGCGCGCCTCGGCGGCGATTTGACCAGCAACTGGCCACCCAGCTAACCTGCTCCCGCAGATCAAAGCATCGCGGACCATACTGTAATAATCGTTTTATAGCCATTTGCAACAAAAGGAACTCGAGCACATGAGCCGTTCCGCAACGCAAATCCGATCCTTTCTTTTCCTCGCTCTCATCCTCGTAACCGTCGCCGGTACAGCGCTTGCCCAGCCAAACTTCCAGACGCTCCTTGTCGGCGTGGACCACCGCACCGTTACCAGTCTCAACGGGGACTGGCACTACCTCGTCGACCAGTCGCCCGGCCGCGCCCTCTACACCGGCAACGGCGCGATCAACGACAAGAGCTATGCCATGAACATCCGCCCCAACATCGTCGGCCCTCACAACGAGGAGTACGACTTCGCTGCCGCGCCCACCCTCAGGGTCCCCGGCGATTGGAACACCCAGGTTCCTCAGCTCTTTAACTACGAGGGCGTCATCTGGTACGAGCGTGACTTCGACGCCCAGCCCAGGCCCGGCACCCGCACCTTCCTCCATATCGGCGCCGCCAACTACCGCTCCCATGTGTGGGTGAACCAGAAGCGCGTCTGCGACCACGAGGGCGGCTACACGCCCTTCGACTGCGAAGTCACCGCCGTCCTCCACGCCGGTTCCAACTTCGTCGTCATCGCGGTCGACGCCACCCGTCTCGTCGACGGCATCCCCTCCGTCGGCATCGACTGGATGAACTACGGCGGCCTCACCCGCGACGTCTCCCTCGTCACCGTCCCCAAGGCATTCATCGACGACTACGATGTCCACCTCGCGCACGGCGCCGCCTGGCAGCCCGGCAGCACGGAACTGACCGGCTACGTCCATGTCCTCGACGCCCCCGCCGGTACCGCCGTCACGCTCGACATCCCCGAAGCCGGCGTCAAGACCACGGTCAACACCGACGCCGAAGGTCGCGCCCCGTTCACCGTCAAAGCCAGCAAGCTCACCCTCTGGTCGCCCGAATCGCCCAAGCTCTACAAAGTCACTCTCGCGTCAGGCTCTGGCGATCAACAAGACAAACTCACCGACGACATCGGATTCCGCGACATCCGCGTCGACGGCACCCGCATCCTCCTCAACGGCAAAGCAGTCTTTCTCAAAGGCGCCAACATGCACGCCGAGGCGCCTGTCCGCGGAGGCCGCGCCAACACCGACCAGGATGTCGCCACAATCTTCGGCTACCTCAAAGACCTCAACGCCAACTTCGTTCGCCTCGCGCACTACCCCCACGACGAGCGAATGGAGCGAACCGCCGACCGCGACGGCATCATGGTTTGGTCCGAGATCCCGCTCTGGCAGCACATCTCCTACGACAAGCCAGAGGTCTACGCCAAGGCCACATTCATGCTCAACGAGATGATCCGCCGCGACCGCAACAAGGCCTCCGTCATCCTCTGGTCCGTCTCCAACGAGACTCCCAACAACGCCACCCGCACCAAGTTCCTAACCAACCTCGCCAACGAAGCCCGAAGGCTCGATCCAACCCGTCCCATCACTTCCGCCATCATCGGGCCACGCGCCAATGGCAACGAAATGGTCAACGACGACCCCTTCACCAAGGCCCTCGATGTCGTCGGCCAGAACGAATACATCGGATGGTATACGGGCGTTCCCGAAGACGCCGACACCATGCACTGGACCCTCCCCAACAAGCCCATCATCATGAGCGAATTCGGCTCGGAGGCCAAAGCGGGCAACCACGGAGCCACCAATCAGCGCTGGACCGAAGAGCAGCAAAACTACGTTTACCAGCACCAACTCCTCATGCTCGCCAAGATCCCCCAGCTCCGCGGAACCACGCCCTGGATCCTCATGGACTTCCGCTCGCCCACACGCAATATCCCCAAACTCCAGGACGGCTACAACCGCAAAGGTCTCATCTCCGAAGACGGAAAGAAGAAGCAGGCCTTCTTCACCATGCAGAAGGCATATAAGGATGGAACAGTAGGCAAAGCGGAATAGCTCAATCTATATCTATCCGCCGCGGGTGAATTGCATCTCGCGAACGCCCCCGCGTCGGATTTCTATAGCAAGTCGCTTGGTGCGTGGGGTAGACTGTGGCTCCGCGGGGTGCATGCGCCCGCCGTCTTCCTGATGAGGAGGCATTCCCATGTCGCGATGCACCCTCCGTAACATTTTCACCGTGCTCATCTACGCAGGCGTCGCGATCTTCCTGTATCCCTACGTCACCGGCCATCTCTCGAACGCCCTCATCTTCCTCGTTGCCGGCATCGGCCTCGCCGTGCTCTGCGGCATCCTGCGCTGCGCCTGCATCGAGGGCGACTGCCCAGACCCCATCCCCCCAAAACCCGGTTCGCCGCAAGCCAATCTGCACTAGCATTTTCCGCCCTGGGAACCTCCCGGCCAGCCGCCAAAACCCGCTATACTCAACCATGCTCCGCCGAATGCTCGCCATCACGCTGCTGATCGCATTCGGATCCCCGTTTGTCCTCCCCCTCTTCGCCGCAACTGCCGACCCCCAGGCCTCCCTACCCGCATGTTGCCGCCGCCACGGTAAGCATCACTGCACCATGATGATGCCCGCCGCCAACAGCGGCCCTGCATTCACATCTCCGCCCTGCCCCGACTACCCAGCCGCAACCACGCCGCCCCGCATCGCGACCGCCTCGCTCGCCACGCCGCTCAGCCTCTCCGTCGAACAGTTCCGCAATCCCGCGCCGCTGGCCGCAACCACGCGCCGTGCCTGTACCTTCAGCACCTCCGCAAACCTCAAGCGCGGACCTCCACCCCGCCTCGCGTAATCCCGCCTCGTTCAACCTGCGTCCCACCCCATGCGCTCGTCGCCTAGCAACGACGCGCTCAGCCTGTCACTCGGCAAGTGACCGCGGAATTCTATGCAATCACCCACTCGCACGCACTTCAGAGCCGTTGGACTCGTAGTCCTCCACCTTGTCCTGCTCCTGTGCCTGCTCCCATCCAGCATCGCGCGCGCCACGGTCTTCTCCCAGCTCCAGGGCGTCGTCCACGACCCCCAGCACCGCCCGCTCCCTGCCGCCCACATCACGCTCGCCGCCGCCCACTCCGCCTTCACCAGGTCCACCGACAGCAACAGCGAGGGCGCGTTCACCCTGCCCAACATCCCGCTTGGCGACTACACCGTCACCATCTCCCACACCGGATTCCAGACTCTTCAGCAGACCCTCACCGTTCTCTCCGGCACCGCACCCATCCTCCACTTTGAGCTGCAACTCCGCACGGTCTCGCAATCCGTCACCGTCACCGCGCCCACCCAGGCCGCCAACGTCGACACCGTCACCTCCACGACCCTCGTCGACCGCCTCGACATCGCCCAGACCCCCGGCGCGGATCGCGCCAACTCGATGGCCATGATCACCGACTACGTCCCCGGCACCTACATGACTCACGACATGCTGCACATGCGCGGCGGCCACCAGGTCACATGGCTCATCGACGGCGTCGAAATCCCCAACACCAACATCGCCAGTAACCTAGCCGCCCAGATCGACCCCCGGGACATCGACTACCTCGAAGTCCAGCGCGGCAGCTACACCTCCGACGTCGGCGACCGCACCTACGGCGTCTTCAACGTTGTCCCCCGCACCGGATTCGAGCGCAGCCGCCAGGCCGAGCTAGTCCTCTCCGTGGGCAACTTCCTCCAAACTGACGACCAGATCAACTTCGGCGACCACACCGAAAAATTCGCCTGGTACGCCAGCCTAAACGGCAGCCGCAGCGACTATGGCCTCGCCCCGCCCGTCGGCAGAGTGCTACATGACGCAACCAACAGCGAAGGCGGCTTCGCATCCCTCATCTACAACCGCACCCCAAAGGACCAGCTCCGCCTGATTACGCAACTCCGCCACGACTTCTTCCAGATCCCCTACGACCCCAACCCCAACAGCATCGAAAACAGCCAGTACGACTCCAGCGGTCTGCGCGACACCCAGAACGAGACCGATGGCGTCGCCGCCTTCACCTGGCTGCACACATTCAACCCCTCGACCGTCCTGCAGGCTTCGCCTTTCTTCCATTACAACCAGGCCGACTACAACTCACCCCCCAGCGACACGCCGGTCGCGACAACCGTGGACCGCACGTCAAACTACGGCGGCGGGCATATATCCCTCACCATCCAGCCTCTGCGCGGCCCGCTCGCCCACAACACCCTGCAGGGCGGCGTCTACTTCTTCGATCAGTACGACGACTACTTCTTCGGAGCCATCTTCAACGACAACACCGGCACACAACCCATCCACGAGCCCGACACCACCAACGGCAGCGTCGTCGAAGAATACCTCTCCGACAATTTCAAAGCCACATCGTGGCTCACGCTCACCGCCGGCCTGCGCCAGTCCCGCTTCAAAGGCGAATTCACTGAGAACTCCACCGCTCCCCGCATCGGCGCAGCCCTCCTCATCCCCAAACTCAACTGGGTCTTCCGCGGATTCTACGGCCGCTTCTACCAGCCGCCACCGCTGGTCACCGCATCGGGCCCGGTCCTAGCCTTCGCCAGCAGCAACAACACCGCCCTCGCCCCGCTCCACGGCGAGCGCGACGAAGAGCACCAGTTCGGTCTTCAGATCCCATTCCGCGGCTGGCTGCTCGACGCCGACACCTTCAAGAACCGCGTCAACAACTTCCTCGACCACTCCAACATCGGCGACTCCAGCATCTACTTCCCCGTCACCATCGACGGCGCCCTGGTCCGCGCATGGGAGATCACCCTTCGCTCACCGCGTCTCGGTCATTTCGGGCAGGCCCACCTCGCCTACTCCAACCAGATCGCCGAGCAGCGCGGCAACATCACCGGCGGCCTCATCTGCGCCCCCATCGGCGACCCATCATGCGACGCCGGCTTCCACTACACACCCGTCGACCACGACCAGCGCAACACCTTCAACCTCGGCTTCAACGCGACGCTCCCCCGCGACATCACCGCATCCACCAACGTCTACTACGGCTCCGGCTTCACCAACGGCAATCCAGACCCCACTACTCCCTACGCCAATCCATATCTCCCGCAGCACACCACCTTCGACCTGGCTCTCGGCAAGACCTTCGCCGAGAACATCACCGCCTCCATCACCGCAACCAACGCCGCCAACCGCCGCGTCCTGCTCGACAACTCCCTCACCTTCGGCGGCTTTCATTTCAACGACCCACGCCAGCTCTACGCCGAACTCCGCTACCGCTTCAAGTTCTAGCCCGTTCCCTTGACATCCGTATTGCATATCAATACGCTATACACTCTGCGGCATCGAAAAAGGAGGTTTTATCCATGCCAATGTTCAATCCATCCCACCCGGGCGAAGTCCTTCGCGAATATATGGGAGACGACCTTACCGTCAGTGCCCTCGCCGCCCACCTCGGTGTAACCAGGGCCAACCTTTCCATGATCCTCAACGGCCGTTCCGGAATCTCCGCCGCCATGTCGCTCAAGCTCGACGATGCCTTCACAACCTCCGAGGGCTTCTGGCTTCGCCTCCAGACCAACTACGATCTCGCCCAGGCGCGCCGTGTCAAGAGAGTGAAGATTCGCCCAGTACGCGCAATTCGAGCGCAAGCCAAATCCCGAACCCGGACAGCCGCCTGAGCATCTACTTAAGCTAAAGGGTCCAACCGCTCCTCCTCGCACTGCCCCCAAATCGCCCCATGCGCATCTTCACCCGATACGTCCTTCGCGAAGTCACCTCCTACGCCCTCCTCGGCGGGGTCCTCTTCACCTTCGTGCTCTTCATGCGCGACCTCCCCAAGATCCTCGACCTCCTCGTTCGCGACTCCGCATCGTTCACCGACGCTCTCCGCATCTTCGGCGACATGCTCCCCAACACCCTCACCGTCACCATTCCCACCGCAGTCCTGGCCGGCATCCTCCTCGGCCTCAGCCGCCTCGCCGCCGACTCCGAAGTCACCGCCATGCGCGCCTGCGGCATCGGCGCTCTCAGCTTCGTCCGCATCGTCTCCATCCTCTCCCTCACCGCCCTCGCCCTCGGCCTCGTCAACGCCCTCTACTTCGCACCGCACGGCGCCGGCGACTTGCTCAAGCTCGAAGAGCAGCTCAAAACCTCGCAGGCCTCCGTCGCCATTGAGCCGCGCGTCTTCTACGAAGACTTCAAGGACAAGGTCCTGTACGTCCAGGACGTCCGCCCCACCGCCAACGCCGCCTGGCGCCACGTCTTCCTCGCAGACCTCACCCAGCCCGCGGATCCCAACATCACCACCGCCGACCAGGCCAGCGTCTCCAACTCCAACAACGGCGACTCGCAAAGCCTGCTCCTTCACCTGGTCAACGCAGGCCAGCACCAGATATCTCCCACCGACCCCAACCAGTACGACATCTCCACCGACGCCTCCACTGACCTGCCACTGCAACTCGAGTCCCAGGACGACATTCACATCTCGCGCACGAGCACCCACCTCCAGGCGCTCTCGTTTCGCGAACTCTGGCAGCGCACGCACGGTGACAACGCCAACTCGCGCGATGCCCGCGCCGCGCGAATTGAATTCAACACCCGCTTCTCCTATCCCTTCGCCTGCCTCGTCCTCATGCTCATCGGCGTGCCCCTCGGCCTGTCCTCCAAGCGCGGCGGCAAGAGCACCGGCTTCGTCCTCACCCTGCTGCTCGTCTTCGCCTACTATCTGCTCTCCAACATCGGCGTCGCCTTCGCAAAGTCCGGCAAGCTCTCCCCATTCCTCGGGGTCTGGGGCGCCAACCTCATCTTCACCGCGTTCGGCTCCATACTGCTGCAGCAACTCGCAGGAGGCGGAATCCTGCTCAACTTCTTCACCTCCGTCGGCGCAACACTCGGGAAGAAACTCGCCGTCATCGCACCCCGACGCATCGCCGCGACCTTCTCCCGCTTCACCGGTCCCACTGGCGATCCGGCCGCCGACGAATTCGCAGGCGCATCCTCCAACCATCTCCAGCCCCACTCGCATGCCGCCGCCCACCCCGGCTACGCGCACCATCCCGCACCCACCCTCGTCCAGCGCATGAGGAGCCTCTTCAAAACCAGCTTCCCTCTTCTGCTCGACGAATACGTTATGCGTGCCTACGCCACCAACTTCCTTCTATCCCTCGGTGCTTTCGCCCTGCTCTATGTCGTCTTCACCTTCTTCGAACTGATGGGCGACATCGTCCGCAATCAGACTCCGTTCATCATCGTCGGCAAATACCTCATCAACCTCGTCCCCTTCATCATCAACGCGGTCACCCCGCTCTGCTCCCTGCTCGCCGTTCTCATCACCTTCGGCGCCCTCAATCGCGCCTCCGAACTCACCGCAATGAAGGCCACCGGCATCAGCCTCTATCGAGTCGTCGCGCCCATCCTCGTCCTTGCCGCCGTCCTCGCCGCCGCACTCTTCGCCTTCGACGAGTCCTACCTCCCCGACGCCAACCGCCGCCAGGAGCAGCTCCGCGCAGAGATCAAGGGCAAGCCCGCTCAGACCTTCCTCCTCCCCGGCCGCAAGTGGATCTCCGGCCAGACTGACAAAGCAGGCGACCCGGCCCGCATCTTCTACTACCAGGCCTTCGACTCAGACCACGACGTCTTCGACAACCTCACCATCTTCGAGTTCGATCCCCAGACCTTCGCCCTCCAGCGCCGCATCCACGCCGACACCGTCCGCTGGGACCAGACCGTCAACCGCTGGATCTTCGACAACGGATGGCAGCGCTCCTTCGCCGGAGAAGCCATCGCCAGTTACCAGCCCTTTACCGTCGCCACCTTCCCCGAGGTGCGAGAACAGCCCGGCTATTTCAAGAAAGAGAACAAGCTCTCCGACGAGATGTCCTACGGTGAACTCGGCAAATACATCGCAGACCTCCGCCAGTCCGGTTTCGACACCATCAAGCTCCAGGTCCAGCTTGCAAACAAGATCTCCGTCCCCGCAATCACCCTGGTCATGGCCATCCTCGCCGTCCNNCAAGCGCGGAGGCCTCATCGGCATCGCTACCGCCATCGGCGTCGGCATCGCCTACCTCGGCGTCGCCAGCCTCTTCAGCTCCATGGGAGAGATCAGCACCCTCCCGCCCCTGCTCGCCGCCTGGTCTCCCGACCTCCTCTTCGGCATCGCCGGAACCTACCTCCTCCTCCGCACCCCCACCTAACGAGTCTTTGCCTTTCTCACATCCGCATTGAATCGGTCTCCATCGGCTTTGATCGGGGTTAAGCCTTTGTCCTTGCCGTTGGTATCATGGTTGCATTATGAAGCTCACCCCAACCCTGCTCTTCGTCTCGATCGCGCTCGCTCAAAACGCCGCCATAGCTCAAACGCCGGCCCCAGCCAAGCCCCACCCTGCAACGCACGCCGCTGCCGCTACGCGTGCTCCTGTGGCCACGCATACCGGTTGCGCGAAGCTGCCCGACCTCTCGCCGAAGATCCCGGCCCTACCCGCCGGCGTACCCTGTGCCAAGCCGCTCTATACCCTCACCACTGTGCCAAGCGTCAAGGTCGACTACGCCGCGCCGTTGGTAGGCTCAGCTCTCACCGAGACCCTCGGCATTGAATCCTCCACCTTCTCGCTGAACTTCATCGACACTAAAGTCGGCACCGGCGAACTCGCCGCGCCGCACAAGTGGTACACCGTCAAATACACCGGATATCTGACCGATGGCACCAAGTTCGACTCCTCCGACGACCACCCGGGTCAGGCACCCTTCTCCTTCCCCTATGGCCAGCACCATGTCATCGCCGGATGGGACACCGGCCTGTCGGGCATGCGCGTTGGCGGAAAGCGCCGCCTCATCATTCCATGGCAGCTCGCCTATGGCCCCAACGGCAAACCTCCCATCCCGGGCAAGGCCGACCTGGTCTTCGATGTCGAACTCGTCAGCCAGAGCGACACCGAGCCCAAGCCGCCCGCTCCGCCAGCCGCCGCCGCCGCGCAACCGGCTCCAACCTCGGCGCAACCCGCCACCACCCCCAGTTCCACGCCCTCGAAGCCTCAATAAACCGGGTGCCCCACATCTCGACCTTGAGATGTGGGGTTCCGACCCACACCGCGAAGCCTTCTCCTCAAAAACTCATCTAATCAACCATGCTTGAACGCATCAAACCGCTCGCTCCCTACCTGAAACGCTACTGGAAGAACCTCGCCTGGGGAGGCGTCGCGGTCATCTGCTATAATGTCGTCCGCGTCCTGCTCCCCCGCATCGTCGGGCACGCCATCGATGACATGAATCACGGCGTCACCGAAGCCAAGATCATCCATCACGCGCTGCGACTCCTCCTCGTCGCCGGTCTCTCCGCCGTCTTCCTCTACATCACCCGCCAGGTCATCATCGGAGCCTCGCGCGAGATCGAGTTCGACCTCCGCAACGACCTCTTCGCAAATCTGGAACGCCAATCCGCCGGCTTCTACCACACCCATCGCACCGGCGACATCATGGCCCGCACCACCAACGACCTCAACGCCGTCCGCCAACTCCTCGGCCCGGCCATCATGTACTCGGCAAACTGCCTCGTCTTCACCGCGGCCGCGCTGCCCTTCATGATCCACATCAGCCCCAAGCTCACCCTCTGCGCCGTCGGCCCGCTGCCCCTCGCCTCCGTCCTCGTCCAATCCTTCGGCCAGCGCATTCACCGCCGCTTCGAGCGCATCCAGGCCATGTTCTCCGACATCTCCGCCAAAGCGCAGGAGAACTTCTCCGGCGCGCGCCTCATCCGAGCCTTCGCCCAGGAAGACGCCGAGATCGCCTCCTTCGAAACCGCCAACCAGGAGTACATCGGCCGTTCCCTCCACCTTGTCCGCCTGATGGCCATGCTCTGGCCGTCGCTCGAACTCGTGCTCGGCCTCGGCCTGGCGATCACGCTGCTGGTCGGCGGCCACGAGGTCGTCAGCCACCGCATCTCCGTCGGCGACTTCGCCGCCTTCAACGTCTACATGGTCCAGCTCATCTGGCCCATGATCGCCATCGGCTGGGTCGTCAACCTCTTCCAGCGCGGCACCGCCTCCGTCGTCCGCATCGACGAACTCCTCAAGCAGCAACCCGCCATCGCCGACGACCCCAATCTATTCAGCTGTCATTCTGACCCTGAACGAAGTGAAGGGGAAGAACCCCCGCATTTTGCCCGGGGCGCCACAGAAGCCGGGGGACAGACGCAGACCCACATATCCCAACTCCATGGCGACATCACCTTCCGCAACCTCGACTTCACCTATCCAACCGGAGGCCCCGAAGTCCTCCACAACATCAACCTCAGCATCCCCGCGGGAACGTCCCTCGCCATCGTCGGCCCCACTGGCTCCGGCAAGTCCACGCTGGTCGGCCTCATCCCCCGCCTCCACGACGCGCCGCCGGGAACCATCCTCATCGACGGCCGCCCCATCCGCGAACACGCGCTCGCCGACCTCCGTCACGACATCGGCTTCGTCCCCCAGGAGACTTTCCTCTTCTCCGACACCATCGCGCAGAACATCGCCTTCGGACGCCCCGACGCCACTCAGCCCGAGATCCTCGACGCCGCCACCACCGCGCACATCGCCGCCGAGATCCTCGAGTTCCCCAACGGCTTCGAAACCAAGGTCGGCGAACGCGGCATCACCCTCTCCGGCGGACAGAAACAGCGCACCGCAATCGCCCGCGCCGTCATCCGCAATCCACCCATCCTCATCCTCGACGACGCGCTCGCTTCAGTCGACACCTACACCGAAGAGCGCATCCTCTCCGGCCTGCGCGAGGTCATGCGCGGCCGCACCACCATCTTCATCTCCCACCGCGTCTCCACGGCGCGAAACGCCAACCAGATCGCCGTCCTCGTCGCCGGCCGCATCGCCGAGTTGGGCACCCACGACGAACTCATCGCCCGCAGCGGCTACTACACCGCCCTCGCCGAAAAGCAGCAGCTCGAAGAAGAACTCGCCGTCACCACGTGACCGCTATCGGACTGAGAAAACAATCTTTCATTCCCCCCAGAGCTTGTCATTCTGAGCCGAATTTGGCTCAGAATCCCCGTATTTCGTCCTCGCTTGGGGTAAGTTCTAATGGGCTCACCAATCTTCGCCCCTCGCCTAACGCGCTTAATGACCGCCAAGCCAACCCCCTCGCACGCACGGAGTCAAATAGGAGTCCAATAGTGGATAGATGCAGGCACTGATGCCCAAAACCCGGGCGGCAACACTCCTCATCCTGGGATGCGCGCTTATCTGCGCCTCCGCTCGCGCGCAGACCGCACCCGAAACATCACCGCGGCTAACCGAGGCGAGCACGCACGCCGAACCCTCCCCCGACAAGCCGCTCCCCGACATCATCGCCATGATGCACGACGTCGAGGCAAACCAGCGCAAGTCCGAGTCTGTCGAAAAGGACTACATCTATCACTCCGTCCTGACTGAGCAGGAGGTCGACGGGAACGGGAAGATCAAGAAGACAAGGGTCACCGAATCCGACCACTTCTGGGTGAACGGCGTCCCGGTGCGGCGAGTCGTGAAGAAGGATGGCAAGGATCTCAGCCCTGAAGAAATTGCAAAAGAGAACGACCGCATCGACAAGGTAGCAGCCAAGGGCCGCGAGAAACGCGAGAAGGCGGACGACAAGGGGAAGGAAACGGACACACGCGGCAACGAGGAGGTCACGGTCTCGCGCCTGCTGGAGCTTGGCTCGTTCACCAATGCCCGCCGCGTGCAGCTCAACGGCCGTGACACCATCGCCGTCGACTACACGGGCGATCCGAAAGCCAAAACACGCAACCGCTCCGAGGATGCCATTCGAGATCTGGTCGGTACCGCGTGGATCGACGAGCAGGACCACGTGCTCTCTCGTGTTGAGGGACACTTCGCAAACGCATTCAAAATCGGGGGCGGCCTGATCGCGAACATTCAGAAAGACACGCGATTCTCAATGGTACAGACCAAGGTCAATGATGAGGTGTGGCTTCCAGCACGCTTCGAGGGCCAGGGTGCAGCCCGCGCCCTGCTCTTCTTCAGTTTCAACGGCAGCGGCCAGGTCGTGAACTCGGATTATCGCAAGTTCCGAACGACTTCAACAATTCTTCCGGGTGTGACGCAGGTGGGTACGCCGCAGGCTCCGGACGGACCCGCACAGCCGTAAATTCGCTAATCCGCAGAGGATTAAACGGCGAAGAGGGACAGCCGCAGCCGTCCCTCCCGCAAAACTTGGTTGAAGCCGAGTGCTGCTACAGCCCAGGACCGTGAACCAAAAGCCAAAGACTAGAGAGGCTGAACGTCAGACGCCTGCCAACCCTTGGGCCCCTTGACCACGTTGAACTGCACAGCCTGACCTTCTTGAAGGCTCTTGAAACCGTTCGAATTAATCGCCGAGTAGTGAACAAACACGTCCTCGCCGTTCTGACGGCTGATGAAGCCAAACCCCTTGGCATCGTTAAACCACTTCACTGTTCCCTGTTCCATTTTGTTAATTTCCTTAGTACTGATGAATTTGCCGCAAGATCCAAATCGGGGGTCGATAATGCTAAATCGTCCAGAAACCAATCTGTTTCAAACGATGTGTGAAGGTTAGCACAGGTGGCAAGGTTTTGTGCACAAAATTCGTAAATAGACGGTATTGCATCGTAAATGGTGCAACTTAGGCATCCAACCGACGCATCCGACCGCCGAAACCTCAAGATGACATGAGACTTTGTGCGTCAGCCCCGTGGCAGGTGGGCGAGAACGATCTGCTCCGCCTGGGCCAGAACCTCGCCGAGCGTCATGGCGGTTGAGTCCAGGATCACCGCGTCACTGGCTGGGCGGAGCGGCGACTCCGCCCGATTGCGGTCGCGGCGATCGCGTTCATGCATCTCGTCAACGATCGCCTGACGGGCGACGCGCTGCTGCTCGGTACCCTCGGTGTCGGAGTCTTGGCGCAACTCGGCCTGATGCGAAGTGGTCGTTTCCGTGGGAATGACTTGGCGAAAGCGCCGGTTGCCCCGGACTTCCGGAGCCGCGTCGAGGAAGATCTTGACCTCCGCATCCGGAAAGACTGCCGTGCCGATATCGCGGCCTTCCATCACCACGCCACCCCCCGCACCGAGCGCGCGCTGCTGCCCAACCATCCACGCGCGAAGGTGAGGATGAACGGAGATCCGCGAGGCTGCCGACGTAACGTCCGACTCGCGAATGCGCCGCGATACGTCCATCCCATCGAGCAGGACGCGATTGCCCTCAAGCTGCGGCTGGAGATCGATGCGAGTCGTCTCCGCGAGCGCGACCAGCGGCCCCTCTTCGTCGAACGAAAAGTCGCTCTCAATCGCCTTCAACGCGAGTGCGCGATACATCGCCCCCGTCTCCAGGTTGAGGAAGCCGAAGCGCCGCGCCAGATGGGCCGCGAGCGTACTCTTCCCGGCGCCGGCTGGGCCGTCGATCGCAATCACTGGCCGGCTGCGAAACACGGTTGCATCGGTGCGTGCCGTCGCGGCTTCTGCCGGAGCTTTGGTCTGGTCGTGCATCAGGCGGACTCACCTTGAGTAGGTTTGAACTTGCGCGCCGGCGCTCGTTTGCCGAAGGGCTTCTTGTTGCCGGCGAACTTTGCGAACGTGCTGGTTGACTTGTCCGAGAACGGCGCACCTGACTTTGAATACGACTTCTTTCCCGCAAAGCCGCCGCCCGGCTTGTGTCCGGTCTTGCCGGCAAATCCGCCCGACTTTCCGCCCGCCTTTGAGCCAGGCTTACCCGCGAACTTCCGTGGCGCGAAGTCTCCACCTGCCTTGCGCGCATCGCCGCCGAATCCTTCCCCGCGCGCAGGCCGGTCGCGCGGAGCGTCAAACTTGCGATAGACGCGCTTCCCGCTCTCGGTGCTTGAGCCTCGGTCCTGCCGCTCACGCGGCCCGCTTGCAGCCCGGTCGCCCCGGTCATCGGAGGGACGCGGCTTGGCGCTGAAGAAGCCGGCTCCGCGTGGGGCATACGGTTTGCGCGGCGCAAAGCTGCCGCCTTCCGTGCCTTGAGGCCGATCGCCCCGCGGCCGCGGAGCGTAGGAACCGGCCGGTCGGGGACTGCCGAAAGCGGGGCGTTCGCCGCGGCCGGATCGCTGACCTGGACGCCTGTCGCCACCTTGCCCTGCTCGCGGCGTAAACTCGCGGCGCGGCGGTCGCTCGTCGCCAGACGCCCGCGCTGCAAACCCCTCCCGCTTGCGTCCGAACGTGCCAGGCTTGCTGAACGTCTTGCGCGGTGGACGAGCATCGCTGCCCTCACCCTCTGCCCGTGAAGCGAAGTCGCGCCGCGGTGGACGCCCCTCGCCGAACGATGGCTTTCCGCGGAAGGACGGCTTACCGCCGTACGCTGGCTTGTCGCCGAAGGACGGCTTCCCCCGGAATGCAGGCTTACCGCCAAACTTGCCACGATCCCCGGCACCTTCAGTGCGCGGCTTGTAGACACGCGGAGCACGGGGCTGAGCCGATTCCGCAGCACCTGCCGCATGCTCGGATGCGCCCACGTCTTCGCTAACCTCAGACGGCTTCCGCGCGGCGGCGAGCCGGCGCGTCTTCTCTTCGTCCCAGGGCTTGTCGAACCCGCCGGATGCGGGCTTGCTGAAGGGGCGGCGTTCGCGGCCTGCGGCTGGCCCTGAACCCGCGCTGAACCCCGGCCGAGAGCTGGGCTTCGATCCGCGTTCGAATGGGCCAGGCTTGGCCGCAAACTTCGACGGCTTGGCCTTGGCCAGGTAGCCGGTACCGATCTTGCGCGGCTTGGGCACGAATTTCGTAATGCGCGCCGGCGCTTCCCCGGGGCCGTCCACGTCCTGTGCTCCGTCCGTCTCGACCGCAATCTCACTCTCGCCCGCAACCTGCGATTCGGAAGCAACAACCGCCGCCTCAGGCGCAAGAAACGCAGGCAGCGCACCGGCAACATGGAGCATGGTCCGCCCCTCGACGGCGATCGTATCGAGCTGGCGGGCCGAGAGCAGCGCATGGATGACATCGCGAACACGCGAACGGGAGGCAAGCGGCGAAAGGAAGCTTTCGATCTCATCCTCAGCAGCAACGATGGCCTGTCCAAGGTAGAGCGAGATCAGCGCAGACAGCGCCGATGGCTGGCCCGCATTGGCGCCCGCCTTGATCTGCTTGGTAAAGCGCGCGCTGGTCAGCTCCCACAGCGTGGTCGCTCCATCGGGCTGCGCCAGCGGAAGCACGCGGAGGTGCGTCCAAAGCTCTCCAAGAGCGCGCAGCACAGCGGCCTCGGTCACCTCCTTGCCAACTTCAGTCGTCAGGTCGTACGCCGACAGCGGCCCGCGCCGCGAGAGAGCCTCGTGCGTCGCAAGCGCAAGCTGCGATACCTTGAACGCCCCTGTAGTAGTGGGCGGTTGCTTCCAGGCCTTGTCCCCACGCAGTGTAAACACGTACGAAAATACGGCAGTCGACGCGACAAAATCCGGCGTGTCGCCCGGAGCACCGGCGTGAACCGTCCCCACACCCGGCCCAAGCAGGTTCAGCGGCACAGCGAGTCCCTCCGCCACAAGGCGGGCAAGAAGACTTCGAGCTTCTGTGGTCTGCTCCAGTGTAGGACTAGGGTTGGGCCCACCCAGCACTGCTTCAACCAGCGATGGCGCGGGTGAGGCAATCTGCGGACGAGGCGCGAACAGGGCGAGGCCGGCGGCGTTGATCCAGCCGCGAAGGTTCTCCAGCGTCAGCAGAGCTTCGCCCTGCTGGTGCCACTGCTTCAAGCGCGCGTCTGCAAGCTGCGCCGCGGTTGGAATCGATGGGTTCGAGGTTTCGGGGGTACTACTCGGGTTATTCAAAATGGGAAATGCCTTCCTGCTGGGCGGCGCGCTCGGTCGGAGCTAAGGCTGCAGCAATCCTTCGCGCGGGCGATGGAGAGTTTCTTGGGTTCAGGGCCGAAGTCCAGGCCGGTTACAGATTATTTGTCAAAGAGCGAACTGCGAGATTGCGTTTGAATCCGGTGTAGTGCATGGCCGTCCCGTTGTGGTCCCAATCGGGTGCTGGGCGTTCTTTATTTCTAGATGCGCTGGAACGCGCGCTGTATCTCTTTATGAGAATACCGCAAAGCGATGGGCCGCCCGTGCGGACAACTCATTGGATGCTCCGTTTTGCCCAATTCCGTCAGCAGCCACTCGATCTTTACGGGGTCCAGAGGCATATTGACCTTAATCGCAGCGTGGCATGCGATCGAGGCCGCAATCCGCCTCCGCCGCGTCTCCGCGTTCTCTTCCTGCTGCTCTTTGTCCGGCACCGCCAGCACCTCTTCGAGCATCCGCTCCAGCTCACGCCCTTCCAGACCCACCGGCGCGGCCTTGATAGCCAGCGTGCGCGGGCCAAACGGCTCAGCCTCAAAGCCGTTGAGGTCGAGCTCGTGCGCAATCGCGGCGAACGAGACCATCTGCGCCGGCAGCAGGTCGACCAGCACCGGCATCAGTAGCCGCTGGCGTTGCACCTGTTCCACCTCCCGGGCGCGCAGTATCTTCTCAAACAGCACGCGCTCGTGCGCCACATGCTGATCGATAATCCACAGCCCCTCGTCATTCGCCGCCAGAATAAACGAGTCGCGCAACTGGCCCAGCGGCTTCAGCGTGGCCAGCGCGTTCAGCGTCTCGGCCGGGCCGTCCGCCTCGAACGCCCCGGCTTCCTTCGCACTCGCTGCACCCTCTTCGTTCTCGTATCCCACGGCAATGCCCTGATCGGAGAAGGCAAATCGGCCGGGAGATTCGGGAACCACCGGCGCTCCTAGCGTAAACGCGTCCACGTCCGCCGCACACGGATCGCCTTCGGACTCCGCGACAGCCCGCGGCGAGAACACAGTGTCCCCGGGCGGCCCAGGCATGGGACTCACATCAATCAGCAACGATGCGCTGGCCAGAGGCCCCGAGTTGAGCGCCGAGGCGAAGCTCGCCGCCGGTCGCGCCGTCATCATGGTCGTCCGCACCGTGTCGCGAATGAAATCGTGCACGAAGCTCGGCTGCCGGAAGCGCACCTCAGTCTTCGCCGGATGCACGTTGACATCGACCTCCTGCGGCGGCATCTCCAGAAACAGCAGCACCACCGGAAACGAAGTCGGCGGAATGATGTTGCGATACGCCTCGGTCAGCGCGTGCAGTACCACACGGTCGCGGACCAGGCGATGGTTCACAAACACATAGATCGAATTGCGGTTCAGCTTTTGCAACTCCGGCTTGGAAACAAACCCCGTGATGCGCAGGAATCCGGGATCGGGCGGCGCATAGTCCGCTTCGCGCTTCCAGGGCGGTGGCTCCGGCAACCCGGCCCGCGTGAAGTCGATCTCGGCCGCGGTGGGGAGCATCAACGCCGCTGTATCGCGACCGAAGATCTGGAACAGCCGATCGCCGGTCGATCCAACCGCCGGCGCGATCAGCAACGCCTGCGTCGCCGAATGCAGCTCAAAGTGGCGCGACGGATGCGCCAGTGCATAGTGCGTCACCAGCGCGGCAATGTGCGCCAGCTCAGTCTGCTCCGACTTGAGGAATTTGCGCCGCGCCGGCGTGTTGTAGAAGAGATCGCGGACCGCGATCGTCGTGCCCGCCGGCATCCCCGCATCTTCCACGCGCAGCATGTTGCCGCCGGCAATCTCCACCTCTGTGCCCGATGCGTCCTCCGCGGCCCGAGTCTCCAGCGTCAGCCGCGACACGCTCGCAATCGAAGGCAACGCCTCTCCGCGAAAGCCAAGCGTCCGAATCGACAACAGGTCGTCCGATGAGTGCAGCTTCGAAGTAGCATGCCGCTCGAAGGCAAGCAGCGCGTCGTCCCGCACCATGCCGTGGCCGTTGTCGACGATGCGGATCAGCTTTCGCCCGCCGCCCTCAACCTCAATCCGAATCCGCGTGGCGCCTGCATCGAGCGAGTTCTCCAGCAGCTCCTTCACCACGGACGCAGGCCGCTCCACCACCTCGCCGGCAGCGA
>PKWK01000316.1 GCA_003133205.1 Granulicella sp. | reverse complement strand
TGAAGAGCCAGATTTGGTGCGCGGTAGCCACCTATGTGCTGATCGCTATCGTCAAGAAAGAACTGAAACTCGATGCCTCGCTCTACACTTGTCTACAGATTCTGTCGGTCTCGATCTTTGAGAAAACCGAGATTTCATGCGCCCTTCAGCCATATCTCCACAGAACCGACCAACCGACGTTCGCTAACCAACTGAATCTATTCGACATCTAACCGGACACCAGTATATGCCTATACCTTCCAAGCCATGTAACGGAAAACTCAGCCAAGAGACGCAGCAGGTACTCCGCAAGAATCGAAGCCGTGCGCGATGGGGTACCTACCGTTGTGAGGTATGCGGCCGGACGGTTGGGGTTCAGGAAGTCGAAGGGCAATGGATTCCAGAGCAGCATTGGCCTTCGGTGGCATACCCGCCGCGCAAAGTACCGTTGCTCCGGGTCCGAGGGTAACGCCCGGAGGCATTTCGACCGGAGCGCCCGAGTGTGTCGGTCACAGAGTTGTGGATGACGCCGGTTCACTCTCCGCCTATGCTCTTGCCATGCCCCGAGTCCTGCTGAACTTTCAGCTATACAGAAACGCCTGAACCGTCCACTTCGTCGAAGCCGATTGCCGGACCACCATCGGCTCCAGGACGCGCTTCTACAACTTCGCCGACCTGGAAGCCCTCCGCAGTTTCGTGGGGCGGTGCCAGCCCGAGGACGCAACGTTGGCCGGGTTCGACCGGAGCGTCAGGGCCTGGGGTCGAGGCAGCGAGTACGTCCACCTGACGCCGGAGCAATACGGCAAGCTACAGGTCCGAGGTGAGGCGCTACGGGCACCGGGAACGGCGTACTGGGCAGTATAGCGGCCCGGCTCAAGCTTCAATCTTCCGTTGCCTGACTGACAGACGCTTCCGGGGCGTGCGTGGCATCATTTCTTATGGATGGCCGTCGCGAGTCACGTATCACTTTCTCGGACCGGATGGACAATGGCATTGTCATCGGCTTTGACGATGGCAATACCGCGTACTACTCCGCCGCGCTTCTACACGCCACGTTGCCCCAAGCGCAGATGATGCCCTCGGATTCTGAGGATAGCGGCCTGCCTCAAGGCGAGTGACCATCGGTAGTCCGTCGCCAGGGTGGTAGCCTTGAGTCAGTATGCCTATACCTTCCAAGCCCTGCGACGGCGAACTCAGCCTTGAAACGCAGCAACTACTCCGCAAAAACAGAGACCGAGCGCGATGGGGTACCTACCGTTGTGAGGCTTGCGGTAGGTCGGTCGGCGTAGAGGAAGTCGGAGGGCAGTGGATTCCAGAGCGGCATTGGCCATCGGTAACGTACCCGCCGCGCAAGGTGTCGGGGGGCCGGGTTCCAGTCTAGCGAGGAGTGTTCCCCTTGCCCGATCCACGAGGTGTCCAAGTCCATAAGCTGCTGCACAAGATCGTCTGTGCTCTGGTCGACCAGCCTGAGTTCGTGATCATAAAGACCCTCGTGGAAGAAGACGGGGCTGCCTTCAGCATCCACACGCATCCCGATGACACCGGCACGCTGATTGGCAGGCAGGGTGTCAATGCCCGCTCCATCCGTGTCATTGTGCAGGGCGCTGGTATGAAGCTGGGTCGACGGTACGTGATGAACATCCACGAGGAGTCGGTGGAACCACGCAGGTAGTGACCTCGCAGCAGCCTCCGGCAAGAAATCGACCACAGCGTTCGTGCCTCGGGCCGGTGGAGCGAGTACGTCCACTGCCGCCGGAGCAGTACGCAAAGCTGATGAGCCGCTAGAATCTGATTATGTGTGGCCGCTACTATCGACGGTCCGACAAGCAGCGCATCGCGGAGGCGTTCCACCTCGGCAGACTGCCCGATGGCTTCGTACTCCCACCCGACTACAACGTCGCGCCAACGACGTCCCAGCCGGTCATCCGCGCGGCGAGGGACAGCGGAGAGCGCCAGCTTGTGATGATGCGTTGGGGAATGGTTCCGTACTTCGCCAAGAGCCTCGCAGACTTCAAGGGTTTCAGCACGATCAATGCGAAGGCAGAAACGCTATCGAGCGCACCGTTGTGGCGCGGCCCACTCCGTCGCCGTCGCTGCCTCGTCCCAGCAGATGGCTTCTACGAATGGGCAACCCTGGACGCCAAAACCAAGCAGCCGTTTGCGTTCTCCATGCGGAGCGGTGAGCCGTTCGCATTCGCGGGGTTGTGGGATGCATGGAAAGAAACAAACGGGGATTGGCTGCAAAGCTTCGCCATCATCACGACCGATCCGAATGAACTGACCGCCACGGTTCACAACAGAATGCCCGTGATCCTCAAGTCGTCGGAGTATGACCGATGGCTCACACGCGACGACGCCGAACACCCGCCCGTTGACCTGCTCCGACCCTACGACGCCGGGGAGATGAGAGCGTATCCCGTAGACCCGCGCGTTGGCAACGTGCGCAACAACGAGCCTGNNTGTGCGAGGCGTACGAGTGCCCGCCGAACTCCGCGTGAGTCAGATCGAGGGCTAAGCTCCTCGACGACGGCGGCGGTGCAGGACCGGGCCAACACCTTCTCATGGCTCTGACGGATAGATCCAGGCTTAGTCAGCCTTGGCCGCAAAAAAAAGTCCCCGTCTCCAGGTTTCGCTGGAGAGGGGACATTATTTCTTCCCGGANNCCGCCATCCCGTGGACGCAACCCTTGCCGAGTTCGACCGCAGTGCTAGGGCGTGGGGCCGGGGCCGCGAGTTCGTCGACCCCTGACGCCGCAGCAGTATGCGAAGTTGAAGCGTGCAGCAGCTTAGCGATGTGCCGTCGCTACCATCAGGGACCGCCACCGTGACGCATGTGCGGCAGGACACCGATACGAAGCCGCCGGAGACGTAGGCTTGAATCATGCGAGGCAGCAAGGAATTCAATCGGCTTCAACATGACATGAAGCCACGGGACGCAGTAATCAGCTTCCACTGCTCTTCACCCAACTTCGTCCAGGTGAGTGAGATGATCGACGGCGAAAGCCTCCATCATCGGGAAGTCCAACAAGACCCCAATGTTGTGACCGAAATGGAAGAGAGATACATGTTCTTCGCGAAGCAGGCAGACCTCGCAAGGGAACAGGTCGGGCTTGGCCACTCCTGCGAATTCAACGTCTACTTTCGGGAACCCTAGCCTACCCTGTGCCAAGCGTATGAGTGTCCGCCCAACTCGCTGTGAGCATACCCCGCGTAGCGAAAACGTCTCATCACAGCTTGGTAAAGGCTCTTAGTACTACTGTGTTATAAA
>PKWK01000205.1 GCA_003133205.1 Granulicella sp. | reverse complement strand
GTGCTGGGTGGGCTTGGTCTTGAGTTCCTGCGCGGCGGCGATCCATGGGATGAGCGTGACGTGGACGAAGACGGTGTTGTCGCGGCCGAGGTCCTGACGCATCTGGCGGATGGCTTCGAGGAAGGGTAGCGATTCGATGTCGCCGACGGTGCCGCCGATCTCGACGATGGCGACCTCGCAGTCAGCGGCGACCTTGCGCATGGCGTTCTTGATCTCGTTGGTGACGTGCGGGATGACCTGGACGGTCTTGCCGAGGTAGTCGCCACGGCGCTCCTTGGTGATGATCTGCTCGTAGATGCGACCGGTGGTGAGGTTGTTATCGCGGGAGAGCTTGGCGTGGGTGAAGCGCTCGTAGTGGCCGAGGTCGAGGTCGGTCTCGGCGCCGTCGTCGGTGACGAAGACTTCGCCGTGCTGGAACGGCGACATGGTGCCGGGGTCGACGTTGAGGTAGGGGTCGAACTTCATCAGGTTGACCTTGATGCCGCGGGCTTCGAGCAGGCAGCCGATAGATGCTGCGGCAAGGCCCTTGCCGAGCGAAGACACAACTCCGCCTGTTACAAAGATGTATTTCGCTGACATCTCCGCCTCCGTGTATTTAGTTGTCTTGATTGGCCGCGCGTGTGGGGCACGGTTAAGTATCGCAGGGATGACGGGTTGGGGCAATGGGGTTGATGGTGGGGAATTTCAACAGGCACGGCAAGATTGGTGATTAGGGCTGTTGCTGCTGCTGCTCGCGGAGCAATTTTGCGCGGTGCTTGCGGATGTAGTGGGCGGCGATGTCTGGGTAGAACTCACGGACGGCGCTGAACGCAACATCGCGCATAACCGAGTAGCCAAACTTGGTGGCGAGGGCGTCGAAGCTGGTGGTGGAGGATGGGTAGTAGTAGCGGGAGATCACCTGGGTCAACACCTTGCCGCCGAGACCCGCGATGTTTGGAGTCTGGCTGCCTGCGTAGGTGCGCGCAACTGCCTGGCGGCTGATCACGTAGAGCGCTCTCGTGGGGATTTTGTGGGGGCTTCCTAGAGCGTAATAGCGTGTGTCTTCGTGGAGCGAACTGGCCAGCAGCCAGGCGGAGAGGTAGGTGTTGTCGGTCTTGTCGAGAAAGCCGCGCCACGTGTAGTTGTAGAAGCCGTCCACACCTTTGCCGAGCGCGGGATGGGAGTCCATGCCCTCGGCCGACATGGAGGTGAGCCCGAGGAAGATGAAGGTGGAGTAATCGAATGCCTGGTGATTGGCGACGGTGAAGTTGTACTTCCAGCCGGGCGGAGGGGGCATGGCGCCGCCGGATACGGTGCGGAAGTTGGGCATCAGGCCGAGGATTCGAGTTGGCTCCCGCCGCTCGAGCGGGATTGGATTGCCGTTCGCATCGACCGGGACCTGGGCGGCCGCCTTTGGAGTGCTGCCTTGTCCGGTGGCTGTTGGCGCGTCCGTGGCCGGCGGTTGGGCGAAGGCGGCGGCCCCGTCGGTTTCGGGGGCTGCGGAGGTTGAAATGGCGGGCAGATCGGACCCTTTGGCCGCGGCTGCCGAGGCCAACAGGGTCTGCGACGGAGTGTCAGGAAGGACAGGTCGGGAGGATTGCTGGGCACACGCGGCTGAGGCGGCGAGGAGGAGTGCCAGGTGTGAGAGCAGGCGCAGGGCGAGGGTCCGATCTAAAGGTCGACTTACGAGGGAGTTCCTATGGGTTAGACGTTTTTTTGGGGTTGAAGTTGCAGGATTCTCGACCTGGTTTGCCTTGGGCGAACAGGCAGGAGTAGCTATGTCTTACGGCGCATCTGCTGCGTTCGAGATCCGCTTGACGGCCCTCCACCAGTCGGGAGTATATTCACAGTCACTCCCCTCGGGCCAGGCTGTAGATCGGTGAAATTGCAACCCGTCTTAATTCAGTCAGGAGAATCGCGATGGAAGATCCTCAAGTAGCCTCATCTGTTCCCCCTCCGGCAGTAACTGACAGCGGGCTGGCGGATAACGTGGCCGGTGCCCTCGCCTACATAACGATCATTCCGGCGATTCTGTTCCTGGTGCTGGACCAATACAACAAGCGGCCGTTTGTGCGGTTCCACGCGTTCCAATGCATCGGTCTGGCGGTGGTTGCTTTCGCCCTTTCGGTGATCATGATCATCCCGATTCTGGGCTGGATCATAGGCATTCTCGGCGGTCTCACGCTGCTGGTGATGTGGATCATGTGCATCGTGAAGGCTTATCAGGGCCAGCGATTCAAGGTGCCCGTGATTGGCAACTTCGTCGAGAACATGGCGAAGTAGCGAGACTTCGCTCGCGGGATAAGGCGCGAAGCTGCTGTTCTGAACGCGATCAGTTAGCGGCCATGCTCTTCGAGGAATTTCTCGACCTCGAGGGCGGCCATGCAGCCGGTTCCGGCGGCGGTGATGGCCTGTCGGTAACGGCGGTCCTGGATGTCTCCGCACGCGAAGACGCCGGGCACGGGTTCCCCATTGTGCATGGGGAAGACGTTGCCGTGCGTGAGGATGTAGCCGTCCGGATCGAGATCAAGCTGGCCGTGAAACATCTTGGCATTGGGGATGTGGCCGATGCCGAGGAACATGAAGGAGACGGGTAGTTCCGTGCGCTCGCCGGACTTGGTGTTGCGCAGATTGAGGCCGCGCACGTCCTTTTCCTCGACGCCGAGGACCTCTTCGACAACCGTGCTGGAGAGGAACTGAATGCTGGGGTGGGCGATGGCGCGCTCGAGCATGATGCTGCTGGCACGGAAACGCTCGGTGCGATTGATGAGCGTGACTTTGGTGGCGAAGCGAGTGAGAAAGAGCGCCTCTTCCATGGCGGANNCTGACGCCGTGGCCGATGAGGGCCTGCTCGCTGGGCAGGTTGAGCCAGCGGGCGCTGGCGCCGGACGCGATGATCAGGGTGCGCGTGTGGATGGGATCCTTGCCGGGGCCTAGGTTCAGCTCGTACGGGTGCTTGCTGAGGTCGACGGAGACCAGGTGGGCCATCTTCAGCTCGGCGCCGAAGCGGGTGGCCTGCTGCTTCATGTTCTCGATCAGGTCGGGACCCTGAATGCCTTCGGGCCAGCCGGGGAAGTTCTCGACCAGCGTGGTGATGGAGAGTTGGCCTCCGGGTTCGTGGCCTTCGAGAACGAGCGGCTTGAGGTTGGCGCGGGCGGCGTAGATGGCGGCGGTGAGGCCGGCGCAGCCGGAGCCCAGAATGACGGTATCTTGCGTGGGGATGGCGGTCGTGTTTTCGGACATTGTGATGATTTGATTGTAACTGGGCGGGTTCGATTCGCGCGTGGGCTGGCGGGGGCGGACGGGTCAGGTGAGGTCGCCGTACGGGCAGTGGCGGCAGCCGGAGTTGCAGCAGTAGCCGCGTTTGAGGTGGTACGCGGCGGTGAAGACGAGATAGGGGCCTTCGTAGTAGAAGTCTTCGGGGGCGAGTTCCTGCTCGCACGGCGCTGGTTCCGGCTGTGCCGCGCTGGGGTCGGGTGGCGAAGCGGGTTTGGTGGGGATTGGAGTCACGGGTCGGCTCAGAACAAGGTTGGGGCGGGCGCGGCGGATTTCGCCGGCATGGTGGGCGGGATGGTCAGCGGAAATCTGTGCTTCCTCGCAGCAGGGGTTGGCGGGGCTGTTGAAGCGGTGGGCGTCGGGTCTTCGGGGTTTTGAGCGTCTTCGGTTGCGAGGGAGCCGTTGCGGTAGCGGACTTCGCGTCCGGGGACGGCGGGGACTCGCTCGCCGGGGATGACGATGCCGGCGAGATTGAGGGGGTCTGCGGCGGCTACGGTGATTTCGTGTGGGGAGCTGTGATTGCGGGCGGCGTGGAGGGATGCGACGGCCTCGGGCAGGGCGAACTGCTCGCCGCCGAAGCCCGAGACGAAGCGGCCACCGCGGACCTCGCCGCGGGCTTCGAGTCGGCGAAGGATGCTCAGGAGTTCGCGCCATTTGGGGGCGTTCGATTCGCGGGTGAGCAGGTCGCGGAAGAGGACGCCGTAGCGGGCGAGGAGCATGCGGGCGAAGGATTCGAGAGCGGCGTCGGTGCGGCGGGCGGCGGCGATGGCGACGGAGTTGAAGCCTGCTGAAGGGGGGCAACCAACCCTTTCCGATGAAGCTGGAAAGGATGGGCCACCCGGGTCTGTGGCGGGCTCGTTGAGGAGGGACCAGCGGCCCGCGGTGGTACGGGTGGGGCGTTTGCCTGGCGTTTCGGTGGTGGTCGACTTGCGGCGTGGGTCCATGAGTGCGCGGAGTTGGTCGAAGCCGTCGGCGGCTGCGAGGCCGGCTGTGGCGAGTTCCCAGAGGGCGTGAGCGGTCTGCTGGCGAGTCAGGCCGGTGATGCGCTGCAGGTCGTTGGCGAAGCAGGCTCCGCGCTGCTGGAGGATGGCGCGGATGCGCAGGGCTTCGGGCGAGAGGGCGGTGGCGAGGAGTTGCTCGTCGACGGATTGCTGGGCGAGGGCGTGGGGGAGCCAGTCGGCGGACTCGCGGATGTAGAAGGTGATGGGGGCTGCGTTGGTGGGAATGACGCGGCGGGGTGCTGCTCCATCGCCTGAAGACCACGCGGGGTGGGGCGAGACGCGGCCCCATCCAACGGCGCCGGAGAGGCAGAGTTGGTCGAGCCAGCGAGGATCGTAGTTGGCGATGCGCGCCGGAAGCAGGGTGCGCTCCCACTCGACTGCGGGGGCTTCGAAGCCTTCGAGTTGGTGGAGCGCGGTGAGCACGCCCTCTTCGCCGGTGAGCTGGGTTTGTGGGGCGAGGTGCTGCCAGCCAAGCAGCCAGCGCATGTAGACGGCGGGTGTGACAGCCTCCACTTGTTTGCGGGCGGTGGCGAGGGTGAGGCGGTGGATGCGCTGGAGGATGCGGCGCTCGCACCATTCGATCGCGTGATCGTCTTGCGTGGCG
The DNA here is from genome assembly GCA_003133205.1 of Granulicella sp. The sequence goes on along the minus strand of PKWK01000205.1, from coordinate 1,294 downwards.
GGATGCTCGAAGACTCCGCGCATGAGCAGGCCCTGCATCTCCATGGCGAGGAAGGCCTGGAAGACGGCGGCGGGATCGAGGTTGAGACGTTTGGCGAAGGCTGATGCGGTGGTTGGGCCGAGGATTTGTAACCAGCCTTGGACGCATTGCTTGAGCGCGGCTTCTTTTGTAACGTGGTCGGTTGCGTTTGTTGGAACAGGCAACGGCAAAGGCGAAATACGGGGGTTCTTCGCTTCGCTCAGAATGACAACCTCTTGAGGGAGGGTGATGTTCTGTTGCAGGGCGGCTACGTGGGGGAGGCGTTCGGTGGCGGTCCAGCACGGAATGCCGTTGAGGTCGACGGTTTGGGCGCGGCCGGTTTCGGCGAGGCGTTCATAGTAGTGTGACCAGTGGCGTGTGTCGCGGGCCTGATCCTCGAGGACGTTGAGCGGTAAGGCGATGAGCGAGTGGAGAAGGTCATGGAGTTCGTGCTCGTCGCGGAGGTCGGGCCAGAGCTCGCGGCGGACTGTGTCAATCGCGGCTTGATCGAGGCGGCCTGCGCCGTCGGCGATGCTCGACGGTAGATCGCGGCGAAGGTTGACGGCGCGGGTGCGGCGCTCTTCGAGACCAGCGTCGTCGAGGAAGGCGTAGGGGTTGGCGTTGAGGAGTTCGTGCGCAAACTGCGACGGGACCGGCGTATCGACGGCGAGGCAGCGGATTGTTCCACTCGCAATTCCACGGAGGACTTCGTTGAGGCCTTCGAGGTCCATGGCTTCTTGCAACACATCCTGCATGACTTCGTTGACGAGTGGGTGGTCGGGAATCTGGATGTCGCCGACGATGGTTTCGAAACACGCGGCGGCCTGAGGGAAGACGCTGGCGAGGAGGTCTTCGGAGCGGGTGCGCTGAATTTGCGGTGCGATGCGCTTGCCCTTCGACATGCGCAGCAGCTGGAGCGAGCGGTTGGCGGCCCAGCGCCAGCGGGTCTTGAAGATGGGCGACGCGATGGCGGCTTGTTCGAGGAGTTCCTTTGCGGTGTGCTCGGTGAGGAAGTGGAAGACGTCGGAGAGTGGGAAGCTGTGCTGCTCGGCGAGCGAGATGTTGATGCCGTTGTCGGTGGCTGCGGCCTGCAGTTCGAAGTTGAAGCCGCGGCAGAAGCGCTTGCGCAGCGCGAGTCCCCAGGCCTTGTTGACGCGGCCGCCGAAGGGCGCGTGCAGGATAAGTTGCATGCCGCCACCTTCGTCGAAGAAGCGCTCGGCGATGATGGTGGTCTTGGAGGGGACGGCTCCGAGGACGGCGCGGCCGGCGACGATGT
>PKWK01000079.1 GCA_003133205.1 Granulicella sp. | reverse complement strand
TCCCGCGCAAGGCGCTCAGCGAACTGCTCTCGCTGCTGAACAACACCGAAGCCGAGACCATCGAATTCGCCGATGACGAGCAGACGCTTTTCTTCCGCGTGGGCGGGCGCGTGCTGACCAGCCGCAAACTGACCGGGCAATTCCCCAACTACGAGGCCGTGCTGCCGCGCGACAACAACAAGTTCGTCATCGTGCGCTCCGAGGACCTGATGGGTTGCATCCAGCGCGTCGCGCAGTTCGCGGACGAGCGCTCGGGCGCGATCAAGATTCGCCTGGAGCAGAACGAGTTGAAGCTGTCGTCCTCGTCCACCGACTCCGGCGAATCTGAAGACACCATCGAGACGCCGTACAACTACGATCCGCTCGTGGTGGGCTTCAACAGCCAGTACCTGATCGACTTCCTGAAGGCGATCGGCACCGCCGGCGAGGTGCGCCTGGAGTTCAAGGACGCCCAATCCGCCGGGCAGATGCGCCCCGAAGACGGCAGCGAAGACGTCAAGTACCGCTACATCCTCATGCCCATGCGCATCTGACGATCTGCCATCGAGGCAGACGCGCTTCGCGCAAAGACAGAGGCCCGGCTCACCGCCGGGCCTTCTTGTTGTTCACCGTACTTTCCTGTCAATCTTCAATCACCACTCGTTTGGCCCTCCCGTCGAAGGTGATAAGCCAATTTCGCAGAATGTCCCTTCCAATCAGACAAGAGTAATTTTTCTCTCTCTCGAAATTGGCGGAAACGATGGGATGCGAATCGACCGGCCGCAGAGTGGTACCCGGGAAGCTGATCGCACCCGCATGTTCTCCACAGAGAGCCCCCCCGGCGAGGGTCGTGACTAGACCGCCTTCACCGGTTTGAAAGAGCTTGCAATAGTTAGCGAATACCTTGCTTATAACAGTGACGGAAGCGCCCGTATCAATGAGCGCTGTAACCGCGCGGGGTTCGGGGCATTCGAGGCCAAGAGCACGCCACCCCCCAATAACATCACTTGAATTCATTACGACAACTTTTATGCACGGGCCCGGATCATTTCGGTCCCAGGGATCCCACTTGATCTCAAGGCGACCCATGCTAGGAAACGAAATAAACTGATTCGGTTTTCCAAACCTGCTTCACGAGAAAACTGCGACCGACGCCGAACTTCTGAAGGCCAGCCTTTAGTGCCTCGGAGTATGTGTCGAAAAATCCTTCCGCGACGGTGGAGTCCCGGATGACGACGAACTTGCCCGCGTTTGTGCGCAGCCACTCCTCGCGGTTTTCCTGATACACCTTTAGCTCATCGGAGAACGGGCTAGCGGCCATCTGGGCTCCTCCCACATCTGATCGCGCGACGAGACCTAATCTTACGATGCTCGTCTGCGTCATGACGTTATCGCATTATAACGCAATAATGCAATAATGTGATAATGCCGTCAATAGCAATGTGAGCCATGAGTCCCAGAGAGAAACACATCCCAGACGATGCCAAGAAGACTAGCGTTGGTCTAACCGCCGAAGACAGCGCAGCGATAAACTGGATCGCTCAGAGCCGCCGAATCAAGAAAAGCAACGCACGACCACGAACGATATTCTCGTCGACGCGCTTTGGCATTTCTTAGAGAAGACTGAGGGCAAGACCAGGGATCAGATTCGGGCAATGATCCCAGTCGTTCCGCCCGATGAGCGCCCTCAAAACAAGGTGACAGAGATGCCAAGGTCAAAGAAACACTGACCTTGCCAGGCGGTGTCAGGATTCTCGATAGCGCATCTTTGTGTGACACAAAACTGTGCCATCAGAGCGATGCGATGAGGATCGGCAATTGCCCTCGTTTGCGGCGTAAAGCACCTGGATTGTGTAGAACCTAACCCTATATGGCAAAGGATGACATGTCGGCGTACCATGGAATCCTCAGGAGGGGACCATGCCTACCCGGAATGTGAGTCTGACGGATGAGCTCGACCGCTATGTTGAGCAGAGCGTTCGGAGCGGCCACTATGACAATGCCAGCGAGGTGGTCCGGGCGGCGATCCGTGCGCTGAAGCAGGCCGAGTTGGAAGATCAGGCCCGGGTGGAAGCGCTCCGAGCAGCGATTGCCGAAGGATTGAAGGGACCCTTCCTAGATGGCCCCACTGTTATGGCGGAGATGCGGGAGCGTGTTCGTCTAAGAGCCGAGGCCAACCGGCAGAAGGCGAACAGCGCTTGAGAACGTACCGGCTAGGACCAAGAGGTGCCTCCGATCTTGCGGAAATATTCGATTACACAGTGGACACCTGGGGCGAAGAGCAGGCCGAAAGCTACGTTGAGGAACTGGCAAGGTGCTTCCAATTGCTGGCTGATTCGCCGGGTCTGGGCCGGGCCTGTGATCTAATCTTCCCCGCTATCCGGCGTTTTGAGCAGGGCAAGCACGTCATCTTCTATAAACCAGAGAGAAACGGCATTCTCGTCAGCAGGATTCTTCATCAGAGCAGGCTGCCGGTTCGACTGCACTTCATGGACGCTTAGGCTCGACGCTTCTCTTCCTGCTACTTGCGCTGTAGCTTCTGGTACCAGGGCGGCGGCTCGCAAGACTCGACCCAGTCATTCGGCGACGGCACGAGAAGCCTCTGCTTCCCGTCGCGATCCCAGCACCACACATTGTTCCAGGTGCACTCCAGACGATGCGGCGCGAGAGCGGAGTTGTGATCTTCCAGCTTCCGCAGCCACTGCTCCTGCGTGCGCCGCAAACCGCGTACAGCCCGCCGCTTGTCCTCTTTCGCGCTGCCGTGCCCTGCGAGCGCGCAATATGGCTTCCGATAACTCCGGCTCATCTGTCAGGCGCTCCTTACGCACCTAACGTGTGAGCCCTCCTGCGCTGGTTCCGCTCATTGCACCGCTCCGAATCTCTAAGACGTCCGCCCGGACCGTTTAGACCCAAACCGAAGTCATTATGTTATCCGGTCCCACCACCCCGCCCGCGGCGGCAGCCTCCAACTACTTGCGTGCCGCAGTCGTCCGAGGCACAGCCTTCACT
>PKWK01000007.1 GCA_003133205.1 Granulicella sp. | reverse complement strand
TTTGATGACACCCCCTAGGCTCTTTTCATGATCCCGCCCGTTATACATCGCCTCAAGAAATAGAACAATTCCGGTAGTCACCAGAAGACGCCGGTGGCCACCCACAAGACCATCTTGGGTGCCCCATTTATGCGCAGTCTCATCGCGCATGGGTGGGGTCCAACCTCCGAACCCAACCCCTCACCCTGAGCCGCCCCAACCACCCTCACCCGCCCCGCACCCTTCGCTCCCGCCCGCAGACGAATCTCGATCACCACATCATGCTCCAGAGCCGTCCGGTAGGGGCGAGAGCGCGCATCGACGGCACGGAGGAGGCTGGCCGGCAGGGCCTGCTGCGTCTGCAAGACGCCTCTGGATCTCCAGCCAAAAGCGCATACTCGTAGACAGAGAGATGAGGATCTAACATGACGAAGAAGGTGGCTGTATCAACCAAGACCGGGATCGATAAGGCTGGGACAATGACCGTCACGGTCAGGAGGATTGAGCAGCAGCCGACCCCACCGAGAATCGTAAAGGTCAAAGTCAGCGAGGTTGTCAGCCCACCGAGGACCGTCACAGTGAAAGTCAGTTCCACCACTCTCAGACTGCCTTTGTACTCTGTCAAGAAGTAGCAAAAGGCCCCACGCGAAGGTGAGGCCGTTTCGCTGGGCGGGTGAAACCGAAGTTGCCTGCGGTGAGTCTCGCACGTCTTACCTGGTAGGAAGAATGAACATCCCATCGCCGCGGTCAACATAACCTCGCCTAATCCGTCGCCGTGGAGTGACAAGTTGGGCATGGGTTGACAAACTTGGAAACCCAGGGTAGCCTGCTTGCATGGAGTTTGGTCCGATTCTAAGAAGTCTGCGCTATCGGAACGGCATAGGCATTAAAAAGCTGGCGCCGGGACTGGGCGTGACCTACGGATACCTGAGCAAGCTTGAAAATGCCGAAGCGCAACCATCAGAGGAATTCGTTCACCGCGTCGCGTCGTATTTCAACTACGATTCAAGTGAACTCCTGCTGGCAGCAGGACGGGTCCCGCCAGACGTCGTGGAAATCCTTCGTAATCATCCACATGACGCGCTCGACTACCTGAGGACGCGCTTTGGCAAGGGCCGGGCAGATCAAGATGGTTGACGCTTTTCTAAAACTGATAGAGGGCCGAGGAACCCTCGACGGTCGATTCACAAACATACGGCGGATCAATCCGGTCGGGGGCGGCGGACATTTTTCACTGGTCCTCCTGGCTACTGACCAGTTCGACGGCAAGGAGGTCGTACTCAAATTCTTCCGGCCAGATCGGCTAACTCCAACAGATGCCTACCGTTGGGAGTGCTTCGAACGTGAAGCCCGCGTCCTCGCAGATTTTTCAGGAGCACGCGACATAATCGGATTGGTTGCAGGTCGATCCGAATTCACCGAGCATCTGCACACAACGATCCCGGGAATCACGATTCCCCTGAAGTTCTCCTATTACGCCCTTGAAAAGGCAGACTCGGACATGGAAGCGATCATCGCCAACGAACATTGGCCCGCTGACGCGTTACTTAACGCATTCCGAGTAATGGCTCGCGCCCTTCAGCGCGTGCACAATAGGGGTGTCGCACATCGTGATCTGAAGCCAAGCAATTTCCTCCTCATTCTATCCAATAGGTCGATCAAACTCTCCGACTTTGGAACTGCGCGCTCGCTGAGGGAGAGCGAAACCCCACTTCTCACCAACTACTCTTTCCCGCCGGGAGATATCCGGTATTGCCCTCCGGAGATGGTTGCGTGCCTCCACGATATTGACCCGAAGATCGCATTTTCCGCAGATTTCTTCGCCCTTGGCTCGATTCTGTTTGAACTCTTTACTGGCGTTAATCTCGGCGTACAGATGTTCGGTCCAAACCTTCTTACGGCAGTCTTGGCGCCACTTGCGGTAGTACCGCGCGACCAGCGGTCGTCGATCTTCCACCAGAGCGTTGGGGCGCTGAGTGCCGGGTATCCGTTACCAGCGATTGACAGTCTCAGCCCGAACATTCCGCCCTGCATCCGCGATCGGCTGGATGAACTCTACAAGGGCCTCTGCCGCCTCGATTACCGGCAGAGAACAACTTCGTATCCAAGAATCTTCAGAAGTATCGACACCTGTCTTCTGATTTTGAACAACGAGACCAATTACCTGCGCTGGCTCCGAGAGAAGCAGAGGCGCCGCATAGCAAGAAACCGCAGGAACACCGGAGCATCCATATGATCGCCAGTTCGGTCGACACAAAGGAATTCGCGGAGATTCAACAGCCCCGCCGTTTTCTGGTGGAGCCACCACATGCAGATATTCCCTTCGTAAACGACTCCGTCGAAGTGAGACCCGGAGCAGGCGGAGCAAGAGTTTCCATTGTCGAAAGGAATGAAGAAACTACGATTCCATCCGTTGAGAGAACACTGGACGATATTCTCCTACGGTGCAAGCGTCAGGCAACACAGTTTCCGCTAAGCCCTCGCGCAAGGGTCAATCTTGCTTTGGCCTTAACAAATCGCGGATACAGCGAAGAAGGGATTCAAGAACTTCAGAGAGCGCTAGACCTAGACAACAAGGATTTCTCGGCACTGACACTGCTTGCCGCGTTACATTTTAGATCTTCGCAACTCGACGAATCGGAACGCTTGTTCAGGGAGATAATCAAGAACTACCCAAAGACGCCTACGCCCTATGTAGGTCTAGCTTCCATCGCGCTCCGCAAGTCGAATTTTCAAGCTGCGGCAGAATGGTTGGACATGGCAGTCGACCTAGACGAAAGCTTGAGTGCGGCGTGTTACTTGCTAGCCATGATTCAACTCAAGCTCAACAAGCCCAATCAGGCAATCGCAGTTCTCCGACGGGCACTCCGAAACAATGTGCGGTCCGCTGAACTAAATCAGGGCCTGGCTGTTGCGTTCCTAATCGCGAAGGATTTGAAGCATGCAGAACGATCATTTCAAACGGCCATTGCACTAAATCCTAAGTTCAGCGCAGCCTTGCACGGATTGGCGCTCCTGTACCTGCAACAAAAGAGAAGCGAGGACGCTATCTCTCTCCTCTCTCGCTATCTGGAGGGCAGTCCGTCAGACATCCAAGGGCGCGAACTTCTGGCCAATGCATACGCTGCAAGTCGCCAGTTCAGACAGGCCCGATCCGTCTTACAAGACGCACTCACAGTCGAGGAAATGAAGCCGCAGCCAAACGCGGTCGAAGCAGGGAGGTTCACCAACAACATAGGGGCCTTCTATGCGGCTGAAGGCAAATTCGCCCAGGCGGAAGAGCTAATTTCACGAGCCATCGAGTTCGCTCCTGCCGCAAACGTGATACCTCACGAGAATCTGGTGAAAGCTCTATTGGTACAAGGAAAGTACCAAGAAGCGCTGGAAGCTACGGAAAAGGTCATTCGACTCCGGCTCTCCTCCACCAATCTTGCGCTCCTAAGAGAAGTCTGCCTCGTTTATGTCAATCGACATGAAGATGCTATTAGCGTCCTCCGTGACCTCTTGGCCACGCCGTCGCCTCCCGTACAAGCATACGCAGATTTTGGATGGCTCCTGACGGACTGGCGCGGGGATTACCCCAGGGCAATTGAGATCCTAGAGCAAGGATTAGAGAAGGTTGGCGAAGATCCGATGCTTCTGAATAACCTGGCTTATGCGCACCTCATGAATGGAGAGCCTTCTAAAGCGCGCCCCATTCTAGAAAGACTTTCCGGAAACACGGCAAATCAAGTTCATGCATTAGCGACTATGGGCCTGCTGTTCTTGTGGGAGGGTGACATTGAGGCAGGCAGTCGCGAATATAAGAGGGCAGAAGACCTAGCCTCGCAAGAGGGAAAGAGATCCCTAATGCTCAGTGTCAGGCAGAAGAAGTTCCTAGAATTGGCGAAGACTTTTCTCCGCAATGGTGATCCTGAACGGGCCAAAGATGCCATTGCGTCGGGCCTGAGGGTACCTGAGCATTCCACTACCTACAGATATGGGTGGGAGCTAGAGGAATTGTCACGAGAATTAGGGTAAGGGTGGTACACCCCGCTCATCGACGGGGCCGCCCTCCCCCAAGAATATGCGTCACCGGCCCGCAGCGCCGCCACCAGCGTCCACCAAACCGGCCCCGCGGAGTGGCAAGCGCTCCGGTAGCAATCCGGGGTCGTCCCGGCAGCCATCACCCGCGACGCACCCTTCTCCGCCACCCGTCGCGATCGGTAACTTCGATCCGTCCTAATCCTCGGCCTCGAAATCGAAAGAACTGAACTTCAGCGTCTTGCAGTTCTCACGCACCGCGCGCTGCACCCCCTCATCGAAGCCGGCGGCTGATCGAGCTTGCACTTCGACGGTGATGGTAACCTCGCTCCCCACCTTAGTCGTGAACTGTTGAACAACCTCGTCAACTACGTCCGCAAACTCTTTCTTTGCGAGGATTGGGTCGAGGCCGGTGGTCCCAAAGAAGCGTTTCTTGGTTGAGCGGGCCGTTTGCGGTGCGCCCGGTACTCCGGGGCCATTGGGTTGTGGGGTAGCCGTCGGACTGGTCGGCGCAACGCCGTCCACGCCCGGCACTTTCGCTTCTTCCGCTCCTTTGATTGCCGCTTCATACTCGGCGGCAACCTTCGGCTCGATGATCAGGGTCTCATCGAGGTAGATCGCTGGCCTACCGCCGAAGCTGAACGACAGGTACTTATCGTCGCGCTTCCCCATCGCGAGACCGAAGTAGTCGCGGCTACCCGCGCCGTCCGCCAGAGTGGCTTGGAAGACATGGCTGTCTTTCAACCGGGGCAAATAGAGGTACTGGCAAGTCTTCTGCCAGATGTCTTGGGCCTCAACATCCCGCACGCCGTCCTTCCAGAACCAGGTGCGCAGCCTGCAACCGGTCCACGAGGATCGGCAAGATCGGGTGCCTGCGCTCTGGCCATCGGCAGACTGAAGGATAGAGCTATCCATCAAACCATGCCGAGGGAGAATGAGATCAAGCCCTCATTGGGGAGATTTTGGGGGATACCACGCCTCCGCTGCGTAATGTCGCCAGAAAGAAAGCGGCTGCTTGAATGCATCCGCGCGAGCGGAAGTTCGGTGGGCAATTCAAATGCATGCGTTCCCTCAATTGCCTGGGGCTGTTCCGCTTCTTCCATGAAAGGATCGGACGGGTGGTCTCAGCTTCAAAGCTGATCTGGTGGAGTGGCAGTCACTCCAAATCTGCGTCGTTCCACAAAGCAGCGAAAATCAAACTCCTAATGCGCCGCTGGGAAGATCCCAATCTGTGCCGGACCCCATTTCCTAGCCATAGTCGCCGGTGCCCCGCTTATAACCGCAAAACTCGGCGTCGCTTGCCCTTGCTTCTCCATCCGATAGTTCACTCCCGCCAGAGCATTAAATGAGATCTCCGCCCCTGAAGCTCCATTCACCACTTTCTTGCCCGACTGTCCATCGACGACATCGACTCGCTGCCCGGACCAGGGGTTTCTTATCTTCAGTACCTGAGCCGTCCCCGACTCAATCACCACTGTCGCCGGCGTTCCGTCTCTCACCTGTACATCGACCTTGGTCTTCCCCCGCACAAAGACGCTGCCATCAAAATCCCACCCCGGGGGCACCGCAGGCGCAATCCGAATCAGTCCGTCATAATCCTGCACGAGAGCCTCTTGAATCGCGTCTGCAATCACCCCGTCCGGCTCCACATAAAACTCCTCATCGTTAATGATCGAAGATCCCTTCGGCAGGCATCCTTCATAGCCATTCACACAAAGCAGCGACTTCTCAACAGTCTTCAGCGCGGCTGCTCTTACCTCGCTGCCCATCCCCAGACGCGCCGCTACAATAGCATCGAAACTCCAACCCCCACCGGCTTGCGAAGCCCTATGCTGATACGTCCGCTTGGCCAGCTCAAACGTGGGCGAAGTATCGCCAATCAGGTCGTAAGGCCATATCGGCTCCAAACCGATGTTTTCGCCATTCCGATTCGGGGACTCTGGTTCATACGACTCCCCAATCACATCCTTGCCCTCTGCATCTGCCGAGGGCGGCAAGACCGTCAGCAACCCTCCGGAAGCGGATTGCAGCGGCTCACCGAGCTTTACGACCGGAGAAGGGATGGCCGTTCGCGGCAGTTCTGGAATCTTCTTGAACGCCGCCTCTACCTTCGTCACCAGTTCCGCATCCCTTCCGAGCAGTTTTGCAGCCTGCGCCACAACTGGAAACAACGCTCGTTCGGCCGAAATATCCGTCGTCGGGTCTGTCACATCCCATTGCGACTCATGCGCATTCGAGGGACCCATATGTAGCAGCCCATCCTTGCCGAGCCTCTCGTAGGAAAGGAGAAACCGCGCCGCCGAAGCCATCACTGGATAGTTTTCTGCTAGAAACTTGCGGTCATCCGTCGCCAGATAATGCTGCCAGATCCAGAGACCTACTTCCGCACCTGTAGAAAGCGTCCTGGAGTTGAAGAATGGAGTAAACGTTGCGTCGCAATTCCGCGCATACAAATGCGTCGTGAACTGGCTCGGCCAGTCCGATTCGTATTCGATCCCTTGGCCATTGAACCGCATCGTCTCCGGAACGCAAGAGCCCAAATGGCCATCCATATGCACCCGAGTCCAGTTCTCGATCTTCGTCAGATTCTCCCGGTAGAGATTGAAGTAGGGGTCATTCAGCTCCGTAACGCCAGCCCCCAGATTGGCCGCCACCTGCATCCGTATATTCCAGTGCCAGAAAGCTGCTGCGTCCCACTGGTGTTTATCTCGCGCGGAAGAAAGCATATCCGCGATCCCGGCCTGCGTCCCCGGATACTCCACTCCCTTCTCGGCAGCTGCGGAATACAGATAGATATTCCGCAGATTCTCGACGTATTCGCCCGACCCATCCTTGGAAGTAATCTTGATCGCGGCCGCTCGCTTCCAGTATCCGTGCCACCAGTTCCTGTGCGCCTCAACCGTGCCGGCCACGAGCGCCGGCCGCGCCACGGTAAGCGAATCCATCTTTCCGTCATAGTGCGGAGCAGCCACAATCACCCGGAAATGCCCTTGTGCATCCGGTTTGAACTTCACCGTAACCGTTAGCGGGTCCGCCACCACGGCAGTTACATCCCGTCCCACAGCCGTAATCGCCGCCAGCGCTCCAAAGGGTCGTCCACTCGCTCCGGGATCGATATCGTCCACCCAACTATATGAGAGCATCCCAACGGCGCCCTTCGCCGCCGCCGTTGACCTGCGCGGTTCCCATAACTTCAACTGCGCCGTTTGCTCGTCGCTTGGCTTTGCGCCCGTCACGTCGACAATCAGCGTATCTGTGTCCGGCTCCACATATGCCGTCGCTGTCATCCCTCCGCCGCTCTCCTGAAACTCCCCCTCGTACAGATTCAATCGACCCGAATAGTCCTTCGCACCTGTCAACGCAGCAAGTCCGGGAATCACCACCCAACCCGGCGACAAGCGATAAGGCAGGGTGTCCATCCGGTTCAACTGCGCGGTCAGCCCATTCTCCGACCACACTGCCGCGCCCAGGCTGCCATTGCCTAGCGGCATCGCTTGGTTCCCTCTCAGATTCGGCTGGCCTAAGACAATTGCCGACCGCCCCAAGACACCAGGCACATCCAAGTGGAATTTCCCATCATGCCATGCAGTTGAAGCACCCGGCGCGCCGGTTTGAGCCCAACTGGCTACCGCCAATGCGGTGTAAGTCATTACAGACCCTGGAAGACCAAGCAACCGCTTTTTCACATCGACCTCGCTTCAAAGGACCTGCGGACTGACACGGTTCCTCAACGGCTGGGAGTATAAAACATCCAAAGATGATATGTATATTCTTTCGACTTGATGCTGCGCTGCGATCTTGACGATTCCGGCTTCGATGCATGGGCATGCGATTACCCTGCGCGCTGGGGAGGCGAACCGCGTCACTCCCCGCAGATGGGCGGGCCACGGTCCCCAAAGAAATGCTTAGACATAACTAGACATCATATGATATTACCTTTGTGGAGATTTCAGCAGATACGACCTGCTTTTGGCAGCGATGAGGAAATGCGCGTTTGGCCGACGGAACTGCATCTGATCCCCGGCGCTATCATGCTTTGGACCTGACACTTCCGCGGGCCAAGGTTTCGCAGCGATTCCGGAATTCGATGGATACCGGATGCCGCGTCGCGACGTGAGTTTGGAACGTGGTAGTTCAGAGAATTGCGCCAGAGGCAGTGGATTGCAGAGGGGTGAATGTATGGGACAGGCAATTTCCCGCAGAGATTGTTTACAGATGCTGGCGTTGAGCGCAGGCTGGGCCGCGACACCGGCCTCCACGAGCGCTCAGGAGACGAAGCCGGGCAATCAGGATGAACGACCGCCTAATTCGCTATACGAAAGGCCGGCGGGACATGAGCGCCGCATGGCCTGGTGGCGCGAGGCCAAGTTCGGAATGTTCATCCATTTCGGTTTGTATAGCGTTCTTGGCCGGGGCGAGTGGGTCATGGTGATTGAGGATATACCGATCCCGGAGTACGAGCAGTTAGCCAAGCAGTTTAATCCTCACCCGAATGCAGCGCGGGAGTGGGCACGGCTCGCGAAGCAGGCTGGGATGAAGTACATGGTAATGACTACCAAACATCACGATGGTTTTTGCCTTTTCGATTCGCATTTCACCGATTACAACGCGGCCAAGCAGGCTGCGGGGCGGGATCTGGTTCGGGAATATGTCGATGCTGTGCGGGCGGAAGGTTTGCGGGTTGGTTTCTATTTTTCGTTGATGGACTGGCACTCGCCGGACTGGGCCGCGTGCAAGACCGACGCCGCAGCGGCACGGCGTTTTGTGGATCGCGTGCATGCCGAGATGCGTCAGTTGATGACAGAGTACGGCAAGATAGATGAACTCTGGTATGACGGCGCTTATCCGTTCGATGCGGAGGGATGGCGTTCGCCAGAACTGAATGCGATGGTCTTTGAGCTGCAACCCGACATTGTGATCAACAATCGCAGCTGGATGGCCGGCGACTTTTCGACGCCCGAGCAGTCGATCAACGCAGCCAAAGGCGATTGGGAGAGTTGCATGACGCTCAACGACCACTGGGGCTATGGAGCAGCGGATGACAACTGGAAGTCGCCTCGGACGTTGATTTCGAACCTGGTGCAATGCTGTGAGAACGGCGGAAATTATCTGTTGAATATCGGCCCCAAAGGGGATGGATCGGTGCCGGAGCCGAGCGTACGCATCCTGGAAGCGGTGGGAAAGTGGATTGAAAAGAACGGCGAGTCACTGCACGGGGTCGGCAAGTCGGAGATCACGATTGCCGAAGGAGCGCTGTTTAGCAAGAAGGGCAACACAATCTATATCTATCTGATGGACTGGCCGGGTTCCTCGTACACCATTGGCGGAATCAGCAAGCTGCCGAAATCGGCGAAGTATCTGGCGACGGGCAAGGAGGTCAAGACGGAAGTCCATGGCACCCGCCTGGTATTCTCCGGCCTTTCGGAGAAATCTCCGGATGCTCCGATCACAGTCATAGTGGCGGAGTTCGATACGGCTCCGGTGCAGGATTCGATGGCCGTGCGCATTGTGAAGCCGTTTACCAAGCTGATTCAGGATGAAGTGAAGATGGGCTGGGGTTAGGGATTCAGGCATTTTCGGGAAAGCAGGAAGCAAAGGATGCTCATGAACCGGATTCCCAAAGCAAATCGTAATTGGAACCTGTTCGCGTTGCCTGTGCGGGCCGCAGCGATTCTTTGCCTGGGAGCAGCTTGCGCGCCGGGATTTTCGCAGGAGTCCCCCGCCACGAGGTCCCAAGCGGCTCCCTTCTCCACCAATTGCGGCAATGCAAATGCCCAGGTCATCTTCGATGGTTCAAAGCTCGACAAAGGGCTATACGGAGTAAAGAAATGGGCAGCTGTGGGTGACCCGGATCTCATCCTGATCGGCAACCAGTGGTGGATGTTCTTCGCTGCCGGTCCGGGTCCCGGAAGGCCGGTGGAGTACTTTTCTGCGTACCTGCCGCCCGGAGCATCGCTCGAGACATACACCACGTTTCCATCGGACCCGAAGGGATGGCACATACTGGGCGCGCAGGCCGATGGCCAGGGCAATGCTGTTCCGGTGATTCCCTCGCCGCCGGCCGGAGGATGGGACGCCGCCGGCGCGGAGACGGCAACTGTAACCCGCGGCCCCAGCGGCGAAATCGTCTTCTACTACTCCGGCTATTCCGAGTCCCCCTATACGGGCCATCCGATGAAGCTAGGCATTCTCAGGGGGATCAAGAACGGCGTTGGAATTCCCGCTCCGGAGAACCCCATCCTATCGGCCAGCGGCGAATGGGAGAACTATCCAAAAGGCGTGGGCGAACTGCTGGAGCCGGCGGTGCGATACGTGAGAGGCACGAAGAAATGGGTGATGATCTATACGGCTGGCGCGTGGTGGGGAAAGCCGCCGAATAACGAACTCTCCTACGCCGACAGCACGGATGGCATCCACTGGGAGCACCGCAAGCCGCTCGGCTTCGGGAGCCCCTACTACAATGCCGACTGGCTCTACAATCCGCTCAGCAAACGCTACGAAATGACCGTAGCCAAGGAGCCGAAGATGCTGGGCGGAGCAGCGCCGCGGGACATCGTGTGGCTCTCGGCCGCCAAGCCGGATGCGTTGAAGGCCGGTTGGACAGGCGAAGTAACTCTGCTCGAATACAAGCTGCCCGGCGGCGCGCAGTTCCACAATAGCGGCGCGCTTTCCCCGGCGATGCAGTATGGGAATCTTCCCGACGAGAGGCACCGGCTTTTCGTTTACTTTCATTCGTATTCGGCTAAGGGGAGCCAGAGCATTGGACGATTCTACTGTGATGCCCGGCCATAAACACTTAGAGTTTCCAGGAGAAGTTTATGACTTCAAATCCCAATAAATCCGCGCCTGAGACAGCCGCAGTAAGCGGTCCCGCGCGCTACCGCCTTCATCTTGTTGCGAAGGCGATCTGCACTGCCTTCGTGCTCTCGCTGGCCGTTACGACGATTTTGACCTCGCATTTGTTCGGGTAGACGGCGCAGCCTAGTGCGGCTGAAATTGAAAAGAGGATCGACGCTTCGATTGCCGACATGACGCTGGAGGAGAAAATCTCGCTCCTATCGGGTGGCAGTGTCCGCGGGTCGTCTGCACTGCCGAGATTGGGTATTCCGGCCCTTCGGATGGGCGATGGTCCGCTGGGAGCTCATGATCCCCAGCCTTCAGCCGCCTTTGCGGCCGGCATTGCCTTGGCCGCGACCTGGGATCGTGACCTTGTTCACCGCATTGGCAGTGAGATTGGCCGCGATTCTCGTTCCCGCGGTGCGGCATTCTTGCTCGGACGGGGCGTAAACCTATATCGCGCACCCATGAACGGCCGCAACCAGGAATATCTCGGCGGAGACCCCATTCTCGCGGCGCAATTGGTGCGGCGATCGAATCCCCGCCACGAGCAAAGGGCATCCAGCTCCCTTCCGACGTCTTCTTCTCGTCCCACTCTGGTGAAGAGCGCCAGGCTGTCGACGTAATCCTCGTCCTTGCCGAGCAGTTGACGGTAATGGTTCATGATCTCCCGCAGGTTTGGCAGGACGTCGCCCTGGCTCTCACGGATCTGCTCATCCCGGCGGCAGAGATCGATCGCGAAGCGGAGGTAGCTCTCGGAGAGAGACACATAGGCGTTCAGTCTTGAGATCGGGACCTGTTTGAAGTTGGCGAGCAGAATCCCGTCGATCGTCTCCTGTTCGAAGCGAATGGTGTAGGAATCCTCGGGCTCGAAGTCTCCGGGCTCACTATTGTGCTGGATCGCTATCGTTCGGACGCGGTGCTTATGGCCCTCGAGCAACTCACGGAGACGATGCCGCGACCCAAGCGAAACGTCGTCGACCACAAGAATGGCGCTCATCTCTTCGTTATTCGCCAGGATGTACGCAAATTCGAGCGCCTGATTTGCATCGTCGGTATAGACAGCGGTCGCAGCGGCCGCCTTGATCAGGTTCAACGCCTCGTAGACGGAGCGGGTCTTGCCAACCGCAGCCTTCCCGTGGACGACGAGTAGCGGCTGGTCGGGGACAACCGTTGGGTCAGTGAATCTTTCTACCCGCGGTTTCATGGCTTCAAATGCAGCGATAGGAACAAAGGTCGGGGTTCGTGAGGTGATGCTCTTTCCCCACGCTGGAAACGTCAGTGTTCTGCTCTGAAACTGCAGGCCATGGTGGTCGTGGAGGAAGTTGGGAAAATGGCTGGCGATGCGAGCGACGTCGTCGACGGTGAGAACCCTTGGCGCCTGTGCATCGGGACAGAACAACGCGATCTCGCTGGCAAGATCTTCTTCGAGCTGCGTCCTTTTCTCATCTGGAAGCTGTACCGCGAGGCAAAGCCGGTACGCGTCCCCGTTCCGAATCCTCTCCTTTGCATAGGGCTTCTGGACCTCGGCGACAAGCTTCGAGTCGCTTAGATTGGCTTCGTGCGCAGCCTTGTATTGCCAGATGGACTGCCTGCCAAGGTAGCCGGTGATATCCCGGTCGGAACCAACTGAGACCCGGGTATCCACGCCACCATCAGCGATGTCGCTGCGGCGATTCGTCCGGATTTCGCTCTCGGGGATACCAACTTGCCAGCAAGCTGCCCAGAGCAGCGTGTCCATGAAGGCGACCCAGTCGGCGCCTCCAGGGCGCTGAAAGCGGTTGGCCAACTCGATGGGGTCGATCTGCGGCATTGGAAGATTGTCCCTACGCCACCATTGTATGAAACTCCAGATGCTTCAAACCTCGTCAATCCGGTGTCACGACGGAGGTCCATCCACACCGGTTGGGGGGGATCCGTGCCGAAACTTGCTTTATGATTTCGCTAAATGGGCGCGAAATGGGCGGGAGCGGAAGCGGGCGCCACTGGAGCACAGTCAGGGGGACCACCTCCGAATGCCCGTCTCTCGATGTGCGGCGGTTGCAGAGAGGTAGACTGCTGCTGCCTGGACAATCGTTCCCTTACGAATGGACGCGATCCGGCAAGAAGGTTGCATCCGTCCAAGTAACAACCTACGAGGACCGGATTGAGTTGGCATACGACCATGTGGGTGCCGGCGCTGGTCGGCAGGGCGAGCGGTATTGCTATTCTGTGTTGCTCGAATGGCTCCCCTGCAACTACGGTGGCCGCAGTGCATGGTTCCGTTGCCCTGCGATTGGTTGTGGTCGCCGAGTCGCGATTCTCTATGGCAAGGGCCCCTTTGCATGTCGCCACTGCCACCGGCTCGCATATCCTAGTCAGCGACAATTGGCCTACTGGCGAGCCGTCAGCCGAGCACGGGCGATCCGCCAGCGCCTGGGCGGAACTGCAAATCTGTGCGAACCGTTCCCGGCCAAGCCGAAAGGGATGCATTGGCAGACGTATGGAAGCCTTTTTCGGGAACATGAGACAGCAAAGGCGGCCGTATACGCGGGGTGGTTTGCAGCCCTCACCAATCGAGCGGAAAATCAGGTAGGCCATACGACGCCCGGTCCGTAGTCACTCACCGCCCAGCCGCTGCACCAGTTCGCAGCCAGTTTTGTCAGCGCGGAGAAGGAAGTAGCCACCGTCGAAGACGCGCTCGAAGGTGCCCGCCACATCGTAGCCGAGCGGATTAGCGAGGACGCCGAGCTGCGCAAGCTGACCCGCCACCTGATGTTCGAAGAGGGAATCATCCAGAGCCGCCGCTCAATCGACGGCGTCGACGAGCAGGAAAAGTTCAAGATGTACTACGAATATCGCGAGCCGGTGAAGACAATCCCGTCGCACCGAATGCTGGCCATCCGCCGCGGCGAGACCGAGTCGATCCTCTGTTTCCTGATCGAAATCGATCTCCTCCGCGCGACCGGCCTGCTCCGTTCCCACATCCTGCGCGCCGACGGAGACTGGACACCACAGCTCGAACTTGCCATCGATGACTGCTGGAAACGCCTCCTAAATCCATCCATCCAAGGCGAGATTCGCCTCGAACTGAAGAAGCGATCCGACACAGATGCCATCCAGGTCTTCCGCGACAACCTGCAGAATCTGCTGCTCGCCGCACCGGCTGGACCCATTTCAGTGGCGTTGTGCTTGTTCGGCATGGAAGGGCCAGCCTTAGAGGAACCTGTCCCAGACTAGCTAATCTTCACCCTATCCGTGCAACAACGCCCTGCGGATGCATCTCGATGCCGACGGCGGGCTTGCGCCCCGGATGGTAGGGCATTCGCTCTGCCGGCCCGGTGCGATTGCGTTGGGCCGAAATCTTCTTTGCCCAAGCCAGGCTCACTGAGAAACGGCCTGCCAATTCCTCCAGCGTGCCCTCACCTTGATAGTAGGCAGATAGTAACTTACGGCGCAAGTCATCCCCATAGGGTATATCCCCGTCTCTTCACTCGCCGCAGAGTCCCGCCAAGTTAGGAATACATCATTTCCCAAGGTGCTCTGATGCCCGGCATTCCCTCGGCCGTAGATAAGAAACAAGGATGATTCTCCAGCTGGCTCCGGCATTGGCTCTGGAGACCTGTGGCCGTCCTATAGCTCGGGCTTACAGCCCTTGGATTCTTTGCGGACCGGAACCTGGGCCTTCAGCCCTGAAAGACGGCCTCCCAGCGTGGATTTGGGAGCCGGAAGCGGCGACAGCGAAATGCTGAGGGCGGGACCGAAGTCCCGCCCTTGTAGCATGGCGGTTTGCGCCGAGTTTGCTTAGTTTGCCGTCACGGTGGACGATCTTGAGGTGGCGGCGCTGTAGTCGCTTGAGCCGGGGTAGCTTGCGTAGTACTTGTGCGACCCTTTGGCAATGTTCGATACGTTGTAGGAGATGTTGCCGCTGGCGCCGATCGCCGCCGTGCCAATGGCAACTCCGTTGTCGTAGACGGTGACCGACCCGGGCGGAATGCCGGAGTTCGGGGTTGTCGCCGTCCCCGAGATGGTCAAGGAGGATCCCGCGGCGAGCCAGTAGCTGGATGGATAGGCCTGAAGTTCCGTCTGCCCTGGCTGCGTGCTGAACGACTTCGTCAAGGGTCCCGCGGCCGCGTAGTTGCCCTGGGCCGCGTAGCTGAGGACCAGCGCATGGCTGCCGGCCGAGGGGATTACCGGCAGCGTAAACGCCGCGTTGCCGTTGACGATCGGGACGGTCACGGGAGACCCGCCGTCGAAGCTGTAGGCGATGACTCCTCCCGGTTTGGAGGTCGTGCTGGCGCTGAGGTTGACCGTGCATTGATAGCTGGCGCCATACCACTGCGCCCCGTAGCAGGAGGCCTGGAAGTTGACCGGCGCCGGAAGCACGGTGATGGTGGTGGTGGCCGAGAAACCCGGCGGGAAGTAGGCATCGCCGCTGTAGCTCGCCGTCAGATTGTTGACGCCGGCGTTGAGCGGCGGCTGCGTTGTGTAATAGGCCTTGCCGTTGCCGCCCAGAGGCAGGGTTGCGATGGCGGTGCCGTTGTTAAAGAGCGTTACCGTCCCGGTGGGCGCGCGGGACCCGGTGAAGATGGGCCCGATCACGAAATTGGTCCACACCTCATAGGTCTGCGTGCCGCTGGCGACACCGAGGGTTACTGTTGGCTGGAAGACGTTGAGCGTGACCTGCGCTGTCGCTGAGGTGTATTTGGTGGTATTCGTGGGGGTGAACAGCACGCTCAGGGTGTGCAGCCCGAGTCCCAGGACGGTGCCGCTGGGCGGGCTATAGACGAAGGTGCCGGGGGTGGAGGCGGTGGCGTTGAGCTGGGCTGCGCTCAAGGGTGTTCCGTAGCTGATCTGCGCGGGGGGTGCCCAGGAGATCGTCGGTGTCACCTGGTTGACCGTAATGTAGGCAGCGACACCGGCTGGGGCGTAGTCGACATTTCCGAACTGAATGATGATGACGACGCAGGTTCCCGGTGCAATGAAGGTCAACTGTGGGCCTCCAGTGCTGGTACATACACTTGGGGCGTAGTCGACCCATGTGTACCCGGTGAGCCCGGAGCTTGTTGAAACGTACGGGCTGAGGTCAAGCGTTCCACCGACGACCTGCGCTGGAATTGGAGCGACGTTGACGGTTTGGACTTCCGGCGCGACGTAGAGCGTGGTTGTGGCCTGGGGGGCGGGGTTGTAGGTACCGTTTCCAGCCTGATTTGCTGCGATGATGATGTCGCCGCCACCGGTGACGGTGAGGACATTTCCGTTGAGGGTTCCATTTCCACCGACACTAAGGGTGACGGGCAAGCCGGAGCTGGCCGTAGCGTTGATGGTGTAATAGGTGACATCGCCGAAGTTGATGTTGTTTGGCGACAAGGGCTGGATGGTGATGGTCTGGTCCTGGCCGGAGACGTTGAGCGTGAAGGTAGTTGCCTGAGTCAGATTTCCCGACGTTCCAGTGACGGTGATGGGGTAACGACCCTGGGGAGTGTTCGCGCCGACTGCCACCGACAGAGTGGTGCCGGTCGAAGAAGCCGCCGGGGAAAGTGAGGTGCTGACACCGGCAGGGGCACCCGAGACCGAGAAGTTGACCGATCCGGTAAAGCCATTGATTGGATTGACCGTGATGGGCATGGTGGTGCTGGAACCCGGCGCCAAATTCATGAAAGGAGCGCCAGAGGTCACGGTGTAGCCCGGTGCCGTGACATTGGTGGCATCGCAGTAGAAGCGCGCGATGCTCATTGGGTCAGCACTGCCATAGGCGTGGAAGAAGACGTAGATTCTGTTTTCTTCGCCGGGCAGATTGCCGTACTTCACAGCGGGCGAGAGGAGTCCCTGATCGCGCCAGGTGGGGGTGCCGGGTGAGGTGTGATCCAACAGGGTGACCTGGTTCTGCCAATCGCTGAAGTGGGTGCCGGGGGTGGCTGAGTCGAGCCAGACCAGATCGCGTCCGTTGCCTCCGCCTACGCCGGTTGGATCGTTGGAGACGACCATCTCGTAGCGATTGCGCTGCTGGTTGTAGACGAAGTCCTGGTTGTAATAGCTGACGGGGAAGCCGAGGGGCTGGCGGTTAGTCCAGGTGATTCCGTCGGTGCTTTCCGCGTAAGCAATGTCGTTGGTTGGCGGCGCATCCCACCAGGCGCCTGCGGTGTAATACATGATGAACTTGTTGAGCTGTGGCTCCCAGCGGACGGATTGCTCAAGGATGGCACCGAGTCCGTCGGCGAACTCCCAGGGGAGGGTGGCGACCATGGCCGGGACGGGGTCTCCGCTGGCGGCGACACCATTGACCACGTTATTCATCAGGCCAATTTCGAAGTTGGTGGCTCCGAGGTTGTGTCCGGCGTAGTAGACGCTGACGGTGCCGTCGGGGCCGACATCGATGGATGGGGTTTCGGCGGCGATGGTGTCCCAGCCAGCGGGGCTTGGGGTTCCATCGATGGCGACGCCCAGGCCTGTGCCGTCAGCCTTGGCGCCGACGAGGTGCCAGCCGTTGGGGTCGGAGGGGAAGACGCCGGTGGTGGAGAGCGATGCGCCCGGAGGCAGATAGGCGGCGACGGGCTCAATGCCGCGGGTGGGTCCGGGGTTGGAAGCGAAGATCAACCACCACTGGTTTCCGATCAGGACGATGTCGGGGTCGCTGACGATTTGCATGTTGCTAATTCCGGCTTGGCCGCTAGCAAGGAAGCCGTCCGCGAAGATTTGTACGGCGTTGGCTGCGCCGCAGTTGGGGGCGAACTGGGCACCGGTCAGATCGGTGGGAACCTGCGCGACGGCAGAGACGGCCATACTACAGGTGACTGCTACGGCAAGCAACCGCACGATATGGTGGAGGTTACGCCGCAGCGATGACGCAAGCTTTCGTATTATCATTTGATTCATCCTTAGAGAGCGAGAATTTTATACAGAAGCCGTGCGTGGACAGTATTCTGCGCAGCTTGCTTCTTGTCAAGAACAAATCGTATCGATTGTGATCGAATGTGGTCGTTTATGGTCTGATCGGATTCGGTTCGGCCGGACCGGACCCGAAGCGCGCCACCTTCAACGCCAGATGCGAGAACCTCGAAAAGAGCAGCCTCTGGCGCGTGCCACTGCACAAGCGACGCTGTCTGGTGCCGATCTCCGGGTACTATGAATGGCGTAAGCCGGACAAGGCACCGTTCCGCTTCACCCTGGTCGACCAGCCGATGTTCGGGCTCGCCGGCCTGTGGGACGCCTGGAAGAGCCCGGCCGGGGACTGGCTACAGAGCTTTTCGATCATTACCGTTCAGGCCAACACGGCTAT
>PKWK01000025.1 GCA_003133205.1 Granulicella sp. | reverse complement strand
TCCCGGACGTTATCCGGCACACTGCCCTGCGGAGTCCGGACTTTCCTCCCCCGCTCGATGCTTGCGCCCGAGCGGCAGCGATCATCCAGCCGCCTGCAGGTTCAAGTGTAGCAGTTTGGGGCGGACATCCCGATACTTCGCAGGAACCCAGGCCACGGCTGACAGGGAAACATCAAATTACCTCGAACCCATCCAGCCGTCCTGCCTTGCTATCGAACGTGAGGGCCGAGCCGCAGCCCGCCCATGTGCCAAGCGCGCTGACCAGTGCATCGGCAAACGAACCGCGGCCGGCCTTTAGCGCAGCGACGGCGGTGAAGACCTCCTGCTCGTTCTGGATGACAAGCGTGTCGGACTGAAGCATGCCCTCAACCGCAGCGGCGATCTCCTGATTCGACAGATCGTAGACCTGGCTGAGAACCCACACGGTCTCGACTATGGTTACGACGCTGACAAAGCCCGGTTCGTCCTCCGTGAGGCGGCGCTCGATGATCTCGTTCGCCTTTTTCGACTGAATTGGGTCATCCTGAGTGAGGTAGCGCACGAGGACGTTGGTATCGAGACCTGTCATCGCCGCCCATGCTGGCGAAGGCGAGGACGAATGCCGCGGGTGCGGTGCGCCAACCGAGAGAGAGGAGCGTGCGAGCGTAGGTGGTCCAGAACCAGAGGCGGCCGCGAGTGGCGGAGAGTTCGAGGAGGTCGCCGAGGATGGCGGCGGCGCGGGTGCGGGTAGTGAGGCGGGCGAGGAGGGATTCGGCGAGGTTACGCATGGGCTGCTCCGGACAGCTGTGGTTCCATCAGCCGGCGGTGCATGCGAGAGCAGGCGAAGGTGAGGACGAGCATGTTGAGCAGCGCTATAGCCCACACCACCATCCAGAAGAGGTTGTGAGAGAAGGCGAAACCGGTTTCGAAGAAGCGGTAGTGAGAGCTGGCATTCAGCGGCTTGTGTTCGTCGATCCAGCAGGCCATGTGGGCGAGAAACAAAAGATTCAGCAGCGTGAATGCGCCAACGGCCACCGTCGCAACCAACGTGATCGCCGAGCGGCGCGAGCCGGTATAAGCGAGTGACGCTGCGATGGCTGCAATACTCCCAGCGGCGAGGAGCGCGGAAAGAAGTGGAACGCTCAGGATCGCTCCGGTCGCCATCAACAGGACAGGCAGGCCCACTCGAACCAGGCGATCTTCGAAGCCATACCGGACAACAGCAAAGGGAACAAGGAACCAGAGCTGAAGCGCGAGATAGATGACTGGCTCATGTATGTATGGAAGGGCCCACGCCCGCCATGCGAACGGGGTGTGATGAGAATAGAAGCCCCAAAGCTGGTAGAGGGCAGCGAGGCTCGCGCATCCCGCCACGAAGGCGAGCGGTGTGCGCCAGCCGAGGGAGATGAGGGTGCGGGCGTAGGTGGTCCAGAACCAGAGGCGACCGCGGGTGGCGGCGAGTTCGACGAGGTCGCCCAGGATGGCGGCGGCGCGGGTGGGATCGGTGAGGCGGGCGAGGAGCCATTCGGTTGCGGGAGGCTTAGGCATGGGCGGCTCCGGAGATTGACCAGGATGGCAGTGGGAGAGAGAAGCAGATCCCTCCGCTCCGCTACGGGATGACAACAAAGAAGGCACCCGGCGGGTGGGACTGGGGAGGAGGTCGAGGCCTTCGAGCAGGCTGCGGTAGGCGGATTGGGCGCCGGCGATGGCGGTGCGGCCTTCGCGGGTGATGACGACGAAGCGCTTGGCGCGGCCTCCGCGCTCGGGGGTGGGGCTGCCGTCGCGGAAGGTGATAAGGCCTTTGTCCTCCATGCGATGCAGTGTAGTGTAGAGCGCGCCTGGGGAGGGGTTGCGGCCGGTCTTCGCGGCAATCTCGCCGAGGATGGTGACGCCGTAGGCCTGGTCTCCGAGGCGCAGGACCGCGAGGAGGACGATCTGCTCGAATTCGCCGAGGGAGCGTTCGGGGTTCATATGGACTACAAAGTAGTACTAAAGGGAGGGCGTGTCAACGGAAAACGAAGGCGAGCGGTAAGTGGTCAGTGGTCAGTAAGTAAGACAGAAGCGGATTCCCTTCGGGAATGACAAACTCAAGAGAGTAAGGTCGACTTCAGTGGCGGGAGGGGAAGTTTAGGGTGATGGTGGTGGAGACTTCGACGGGGCGGCCGTCGACGAGGTAGGGACGGTAGCGCCAACGGCGGACGGCGTCGACTGCGGCGCCGCGCAGCAGGTGGTGCCCGCGGAGGACATGCGCTTCCGCGACGGTGCCGTCCTTCGCGACGACGGCCTGGAGGACGACCTGGCCCTGAGTGTGGGTGATCTTCGCGAGCAAGGGATAGCCGGGCGAAGGCGCGGAGACGAGGTTGCCGGTCATCACGCCAGAAGAGACGCTGGGGTATCGCCGGCGTGGGGGCGGCGGCACGGTGCTGGAATCGGAGAGGTCGGCGGCGTGGTCTGCGGCGGGGGCGGACGGCTGGCTTCCGGGACTCGATGCGGCGGGGCTCGATGCGGCGGGATTGGGCTGGCTGAGATTGGACTCGCCGGGGGTGGGCTGGATTGCCCTGGAGAAAGGCGGGGCGATGTAGTTGTCGTAGCGGGGCGAGCCGTAGGGTGAGGGCTTGGACGGGCGGACGGCGGTTGGGCGGGGTGTGGGGGCGGGGGCGTCGGCTGCTGTGTCGACGGGCGTCGCGGCGGTCGTTGTGGCGGGCGTTGTGGCGGTGGTTGCGGCGGGCCGCGAGATGATCTGGGCTGTGGATTGGGAATGGGGACGGGCGACCAACAACCGGACGGCAGCGAACAGGGATACGCAGGCTCCCACGAACACCGCGATGAACATCGTCGGGATGGAAAACTTCGGGATGGCCATCTTCCTGTGGGCGGAAAACCTGGGCATGGAAAACTTAGTGAAAGAAAACCTGGGCATGGGTATTTTCGGGACGGACACCTTTGGGATGGAGAACTTCGGGATGCGCATCTTCGGGAGGGAAAGCTTCGAGAGGAAGGACTTCGGGATGGAAACCATTGGGAAGTGTATTGCCGCGAAAAGCGGGGTCGAGGGTGGCTCGGGGTCGATCGTAGATGGGAGCCGAGGAGTGGTGGCTGGACGGGACTGGACCTCGGCCGCGGGGGTTGGCGTAGAGGCGGCCGGCGGTAGTGGTAGTGGAGGAACTGGGCTGGGAATCGGGCTGGGAACTGGACCGGGATTTGGGCCTGGAATTGGTGCAGGAATTGGGCCGAGCGACCCATCCGCTTCGTGTTCGACGTGGGTGAGCCTGCTGAATGCTCCCTCAGACCAGGTGAATGGCACTGCGATTGGTGCGCCGGAGGCAATGGGCATTTCCTCGTAGCTGGTGGCAGGCGCTGATTCGCGGCTTTCGAGCGGTATCTCCCTCCGGCAGGTGATGGGCACTACTTTATGGCGAGCGGCCAGCATTGCCCCGTAGCTTTCGATCGGAAACTCCCCGTGGCTGGTGGCTGGCGGCAGCATCTGGCTCTCAACCGGCGATTCCTCGCGGCTGGCGGCCGGCGGGATCTCGTGGGTGACGCCGGGCACTCTCTCGGGCTTGAGCCTAGCCTCGCCGGGAGGCTCGTTCCAGGGCTTGCCGGCGACGCCGTTGAGGAAGACGAGCAGTTGGCGGATGGGTTGCTGAATCGTGAGGCCGGCCTGATCGAAGTCCGTGCCGCCGATGGCGACGGCGACAATCTCGAGCAGGTGAGTGCGGGGGACCACGCCGCCTTCGCGCAGAATGATGGCGCGCACGACGGAGGTCAGGTCCTCGCGGAACGAGCTGCCGTCGTCGAGGCGGGCGATCAGGGGGGCGATGTCGTCCGCTGAGCCGTAATGCATGCCACAACTTACGAAGAATTCGCGCAGCTCCTCGACGTATGTGGCGAGCCGGTCAGCGAGCTCGGGGGTACTCCTCTGGACAGCCATGGTCTAAACTAAGATGCTTAAACTGGAGAAATGGAAGACTGGCGCGGAGCCGGGCCAACCCCCGGGCGCTCAGTGAACGGACGCGCTTGCGGCTGCGTACAATCGTTCGTAGATCCGATGGAATTCAAAGAGGCGATCAAGCTGGCGTTGCAGTCCCTGTGGCAGAACAAGCTGCGCACGGTGTTGACGCTGCTGGGCGTGATGATCGGCGTGGCCAGCGTGATTGCGGTGGTGACCCTGGTGAACGGGGCGAATACCTATGTGACGACGAAGTTCACGCGCTATGGCGCGGACGTGTTCACCATCTCGCGGTTCCCGGCGATCATCACCAACTCGCGGGACTACGAGCGGTATCAGCGGCGGAAGAACGTCCTGTTCGACGACTACGTGTATGTGCGCGACAACTGCCAGCGGTGCACCGGCATGGGAGCGCAGCAGGCGACGATGGCGAAGGTGACGCGCGCGACGAACTCGGTGACGGACTGCACGATTCGCGGGTACACGTGGCAGATGCCGGACCTGCAGAATCTGGATATCGCGGAGGGTCGCGGCTTTACCCAGGTGGACGAGGACCATGCGTCGCACGTCGCGATCATCGGGACGGATATTCGCGACAACCTCTTTCCGGGTATCGATCCCCTGGGGCAGGAGTTGCGGGTGGATGGCCAGCCATACACCGTGATCGGCGTGGCGGAGAAGCAGGGCAGCACCTTCGGGCAGAGCCAGGACAACTGGGTGGGCGTGCCGCTGACCGCGTTCCAGAAGACCTATGGCACGATGAAGTCGCTAACTATATATGTGAAGGCTGGGTCGGCGGGCGCGGTGCTGCAGGAGGCCGGCGACGAGGTGCGCGTGCTGATGCGCTCGAAGCGGCACGACGCGCCGGGACAGCCGGACTCGTTTGAGCTGGACGTGAACAATACGCTGGTCGGCTTCTTCTCCGTGATCACGGGGTGGTTCGGCGCGGTGGCGGGCGGGATTGCGATGATCGCGCTGGTGGTGGGCGGAATCGTCATCATGAACATGATGCTGGTGAGCGTGTCGGAGCGGACGCGCGAGATTGGGATTCGCAAGGCGCTGGGCGCGCGAGGCAAGGACATCACGCTGCAGTTTCTGGTGGAGTCCGCCGCGATGGCGCTGTTGGGCGGATTCTTCGGCGTGATGATTGGACTGGCAGTGGCAGAGGGAGTGACCCTTGCGCTCGGGTTTCCGTCTACGGTCACGGCGTGGAGCGTGGCGCTGGGGCTGGTGATGGCGACGGGAACGGGGATATTCTTCGGCGTGTATCCGGCGTGGAAGGCGGCGCATCTGGATCCGATTGTGGCGCTGCGGTCGGAGTTGTGATGCGAGTGATAAGTGGTCAGTGGTAAGTGGTAAGAGAGACGGCGATGCGGATTGATGATTTAAAAGAGACGGTGGCGATGGCGCTCAACACGCTGCGGGCGAACAAGCTGCGCAGCGGGTTGACGATCCTCGGCATCGTCATCGGCGTGATGACCGTGATCACGATCTCGTCGGTGGTGAATGGGCTGAACCAGAGCGTGGAGGGCCTGGTGCAGTCGCTGGGCTCGAATGTGCTGTTCGTGTTTCGCTTTCCGGCATTCAGCGGGCGTCCGACGACGGAGATGCTGACGCGCAAGCAGTTGACGTACGACGATTCGCAGGCGATGCGCCTGCTGCCGCATGTGGTGGCGGTGTCGCCGGCGCTGCAGTATACGGACAACAGCGCTCCGGGCCGGGCGGGCAAGACCGCGATCAAGGGCAACGGCAAGACCATGCAGAACACGATCCTGACCGGCGTCGCTCCGGAGCAGCAGGAGGTCCACGACCTGGCTATGATGGATGGCCGCTTCTTCAACGACACCGATGAGGAACGGGCCGCGAAGGTGACGGTGCTGGGGTCCGACACCGCGGCGCAACTGTTCCCGGGGCAGAGCGCGATCGGCAAGGACGTGGAGGCGGCCGGGATGCTGTTCACCGTGGTCGGGGTGCTGGATAAGCAGAAGCAGGCGTTTGGCGGCGGCAATAATCCGCAGGACAACCAGGCCTTCTTTCCGCTGACCACGTTTCACTACATGCATCCGGAGATGCTGGACTACTGGGTCACGCTGAAGTACGACGATCCGAAGAACCGTCTGGCTGTGGAGGATGAACTGACGGAGCTGTTGCGGCGGCGGCGCAAGGTGCTGAACGAAGCGCCGGACAACTTCTCCATCTTCGGGACGGACACGTTGACCCGGCTGTGGGACCAGATCACGGGCGGCCTGTTCCTGCTGATGTTTTCGCTGTCGTGCGTGGCTCTGCTGGTGGGCGGCGTGGGCGTGATGAACATCATGCTGGTGAGCGTGACCGAGCGAACGCGCGAGATAGGAGTGCGCAAGGCGATCGGTGCGACCAAGCGGACGATCCTGACGCAGTTCACGCTGGAGGCGGTTACGCTGTGCGCGGTGGGCGGCGTGATTGGAATCATTCTGGGCAGCGGCATTGCGATGGGCCTGAGGATTTTTCTGCCGACGGTGCTGTCTACGGTGTGGGTGCTGACGGCGTTTCTGAGCTCGTGCGCGATCGGGCTGGTCTTCGGAATTTATCCAGCATGGAAGGCCGCGAACCTCGACCCGATCGAAGCGCTGCGGTACGAGTAGGGGCGAGCGTCACCAGACCTTAGCGAGGTTCGCCAAGCCCTGGCGATAATCTTCCTGATCGATACTGCTCCGAACCCCAAACTGCCCAAGAAGATCCATCATCTGTCCCACAGGCAGGCCTGCCACTTCGGCGGCCTTGCCCAGCGAGGCTTCGCCGTTCCTGTATTTCTCCACGGCAAGCAGAATCCTGCCGCGCGTCACCAGGTCACGCACCGTCTTCGACAAGTCGCGCTGCTCTTCCCTGGTGATCGAAGTGAGGAACTCGTAGTTGTCCTGATCCATTCGGATACTCATGGTCTTGGTCATTGCTGCCCCTCCAGTCTCCGCTTCGCATCTTCGAGAATCGATTTCCTGTAACGTCCGTGCCTGGCAAGTATCGAGAGTCGGATCAGCGCATCGTCGCGGTCGATCAGGCCCTTTTCGCGGCTTCTCACCAGAATGCCCACTGCTGTGGTAAACGGAATTCCGGCCAACTTGCAGGCATTGATTCCGCGTTTATCGTCGATGCCCACCAGCAGCGCTTTCTCCTGCAGCGCAAATGCGATCGCTTCAGATTCGCCGCGGGCCATGCTGAAATCTTCTTCGAGTTTTGCGACCAGCTTCCTGTTTCTTACGCTCTTAACTGTGATTCTCGACTCGTCCACAGCCTTTTGGATCATTAGTGCGTCGAGGGTCTTCCTGCCGCCGCAGCATTCCTGTTCGACAGCCTTTGGAACCACAGCGTCCCATACCCAGTTCATTCAGGAACAGATCCAGAAGCTCCAGCTTGGCAGTCAGGATCAGCGTGGATGCATCGAAGATAAACATTATGACAAATTATTACATCTGCAATCATACATTATTTGCAGGCTGTCCCAACCACTGCTTTCCATCGTTTCATCGGTCTCTCCAAAGGTTTGGTGGATACTGGTTGATCGGCGCTGCGCTCTCCTGCCATCCAGTCCTGGAGCGGAATGGGATCGTCAGCTAAAAATGTGCCGTTCAGATTGATATAAACCCATCGTAACCGGAGAGAACTTTCTGCGTGCGCGATTGGGCTGGTGTTCGGAATCTATCCGGCGTGGAAGGCGGCGAATCTGGATCCGATCGAGGCGCTGCGGTACGAATAGGGCTGGCGGTTACAGTCGGTTGAGTCTCCGTCTGCTTGTGGTTACCGAAAACACCGTATTCAGGGCGGGATCGACAGGGAGCATATGATATTGCCAGGTCGATTGACGAACCTTGGGTGAGATGTTTGAGGCTAGTTGCGCTGATTCTTGCTCTTACCGTATGCACCTCCGGGGCCGCCCAGCAGGGCTTTCCCGCGCCCTCCGTCTCTCAGGCGCCCGACGATGCCTTCCGTGCTGCTTACACAACGCAGCAGCGGCTCGAGCTCGAGATGGAAAATGCGGCTTTTTCAGCCGACGGCAGGTATCTCGCCCTCGTAGTTAGCAATATCGTGACGGGTGATCCCGAACAAGCCTGGCGATACGATCTGCTGACCCATCAGTTTCTCGCGGTCACGGCCAAACCGAACGAAGACAACGAACCCGAAATCGACGGTATCGCATGGATTGGAAACGTCCTCTACACTGCGGTAACCGATCGCTACCACGGCGGCAGAAAACTCTTCTACAAGACCGAGGGCGATGTCACTTCCCCGATTGCGTCGCCGCCCCCGGAAGCGCATTGGCCGGATTACAGCCTTCCTCGTAAAGTCGGGCCTTACACCGTCGATGGGACCCCCATTACAGCTGCTGTGACCAAGCTCTTTATGAGCCCATCGGGCGCTCCGATCACGCAAGTATTTTGGGTTTGGTGGGTTACTCTGGACGATCCGCCCACTGTATTCTCTGCGACCGGGTCGATTAATGTCTTCAACTTGAGCACACGGCATGTGCAGCACATCACAGTTCCGACGAATTACGGCCTCGAAGTACTCGCCGCCCTGCGCATCCCCAAGGGCTTCCGCGTCGCCTACAAGATACAGGGTTCATGCACCATCGCCGAGTCTTCCCCCAATCAGCGCCGCCCACGGAGTCTTTGTTTTGTCGATATTCCCGAGGAAACAGGACCCAATCATTCGCGCCCGCTTGCAAAGAAATAGGACCTAGCGCCTGAAAAGTCGGGTTTACTAAGATGGTCCGCCGCTTGATTTCCATCGGGAGATCTTGTAGGCAGATTCAAGGAGGATCATCGACATGCAGATTCGATCGGT
>PKWK01000056.1 GCA_003133205.1 Granulicella sp. | reverse complement strand
TCTACGCGGTCGTAGCACTAGTACCGGCATCGGTTATCTACCGACTACAGGGCTTATAAGGCCCCGCCGCGCCCTGCGCTTTCCTCCAAGGATGGTGCCTCGCCTGAGAATCGAACTCAGCCCCACCGCCTTATGAGAGCGGGGGTTCCCCTGGTACGAGGCATGGCGAGGGAGGCAGGACTCGAACCTGCGGGTTCGGTTTTGGAGATCGACAATGTAGCCACTTCGCTTACTCCCCCGTAATTTTCAACTATCAAAGACCAATAAAAATCCCCGCACTGGGCGGGGTTCTGTGAGTACAACACGAGACACAGTCCCCTAGAACATGACCCACCCCATCCGCTTTTCGCGGATTCCGGTGACGACGTTTTTTGTTATCTGTCTCATGCTGTTCACTCCTTGATGATGCGATCCTGCAATTGAAAAATGGTGCAGGCGGAAGGAATTGAACCTTCGTCTCAGAGTTCGTAGCTCTGTGCCCTGATCCGTTGGACGACACCTGCGATATATGGTCGGCCCTAGTGGACGATTTTCGAACTCTTCAGGCTTCCTGGACCGTCTACGAAGGCATTTCAGCGTCTCGCGATTCCGCTCGAAGTTACCTATAACCCGGTTTCCGTGCAGTTGAACTAGCGTGCCAGTATACGGTCGATACATGCCGCAGTCGATGACCATGGCAAGGCGAGTCGCGTCGGAGAACTAGAGCGCCTGTCGGACTTCCCCAAGCCCAGCGATGACATGGTCCGGCCCCATCCCGACCCATTGAGGAGCCAGCGGGTTCAAGCTTCCGGTTGCATTACTTGATTAAGCTGTGGTAGTGTCTCCCACACCAGTAGGAGGAAAGACTACAGAGGTAGAAGGAACCATGGCCACACCCAGGTTGACGAAGCTCGAACTCCGGATCATGGAAACCCTTTGGACCAAGGGCGACTGCTCGGTCCGTGAGATCCAGGAAGCCTTCCCCAGCAAGAATCGACCGGCTTACACGACCATCCAGACCACTGTGACTCGGATGGAAACGAAGAAGATCGTCCGGCTCGTCAAGAAGATCGGCAATTCTCACATCTTTGCGGCGGCAGTCTCCCGGGGTGCTGCACAACGGCGGCTGATCGATGATCTGTTGGCTCTGTTCGGAGGACGCACCCAGCCGGTGGTGGCGCACCTGGTCAAGTATGGCAAGCTGACACCGGAAGACGTGAAGGAAGCTGAGAAGGCACTACGAGAGTTGGAGAGCAAGGGGGATTCATGACCCAGCCAGCCTTAACTGCGTTATGGACATCCGTTGCGCCGGAGGTGGCCAACCACCTGTGGCAATCGACGCTCTTTGCTGCCGTAGCCGGACTCCTCGCTCTGGCGCTCCGAAAAAACCAGGCCCGTGCCCGTTACTGGATCTGGATGGCGGCTTCCCTGAAGTTCCTCATTCCCTTCTCACTGCTAATGACCGTTGGAAGTTATCTGGCGACTCCCCGGACGAGTGCACCGGCGCAGACTGCTGTGTACTCGGCGATCGAGGAGGTTGGCCAACCCTTTGCTCAGCCGGAAGCTCAGGTGGTTTACCAGGTCGCTCCGTCCACCACTCGGTCAGCGCCGGTTCATCTGATTCCAGCCCTGCTTGTTGCGGCCTGGCTCATCGGAGTGACCATAGTTCTCGGCGTCTGGGCAGCGAGCTGGATCCGCGTTTCGATGGTGATGCGCAAAGCTGTGCCGCTAGAAGAAGGGCGCGAGCTTGATGCTCTGCGCCTCCTGGAGCCGATCGGAGGACACAGGCAGATCAAGCTGCTGCTGTCTCGAAACTGGATGGAGCCAGGCATCTTCGGCATCTTCCGACCGGCGCTGATATGGCCTGAGGGAATCTCCCAGCACCTTGACGACCGGCACATTGAGGCGATTCTCGCTCATGAAATCTGTCATGTGCGGCGGCACGACAACCTGACTGCCGTCATCCACATGCTGGTCGAAGCCATCTTCTGGTTCCATCCTCTGGTCTGGTGGGTAGGAGCGCGACTGGAGGAGGAACGCGAACGCGCCTGCGACGAAGCGGTAATACTGCTTTGCGGGAAGCCTCATGTTTATGCGGAGAGCATTCTGAAGGTTTGCAAGTTCTGCTCTGAGGTTCCGCTGGCTTGCATCTCCGGAATCACGGGAGCCGACTTGAAGAAGCGAGTCATGCAAATCATGACGAACGGTCTCGTGCACAAATTGGACTTCGGCAAAAAACTGCTACTGCTTGCAGTTGGATTGCTTGCAGTCTCCGTTCCGATCATGCTGGGGCAGGCGAAGGCAGCCAGAAGGATGGCATTCGCGGCGCTGAAGGTGGTTCCAGCACCCTTCCGTGCAGCGGCGCACGCGATCATTCCAGAGGAGGCGACGCCGTCCACGGGATTGATTGCGGAGGCGCAGGCGTCGACCGGAGAGATTACGGGCACAGGAGCGGATGCAGCGATCGCCGATGCGGCAACGGGGCCGGCGTTCGAGGTGGCCAGCATTCGCCCCGCCGCTCCCGCCGGGAACAACGGCTCGGGCTCGATGGGAGTCCTGCTGACGCCGTCGGGCCGGGTGAACGTCATGCGCCAGCCGGTGCAGTCGTTGGTGTATTTTGCCTACCTTCCGCATATGGGAACCGGCCTGGTCCAGGGCGGCCCGGACTGGGTAAGTTCGCAGGAGTTCGACATCAATGCGAAGGTAGACGACGCCGAGGTAGCGACCTGGGGCAAGCTCTCCGACGCGCAGCGGAGGGACCGCATCCGCCCCATGATGCGAAGGCTGCTCGCCGAGCGCTTTCACCTGAAGATGCATACAGAGACGCAAGTGAAGCCGGTCTATGCGCTGGTGCAGGCGAAGGGAGGGGTAAAACTGAAGCCGGTGGACGCGCCTCCCCTGAACGCGGACCAGGAGGCGGTGGATGCATGGGAGAAGGGCGACAACTGGACGGCGGAGAACGCGCCGCCGGGGACGTTCCTGATGACGGGCAGCACATGGGTGGGAAAGGCACTGCCGATCAGCCAGCTATTGATTGAGATTGCGGCCAACGCGCAGGTCGATCGACTGGTGGTGGACGAGACGGGCCTGAAGGGGAGCTACGATTTCACATTCAAGCCCTCGTATGACAAGGACGCGCCGATACTGCTCGATCAGATTGAGTCCCAGCTCGGGCTGAAGCTGGAGCCGAGGAAGTTGCCGGTGACGACGTACGTGATCGACTCGGTGGAGAAGCCGAGTGTGGACGGCGCGGAGCTTGTGGTCGGGCACCTGGCTGTGTCAGGACCGGTAGCAATGGGCCAGGTAGGTGCTGCCACGGGTGCGAAGGCACCTATGTTCGAGGTCGCTTCAATCAAACCTAACAACAGCGGGTCGCCGGGCGTGGCCTGGGGCGTGAGTCGAACTGGATACAACGCCAACAATGTGCCGCTGGCTCGGGTGATCCTGGACGCCTATCTCGTCGCCCCAACCTCCTCCACCGTCAGGCCGCCTCTCGATCGGGTGAAGGGCGCTCCGGCGTGGGTGATGAATGCGCCGTACGACATTACTGCCAAAACGGACGACGCGACCATCGAAGCGATGAAAGGCCTGAATCAGGCACAGCGGATGAGCCTGGTCGCTCCGATGCTGCGGGCCATGCTGGAAGACAGGTTCAAGCTAGTGGTCCATACGATGCCGATCGACGTGCCGGGGTATGCGCTGGTAGTGGGCAAGCATGGAATCAAGATGAAAGAGAGTCCGCCCGGCGAACCCATGCCTGCGAACGGGATGAGTTTTGGCGGTTCCTGGAAGACGGTCTCCCGCCGAACGGCGGATGGGAGGCAGTCCGGAAACGCGTATCTCGGGATCACGATGGCGGAGCTGACGGCTTTTATTGGAAGCGGGGTGACCCCGGTGGTGGATCAGACAGGGCTAACAGGGAAGTATGACGTCGAGTTGGCGATCATGGATATGGGCTCGCCCGGGGGCGGAGATGGATCTGCGCCGACACCTAGTACTACAGTGTTACAAAACTAAAAGCCTTGCAGAATCAGCAAGTTGGGACGAATCAAGCGAGTTAATGCAAATGGAACGCTGCATGCTGCAACCCGCGCAAACACTGGTGAAAATGACCACGTCCCGATCCGATCTCGGTTTTGTGACACTGTAGTATTAGGACTTTGACCTGGGTATGAACCTTTAGTCTGACGCAAAACCCGCATACAGTTTCACGTTATGGTGTCTCCAGTTTCACCTTAGGCTGTATCAGTTTCACCTTATGCGTAAACCCACATTGGGTCTACTGGGCGGCGCGGTCGAACCGGAACCATTCATGAAACGCATCCATCAGGTCGTACGGCAAACCGAGCTTGTTTGCGGCGATTTCGAGAAAAACTCTCGATGGCCTCTCAAAGTTAGTGCAGAGCTGTTGTCCAAGACTCTCCATAACCTCGGCGGTCTTGGGCTCGGCGGCGATGCGTTCGAAGTCCTTGATATCCCTTAGTGTCGCTTCGCGGTGCTTCATAGTCACATTCCTCCCCTCGGCTGAGCGTCAATACTCAGTCGGGGTGATGCTCTTCACGTCAACCCCAAATTCCCGGGCTGCCTTCTCGTAGATGTCGTTCAGGCTGAGGTGGACAACCCTGCCGTCCCAACGAACTGCTATCGCCTGTCCGGTCACATACCTATATTTTTCCGACCCGATTTCCATTAAAACGGCAACCTGTCCTTCGACCAGGTGTTGCCATAGCTCGGAAATAAGGTCGAACTCCTCATTCTCGTCGGTCTCTTCGTTCCAAATCGACGATGGCCATACTCCGTGATCGGTGTTCGCGGCCGTGAAACCGACCTTAGTTGAAGGTTTGCCCGGATCTGCATCGTCCTCAAGTAAGCTGAGGCTGTGAGACTCGAGCCACGTTTTGAATGCGGCGAGGTCTTTCACCTCGAAGTAGTTGCTGCGCGCCGTTCCACTCCAATCTGCCATGATGCCCTTCTTCCTAAAGCAAAGTCCGCGATCAGCGGCTGTGAGGTGTTCTTTTCTTACAGAGCGGTGTAAATGGGTCCAGCGACTTCGGATAAGGAAGGCTCGCCGGCAGTTGACGCCGGATCGCGACGTTGAGAGGCCAGGCATACTTGTGGTTTCCCTTGTGCCGGACTCGCGTTGCCAGTGATTGCAGGGATGAGTTGAGCCATTCTGTGCGCGCCGACGCGTCCGTGGGAACATCTGTGGCACCGAAGGCCTTGAGCTGCGCTGCTGCGTACTTCCAGCCGCGCTCGCTGTTGCGAATCTTCTGCGCTGCTCGATCTGAGAAGACTCGGCCGTCCGGCAGCAGATGGAGTGTTCGCGCAGTGCCCCTTCCTAGATAGCAAGCATTGTGAGCTTGATAAATCGTTCCTACGTGGCCCATGTGAATGACGTCGCCCGATGCGGTTCTTCGTTGTAGAGGGTCACTGAAGCTGACCACACCCACAATTCCTTTTTTGCGAAGGATTTCAAACGATCTCGCAAGGCACCAGGTTTCCCCGTTGCCTGGAACGAAGTCAGCAAGCACGAATCGGCCAAGCTCAACGGTTGTCAGCACCGGTGCATCAAACACGTTGGTGAGAACCGCGTTCGAGCATGGGTGTGAGAAGACAGCAACGCCGGCGAGCTCGCCATGACGATAGAGGCCCACTCGGAACCTCGCACTCGGGTAGCTGTGAGCATAGTGGTGTTGCAGAATGAATTGGCGAGCCGTGGTGTCGTCCTCGCGCAGGGCGTACTGGCGTAGCGTGCTCTCCGTGTTCTCGATGACTTGGCGTGCGGTGGACTTGGCGAATGTAGAGGTAGGCATCACGTTCGAGATGCGTACTTGTGACCTTTATGTCCGGCATGGGGAAGCCTCCTGACGGGGACTGAGAATCAAGTTGGCAATGAGCTTTACCAGCAATGAACCGGCAGTCACATGCTCGGCCGGTTTCGGGACCAACGCCGACGGCACATGAGGAGGCGGCGCCGCAGGATCGCGTCTTCCCAGCGCCCACGCGGCGAGTCCGCATCGAATCAAGACGCCGAATCCGGCGGCAGATGCACCAGGCCGCTCGACCCCGAACAGCTGCTGCCTCAATGCCTCGTAGTCCTCGCCGGCGCATGCCGGGATCATTTGGGTCGCGTCGGCTCGCGCCGTTTTTTTTTGGTCTGTAGAGCGCGTTCGAGACTGCGGCGATGCACGCTGATACCGAAGTGCTGTTGAATCTCTCGCACGCACTGCGCGGTCGTGAGAGTTGGGTCCGCGGTCTTCAACGTGAGAATATGTTGGACAACTTCGCCGGAGAGCTTGTGGCGGCTCTTCGGGCCGCGCAGTTGCGGTAGCAAGCCGGCGAGACCCTGCTCGGTGAACGCGGTCTGTGCGTGATAGAACGTCGGGCGAGAAACGCCGAAGGCGAGCGTCGCCTCCACAATCGAGCGACCTTCGATGCGATGCCGACGCAGCATCTCGTAGCGGGCTTGCAGAAGATCCCGTGCATCGAAGAAAGGGTTGTTCTGGAAAAGCGGATCGACAATCACTTCGGGGTGCGGGTTGAGCGTTCCGCTGCGGTCCAGTTCTGCTGTCTTGGCATCGACCTTCTGGCGCTTCGGCATCGAATCTCCTTCCTGCAAATATGTAAGCATATATATGACGCTCAAATATGGAAATCGATAGCGTAATCGAACGGAGTACCGATATAGTACACATATAATGCGCAGTATCGCGCTTGCTTATGTCCCCACATGGCGTATTTAGTGTTACGCATGCGGCACAATTAGATTTACGCATGATTAATACCCGTGATTTTGTCTACTTGATCTGGCCCCTTTTGATGGTCTGAATTGGCCCCCCCTGGGTTTGTGTTTGGTCATTCCGTTCTAGTCCTGGCGGAAGGAGCCCGTAGGGCGACTGGAGCCAGGACTAGAACGGAGCACCGCTTTCACCCCTCATCCGAGGTGGCGATCTCTGGTAGTGATCTGCTTAGAAGACGTCTTCGGGCACTGTGTCTTCTGGGTGGAAGACGTGCTCGAAGGACAGCTTCTCTTTGGCTCGGCTCGATCCCAGATCAACCCGGAACTCGGTTTGGTTGGTACCCAGGCAATCGAGCCGGACAACCTCCGCCAGTCTGCTCTCGACCAGCCTCCTTCCTTCTTCGTGGCAGTCCTGGTCCATGCGGCCGATCAGCAGGGCCTGCTGGAAGGCGGCCTCGCGGTCGTCGCTGAGGAAGAGGTGGACCGCTTGCTTCCACTCGCGCAGTCCTTGCCTGCCCTCGACCATCACGGCCCAACGCAGTTGCGCGTAATACCATTGCCTGCACTTCATGCTGTGCCTCCTTTCCGCGCCAGGGTTCTGCGGAAGCGGTACGATTCGTCGCCGGTTTCGATGATGTGGGCCTGGTCGGTCAAGCGGTCCAGCATCGCCTTGCAGAGCCGTGCGTTTGGGATCTTCGTGGTCCACTCGGAGAAGGGTAAGTTCGTGGTCACGATCACGGCCGCCTGCTCGGCGCGTCCGGCGATGATCTGGAAGAGCAACTCCGCGGCGGCGTCCGGCATGACGACGTATCCCAGCTCGTCGATGACGATCAGGTCGTAGCGCATCCAGCGGTTGCGGACGCGGGTCAACTGCATCTGGCTCTGGGCCTCGATCAGCTCGGTCACCATCTCTGCGGCCGTGGTGAAGCGCACCCGTTTGCGTTGACGGCAGGCGGCCACCGCCAGTCCCGTGGCCAGATGCGTCTTGCCCGTACCTGTTTCACCAAGAAAAATGACCGGTTCCTTGCGTGTCAGATAGCCGCCTTCGCTCAGGCTCCTCAGCATCGCCGCGGAGATGTGCGGTGCGCTCCGGAAGTCGAACTCCTCCAGGGTCTTGACCGCCGGGAAGTGGGCTTCCTTGATGCGCCGCGTCACTGCCTTGCGGTCGCGTTCCTCGATCTCGGCTTCCAACAGTACTTCCAGATAACTCAGGTGCGACTGCTTTTTCTTGACAGCTTCTTCGGCCAGACGGGCAGCCTGCTCGCCCAGCGTGGGAAGGTACAGTTGCCTGGCATACTGCAGGATAGTGGCTTGTTGCATCGGCTGTGCGGCGCTCACTGGATCACCTCCGTTGCCATCCAGTTG
>PKWK01000118.1 GCA_003133205.1 Granulicella sp. | reverse complement strand
GGCGTGCAGAACGGGCCGCTGCGGTTTGCCGACGAGTTCGTGCGGCACAAGGTGCTCGACCTGATCGGCGACCTCGCGCTCGTGGGCCGGCGCATCCAGGGACGCGTGATCGCGGAGCGCGCGGGGCACGCGATGCACACCGCGCTGGTGCAGCGGTTGCTGCGCGACCGGTCGGCGTGGGACCTGGTGCATGGCTACGACGAAATCCCTGAGCCGGCGCAGGAACAAGAAGACGCGGGGATGCTGCGTGCGACGCTGCCCGCGCATGCGTAAGGCGTGCGGGGAACGACCGTGACGCGGGTGGCGGCGATCGCGCTGGGTTCGAATCTGGCTTCGGAGTGGGGAGATCGCGCGGCGAATCTGCGCGAAGCCGTGCGTCGAGTCAAGCGGTTGGGCCAGGTGCGAGCGGTGTCGCGTTTTTACGATACGGCGCCGGTGGGATACACCGATCAGCCGAACTTCCTGAACGCGGCGATGCTGCTGGAGACCGAACTGGAGCCAGTGGAACTGATGCGCGCGCTGCTGGCGGTGGAGCGGGCGATGGGACGCGATCGTGCGGCCGCCGTCGCGAAAGGGCCGCGCGTGATAGATCTCGACCTGCTGCTGATGGACGATGTGGTGATGGTGACGGAAGAATTGACGCTGCCGCATCCTGCGATGGCTCAGCGGCGCTTTGTGCTGGAGCCGCTCAAGCAGATTGCGCCGACTTTGGTCGATCCGCTCTCCGGGCGGACGGTGGCGGAGATGCTGGCGGCGGTCGAGTAGCCGTACTTCAGGGGCGTGTGCGGCCATCTTCCTGTGTTGGGTATCCGGCACAGCGATGTGATACGCATCACCTTCTTAGCGAGGGTTGGGGGTTAGGGTGGTACGCGCACACCAAAAATGGAGATTGTGATTCGATGGTTGCACGACCTGCTGTTGTACTGGAAGCGCTGGAACGAAGTTCTCTAAAAACTGTTAGTCGCCCGGTCCTCAAAATAACGCCAAAGACCACGGCCTGTTCCGAGATTGAAGCGGCCCTGGGTTCCAAACTGCCTCCTTCCGCCCGGAAGTATGCGGCATGGTGGGGAACTGTTAAGCCGAAGACGGATCAGGATCCGCCCACAGAGGCGTGGGTGCTGCCTCGTCACTGAAGTGGGTGCTGACGGCACAACTTACGAAAGGCCCGGGGCTAAAGCCCCCCTTGTTTGGCGGCGGATGACCGCGGGCTAAAGCCCGCTGCTACTCCGGAAAAAGGTCTGTCACTGGGTGGCGATCGGGACGGGAAACGGCAGGAAGCGGCCGTCGCAGCGGTTGGCGACGCCGCTGGACGGACTGCCGGTGAAGGTGATGTCGTCGCCCGCGAGGGTGAGGTTCGAGTTGTCGAGCGCGATGTCCGCGTGGGTGGCGGTGGAGCGGATGGAGGTGGGCTGCTCCGCAACGACGTTGTGGAATGCGAGGCCGAGGCGATGCGCGGCGTCGAGCCCGTCGATCGCGACGCGGCCCGGCCCCTGGATGAAGATGTTGCTGAGGCGAATGTCCAGATACTGCGGCGGCTTGTTGCTCTCCGCGGCGTCGACCTCGTGGTGGCCCGTCGAGCCGGAGTGAGTTCCGATGGAGATGGGGTTGGGGCTCGAGCGAATGCAGATGTCGTCGAACTCCACGTCGCTCACCAGGCCGCCGAGCTTGTCGTTCGACTTCATGTGAATGCCAGTGGCAGTTCCGTCGAGCGTGAGATCGGAGACGCGGATGTTCGAGACGCCGCCTGAGGTGGAGCTGCCGGTGCCGATTCCGTGTCCCGCGTAGAAATGGTTGTGGATTACGCTGACGTTCGAGGTGTGCGAGCCGGTGCGGGACTTGATGGCGAGATTGTCGTCGCCCGCGTAAATGAAGGTGTGCGCGATGGTGACGTTGGTGGTGTCGGTCGCGACCTCCGGCCACGGCTGGCCGAGGTTGATGCCGTCGCCGTTGAGCGCGTCCTTGGGCTGATTGATGATGACGCTCCAGACGGTGAAGCCGTTGCCGCCGGCGTAGGAGACGGCGAAGTTGGGCGAGTCACGTAACTGAATGCGATACAGGATGAAGTTGTCGCAGTGGACCAGGCCGATCATGCGGGGGTTGTTCTGCAGGCCGACGATCTTGCTCTGCTGGCCGGCGCCGGCGGGCGGTGTGGTGTTGGGTGCGGGGACTTTGCCGACGCCGCGAGCCCAGCTCAGGTACTCGGAGGGCCAGCCCTTGATGGAGGTTTCGGCGAGGTCCTCCCACGTAATGTCCCGGCTATTGTCCTGGCCGAGGAGTTTGGCATTCCGCCGGCCGTCGATGATGCCGTCGCCCATGATGGCCGCGTTGGCGACGTCCGTTCCGCCGATGAGCGGCTTGCAGGCGTGGCCAGAAACCCCTTGTGTATATGGATACTTCTTTTCCGTGATGGTGCCGCAGAGGCCGGGGACTATGTCGTAGTCGCGCGGGTTGCGGGAGCCGTAGAGGGTGACGCCCTTGTCGATGAGCAGCGTGACGCCGCTGCGAAGTTCGAGCGGGCCGGTGAGGAAGGCGTCGTGCGCGGCGGAGGATTTGAGTTCGACGGCGTGGCCGGGCTTGCAGTGGTCCATCGCGTGCTGGATGCGGATGGTGTCGGGCTTGCTGTCGTCGGAGTCGGCGAGAGTTGAGGCGTGTGAAGTGAGTTTGGCCGTGAGGACTGTGCAGGACGAGGGGATGGTGGGTTCGGTTACGTGGCGCGTGTCTTGAGCATGCGCACAGGAGAGGGCAACGCAAATGGCCACGGCGGATAAAAAGGTTCGCATAATCAGTTGCCCTGCTTTATCGAATCGAGAAGCATAGCGGCAAGTTTCGGCTCTCCAAGCGTGTTGGGATCCTTAGCTTCGCAAAGGCTGACAAATTTTCCGCACAATGGATTGATCTCGCCTGCGGCCAATCGCTCGGAACGAATCTCCGAGGCAAGCGTTCTCAGGCGTTTTGCTTCCGGCCAAGTCCAATAGCGATCTTCTGGATCGAGGTGTGAGTTTTGGCCGAACAACCCCCAGCGTCCGTTCGAACATTCAATGAGACAACTAATCAAGAGTGAATGAAACTCCAACTCCAATGCTTCCAATCTTGCTTGTTGTATTCGTGCCTTCTTACTCATCTCGGCCCTCGCGCCTGTCCGGTGCAATCAAAGTGTAAGTGCATCAGCGTGTGTTTGCGACCGGGATCGGTTTGGCTTTCTTCACTTCAACTCCGAAGACGTAGCTGGGGCCGAACATGTTGGAGCTGAAGATGACGAGCGAGTCGTCGGGCGAGAAGCGGACGTTGGGCTCCTGCAGGTAGTTGTGGCGCTTCATGTTGACGAGGTGTTCGGTGTGGAAGACGCCGGGCTGCCAGAATGTGGGGTCGTTGAGTTCCCCCTCGGCGGCGATCGCTGCGGGGTGGAAGAGTTCGATCCACTCGCCGTCGGGTGCGGCGGCCGACTGGCCGGGATCGCCGCCGTCTCCGGCAAAGGCTGAGGCGTTCGAGTTGACGTTGTAGTGGATCGACCAGTCGTTGCGTTCCAGGTGGTAGGCGGTGCGCGCGTGCGTCACCACGTTGTAGCCGCCGACGAAGAAG
The DNA here is from genome assembly GCA_003133205.1 of Granulicella sp. The sequence continues at coordinate 14,241 of PKWK01000118.1, read as the reverse complement.
GTCTCGGCGTAGGGATAGTGCCAGTCGTACCAGATGGTCTTGCCGTCGGGGCTCCAGAACTCGTGGACGGCGATCTCCATCGCCATGGTGCGCTTGTGGATGAGCGTGTTCTCCGTGCCGTCGGTGCGGATGGTCCAGATGCGGTCGACCTTCCACTGGCGGCCCTCGTGGCAGTACATCAGCAGCGTGGGGTCGGTGGGTGAGAAGAGCAGGTGATTGATCCAGTCGGTGGAGTGCAGCAGCGTCGTCATCTTGCTGGTCTGCAGATTGATGGTGAAGAGGACCAGCGGAAGACGCGCGGCGAGGCGGCGGTCCATCATCTCGTGCTTGAAGAGCGGCTGGACGTTGGGCGCGCCGGCGATCTGCGCATGGCTGGCGGCGGCGGCGGCTCGCTCGGCCGCTTCGGTGGCGGCTTCCTTGCGGTTGAAGTCTTCGCCCGCGGTGCCTTCGATATAGGTGCCGGCGGCGAGCGTCTCGTCGGCGTTGATGCTGGAGACAGAAGCGCGCACGGGCAGGTCGATCAGCTTGCGGATGTTGCCGGTGGGGATGTCGGCGGCATAGATGGAGGTGAGTTTGGTTGCGGGATCGGTGCGGGTGAAGAAGATGGTGGGCGTCTTGCTGCCGACGACGCCGAAGTGCGCGGGGTTGGGGACGACGAGGCTCGTGGCGCGCGTGGCGAGTTGAAGCACGTGAATGCCCTTGGGCGAGATGTAGACCATTTGCTTGCCATCGGGCGTGTAGGCGTTGTCGTTGAAGTAGGGCACGCCGGAGTTGGGCTCGTCGGTGAGGCGGAAGACGCGATGGCCGGTGTCCTTGTCGATCCAGCTCTTCGGCGGATTCTTCACGGGCGCGGCGGGCGGCGGCTCGACCACGATGCTGCCGGGGGGGTTGACCGGAGTTTGCGCGTGGAGGCAGGCGACGAGGCCAAGGGCAAGGAAGAGAGGACGTAGGCGCATCGGATGTACCTCTGTGAGCTGCGAGGTACACGGTACTAGGTTCGAGGTTCGAGGGACAAGGCGAGCGGGGGCGGTGCGGAAGAGACAAACCCCACGATAACCGTCGGACCAAAGTCCACCGGTGATCATGGGGCACCCAAGTCATCGTTCAGTGATGCGGAGGTGGTCGGTGGCGGCGAGGTAGCTCTTGCGGCGAAACCAGTCCTGCATCGCCGCGCTGAGGCGGTCGATGGGGACGCGCGTGCCCGCTTCGAGCAGGCCGTCGGCGATGGGCAGCGTGTCGTCGAAGACCGCGTCGTTGGTGAAGTTGCGCATGGCAAAGTTGTCGAGCTGCGCGATCGGGCAGAGATGCGCCACGCCGGCAGCGTCGATGCGTTCGATAGTGAGCTTGCGCAGGAACACAGATACAGGGTACTAGTTTTCTGAAGGCTTTTCGATGTGGTCGATGACGAGTGTTTGGATGGGCCCTTTGCCACGCTTGAGGTTGAGGCCGAGGCGATGCATCGCGTCGAAGATGGCTGCGGCATAGTCGTGGTTTTCCGGATCGACCGGATCGAGATGAAAGTCGTACCTGCCTGTGATGCCGGTCTGGTCCAGCACGGGGAGATGAAGACCGTCGCTCAGCGATTCGGCGAGCGCCTGGATCGAAATGTTCTCACCAAACGCCTCGCCATCGGCGATGCCGCCTTGCTTCATCATCACTGCGCCGCGCGCGTCGCCATCCTTATCCTTCGGCTCCTGAAGCTGGAGCTTGCCGCTGCCGCGCGTGAGGATGTAGACGGCGCCTTCCCTGGTCTCTCGGTGATATCGCAGTCCGAACCGATCGCGCAGCAGGCTCTGCAGCATCAGGCGCTGCTCGCTGGACGGAGTGGCGGCGAGGGGAGGCTGCTTCGCAGTGCGCGATTGCGCCGAGTCCGGAGGAATGGCCTCGATGTTGTAGCGGTCGGTGGAGACCCACTCCGGTCCGCCTGCGATCTGGAATCCCTGAACATCGAACGCGTAGGAAATAATCGTCTTCGCGTTGGCGAATCCCAGGAACACCCGGCCGCCCGGGCGCGAATAGAAGCCCATCGCACCTCCGTGAGCGGGATCGACGGGCTTGATGGTGGCGACCTCGAAGGATGGAAGCACAGCAGCTGCGGAAGGTTGCTGCGTCGCCTGCTGTGCAGATGCGATGGGCTGCGCGACGGCCATTGCGCCGAGCAGAAGAATCGAAAGCTGCGAATTGAAGTTCATTTTGAGGTCCTTTGGCTCTTGCGGAACACGATACACCGGCATTGCTTCAGTTCTCCGACGGCATCTCGATGTGGTCGATCACGAAGACCTCGATGGGGGTCTTGATGGATTCGAGTTTGAGGCCGAGTTGTTCCTGTAAGGCGGTGAAGATGGATGGGCCGGAGTCGGATGGAGGCAGCGCGGCGGAGGGCTGTGCGCCTTCGGGCGCTCGGGGCGGCGAAGTCGCTGAGGGCGATCGACGCGGAGACAGCAGCGGCGAGGAGCAGGAGCGTTCTGCGGATCTGCATCGGGCGAGCCTCTTGGTTCGGATAAAGGTGAGACGGTTTGGGATGACGATTTGCTGTGGTCATGGCCGAAGTTAATTTCTGCGCAGGCGCAATAACCCACTCATCGCGGTGAAACTGCGATGAATGGGGCACCCAATGTTTGTGGCGCTCCGCCCACATCTCAGAAGCGAGATGTGGGGCACCCAGTTTTGAGGTTAGGCGAAGAGGGTGAACATTACGGAGTCGAGCGGCAGGGTCTGGGTGGGGCCGTCGATGCGGCCGGTGCCTCCGTCGCGGCGGAAGACGGTGACGGTGGCGGAGTCCTGGTTGCCGCAGAGGATCCAGCGGCCGGAGGGGTCGAGGGTGAAGTGGCGCGGGGTTTTGCCGCCGCAGGGGACGCGCTCGATGAAGGTGAGCTTGCCGTCGGCGGAGATGGAGAAGACGACCAGCGAGTCTTCGCCGCGATTGGAGGCGTAGAGGAAGTTGCCGTCGGGGGAGATCTGGACTTCGGCGGCGGTGTTCTTCGCGGCGGGAAAGTCGGCCGCGATGGTCTTGACGTGGAAGCCGGTGTTGACCAGCAGGCCCTGCGGATCGGTGCGGGAACTGGTGGTGGTCCAGAGGAAGTGGTCGATGGTGGAGTCGATCTCGTTGATGGAGTAGACCCAGCGGCCGTTGGGGTGGAAGGCGATGTGGCGCGGGCCGCAGCCGGGGCGATCGTTGGTGAAGAGCGCGGGCGAGCCGAGGCGACCTTCGGGTTCGATGGCGAAGACGGTGATGGCGTCGGAGCCGAGGTCGTTGACGAGGAGGAAGCGGTTGTCAGGCGACAGGTGGACGGAGTGCGGGTGCGGGACGTCCTGGCGCGCGGTGACCGGGCCGCGCTTGCCGAACTTGGGGTTCTTGTAGTCGATGCGCTCAACGGGTTCGGAGAGACTGCCGTCGGGATGGACGCGGTAGGTGGCGATGGTGGAGCCGACGTAGTTGGCGACGAAGGCGGTTTCGCCGGTGGCGTCGAGCGAGACGTAGCAGGGGCCGGCGCCGGCGGAGGTGACCTGGTTGATTTCCTTCAGCGCGCCGGTGGTTGGGTCCATTTGGAAGCTGGTGATGGTGGCGGAGGCGTCGGGCACGGCGTTGACGGCGTAGAGGCGGCGATGGCCGGCGACGGGCGTTGAGAGTGCGAGGTAGGACGGGCGCAGCGTCTCGGCGACCAGCGCTGGAGCGGTGAGCTGGCCGGCGGTGCGGTCGAAGCGGGAGAGGTAGATTCCCTTGGCGACGCCTTTTGCGGTGTCGGTGCCGAAGTAGACGAAGCTGGGCGGCGGCGGCGGCGCGGGCTTCTTCTTGAGGGGATTGGTGAAGGACTGGGCGGTCGCGAGATGGCGCGACAGGGCGACGGCTGGAAGAGTTAGGAGGAATCGGCGGCGTGTGAACATGGGCGGTGCCTCGGAGAAATGCAGTGGTCAGTGGTGAGTGGTAAGTGGTCAGTAAAAGCGCACACGATTCAGAGGCAGTCACTTACCACTTATCACTCACCACTGACCACTTGCCGTCACGGGATGTTGCTGGTGCGGGGTCCGATGCCTGGGATCGGGGGCTCGCCGGGGAGTGCGATGTCGAGTTCGCGCTCGGGCTCGACGTTTTCGTTGATGACGGGGAGCGAGGGCAGGGCCATGGTTCCGCCGGCTTCCCGGACGACGGCGTTGGCGTGGTCGAGGACCTCGTCGACGGTCATGGTGTACATCTCGCGGCCGTTGTCGTAGCCGGACACGATGGCCTGCTTGAGGTAGCGGCCGGCGAGCTGGGCGGCGAGGTAGTCGGTGATGACCTTGCCGGTGCGGCGCTTCAACTCGACCCAGGCGACGTTGGGCAGGGCGATCCAGACGGGCTTGCCGGAGACGTCGAAGCGGATGTCGGTGGCGTCGGCGTGGCGCGTGGCGATGGCGACGATGGTTCCGCGCCAGGTGCAGTGGAGCGGCTCGCCGGTCCAGCGATCGGTCACGGTGAAGTCTTCGTACATGGTGATTAGCTTAGTGGACGGGCGGGGTTGGGGCAAGGATCGTGGTTGGTTGCTGGTGGTTGGTTGCTGGTTGCTGGCTGGCATCGGTACCCCCTCCCCCCCGTACTTTAGTTGTCAAAGTCTAGTTGCTAAAGGTGTTAGGTCTGGACCAAGTCTGCGCTTGGTCCAGACCTTGGCTCAAATACGAAAGGCTCAGCCGCGGGGCTGAGCCTTTCTTTAATCCACTCCTTAATGATAGCAGGTTGGACCTAACTCCTCGGCAACTATTTTGGGGCAGTGGAAAAGGTGTAAGTCATTGGTATGGGATGACTTGTTGAGGAGAAATATTTCTTGTTGTGAGCGGAGGGGGTTGACAGCTTTTTGGGCGTATCGGGAGGATGAGTTGCTTTGGAAACCCAAGTCTCAGAAGCGAGATCCTTCGACGAGCTCAGGACAGGCTCTGGGGGGTACCCGGCTACCGGTGGGTTGGTGGCGCTCCGGGCAAAATACGGGGGTTCTTCGCTGCGCTCAGAATGACAAGCGGTGAAGGTGGTGATGGTGAAGTAGGCCGATGGCGCGCTGTAACCCACCCTTTCGATGAGGCCGAAAGGATGGGCCACCCGGATTTGCGGCGGTTCAAGGACAAAAGCGGATTCCTCCGCTTCGCTGCGGAATGACAAGCGAATGCGCTGCGGCTACATTGGATGCGATGTTCTACGCGCGGTTTGTGAGGATGTTCGTTGGCTTGTGCGTGTTGGGGCTCGCGGGGGTGCGCGGGTTGGCACAGGGGGATGTGGGGGCGCGGCAGTATGCGGTGACTTGTGCGGCGTGTCATGGGGCGGATGGGTCGGGGAGCTTGAAGGGGCCGGCGATTGCTACGCTGCCCAAGACGATTGCGCTGTCGGATGCGGAGTTGGTTCGGATTGTGCGCGATGGCGTTCCGGGTAAGGGGATGCCGGGGGTGAAGGCGATTGGGGATGAGAAGATTGCGGCGGTGGTGCGGTATCTGCGGGTGTTGCAGGGGGTGAGTTCCGACCCCACCCATCGCGATGAGACTGCGATGAATGGGGCACCCGGCTCTGGTGGCGATGCGAAGACCCAGGTCTCAGAAGCGAGACCTGGGGCACCCAGTAGGGCACCCAGTGCGGCACCCGGTGCGGTGGCGGTTGCGGTGGATGTGAAGCAGAGCGATTTGAATCAGAAGGAGGTGCGGGAGAATTGGGTCTCGTACAACGGCGACTATAGCGGGCGGCGCTATAGCGCGATGGATGAGGTGACGCCGGCGAATGTGGGGCGGCTGAAAGCGGCGTGGACGTTTCATACGAGCGGCGCGGGCGTGATGGAGGTGACTCCGGTGGTGGTGGCCGGGGTGATGTTTGTGACGCGCTCGAACGATGCGTGGGCGGTGGATGCGAAGACCGGCAAGGCGCTGTGGCATCATGCGCGCGCGGTGTCGGAGGGGCTGATCGACGATGCTTCGGGGCATATCAACCGCGGGGTTGCTGTGCTGGGAACGCGCGTGTATTTGGAGACGGACAATGCGCACCTGCTGTGCCTGGATGCGCGGACGGGCGAGCAAATCTGGGACGTGTTGTACGCGACGGGCAATAAGAATTATGGGGCGACCAGCGCTCCGCTGATTGTGAAGGACAAGGTGCTGGTGGGGACTTCGGGCGGCGACGATGGCGTGCGCGGATTTGTGGCGGCGTATGACGTGAAGACAGGCAAGCAGGCGAGGCGGTTCTGGACGATTCCGGCGCCGGGCGAGAAGGGTTCGGAGAGCTGGCCGGGCGACGCGTATCTGCATGGCGGCGGCACGACGTGGATGCCGGGGACATACGATGCGGAGCTGAACACGATCTACTGGGGCACGGGGAATCCTTCGCCGGACTTCGATGGGAGCGTGCGGCCGGGGGATGATCTGTATACGAGTTCGCTGCTGGCACTCGATCCGGATACAGGCAAGCTGAAGTGGTACTTCCAGTTCAATCCGCACGACATGTACGACTACGACGCGGAGGAGACTCCGGTGTTGGTGGACGCGAACTTCAAAGGTCAGCCGCGGAAGCTGGTGGTGACGGCGAATCGCAACGGCTTTCTGTATGTGCTGGATCGGACGACGGGCGAGTATCTTGCGTCGAAGCAGTTCAGCGCGGGGGAGAACTGGGCGAAGGGGATCGATGCGAAGGGGCGGCCGATTTCGAACGGGCTGGTGCCGGATGAGAAGGGTGTGACGGTGTGCCCGAGCGTGAACGGCGCGACGAACTGGTACTCGCCGAGCTATGACCCGGCGACGAAGATGTTTTACTTCCGCTCGCTGGAGCAGTGCAGCTTGTTCAAGGCGACGACGGAGACGTTCGTGGAGGGGGAGGCGTACTACTCGACCGGTGCGGAGCGGCCGCTGGGGGATCATCCTGAGTCAGCGTGGATCAACGCGTTCGATGTGGAGAAGCTGGACTTTGCGTGGCGCGAGCCGATGCTGGGCGAGGGATTCGCGGTGGCGGGTGTGATGTCGACAGCGGGTGGATTGGTGGCGTTCGGCAATGATGCGGGTGGGTTCGAGATGGACGATGCGCGGACGGGGAAGAAGCTGTGGAGCTACAAACTGCCGCAGCCGATGCATGCTTCGCCGATGGCGTATGGGGTGGCGGGAAGGCAGTATTTTGCGGTGGCGGCGGGGGATGATGTGATTGCGTTTGCGCTGCCGTAGGTGGGTTAGAGGGGGGCGTTAGATGGGGACTTGCGGCCACCATCGGCTGACGTTGTGGCAGTAGGCTTCGTACTCGGGGCCGAAGGTGCGGCGGAGTTTGGGTTCCTCGTATCCGAGGACGAAGAGCGACGCGGCGAAGAGGAAGATGGCGGCGTATCCGCAGAGAGACAGCGAGCCGTAGAAGAGCGCGGCTCCGGCGAGGGCGAGGGTGGCACCGAGGTACATGGGGTTGCGGACGAAGCGGTAAGGGCCGCGAATGACGAGGTGGCGCGGCGGGTCGAACGGCGCGGGCGTTCCTTTGCCATGGGATATGAAGCTGACGATGCACCAGATTGCGAGGGCCGCGCCAACGGTGGCGAGGATCATGCCCAAGATTTGCGGAGCTTCGATCGCCGGTGGGCGGTAGATGCCCGACCAGGCGAGGAGACGCGAGGGTAGGTAGATGAGCATGAATCCGGTGAAGAGCGTGGCGTAAGTGATGGCGCGGAAGGCGACGAACATGCGTGCCCCCTTTAGTTGATGCGGAGTTTAGCGCTGTGGAGGGCGGAGGTCAACGGCATGCGTGGTAGTTTACAAACTACAGATTTGTAGATAATCGAATTCTGGAAGACCGATGGCTAAGAAGAAGCTGACCAGCTACGATCCTGCTGAAGACCTCGGGTCGGACGAAGCGATTGCGATCTTCATGGCAGAGGCATTTCAGACCAACGACGTTGCGTACATATCGCACGCGCTGGGCGTGGTGGCGCGGGCGAAGGGGATGGCCGAGATTGCCGAGCAGACAGCACTGTCGCGCGAGCAGCTGTATACGTCGTTCAGCAAAAAGGGGAACCCGACGCTGAAGACGACGCTTGCGGTGATGAAAGCGCTGGGGATTGAGCTGACGGCGAAGACTGCGGCGTGATCTGAGCCGCTGTTCCCACCCATCGCCATGAAGCTGCGATGAATGGGACTTGAAGAGCTTGTCCATGTATTCGTCGATATATTTCTGAGTGTTTCGCCGGAGCAGCGAGCCAGGTATATGTCGGAAGATACCGGTAGAATAGACGAGGCTACAGCAGCAGCAGATGACGGGAAGATGAGGAATGCGCGGGCATGATGAGTGAAGTTCTGGCAATACAGTTGGAGTCGGCGGCGAAGGCGGCTGGGCTTGTGGTGGTGGCGAGCGAGTCGGGAGAGAAGTACTCGGGCGGCGCGACGACGAAGTTTACGCTGGCGCTGGCGGCCGATGCGTCGAAGACCATGCTTCTGGAGTTGAGCGAGGCGTTCGAGCTTGGGCGGCCGGATCTGAAGGAGGGCGTGAAGGCGTACCTGGCGGAGTCGGCGAAGCGGCTGAAGAATCCGCGGCCGGACTGCTACGTTACGCTGCACGGGCTGCCGCTGAGCTTTGGCAAGTTCGGGTGGCCGTTCCACGAGTCGACTTCGGGGGCGGACACGTCGCTGGTGCATGGCGAGGTGCGATTGGAGGACGGCGGCGAGAGCGTGCTGCACGCGAAGATCGCGGCGTCGATGACGGTGACATTTCGCGACGTGGTGCCGGCACCGGAGCAGCCGTTTGCCGAGGGCTTTATCTACAACGCGGTGCGCAAGACGATGGACCAGGGACAGCTGGAACTGGTGAAGAGCGGAAATCGTCAGCCGGTACCTTTGACGACACGGTATTATAGCGCGAAGCAGAAGAAGTTCGTCTTCAACGACACGACCGAGGAGCAGCGGAAGGACTTTATGGCTTGCAAGGTCTACTGGCTGTCCGGGGTGCTGGGCGCGGGCGAGCCGGTGTGGTTGCTGGATCCGCGCGACGCGCAGTATCTGGACACGACGGTGGAGGAGCTGCGCGGGACCGTGGGGACATTGATGGGGCAGGGGTTGTTGCAGCTTGCCGCAGACGGAGAATACGCGGCCGCTACGCCAAAACTGAGGGAGCAGCGCGACGCGTATAGTGCCCAGTTGGCGCGGACGCTGGAGTCGATCAAGCCGGCGTTCAACGAGGAAATGCGTGGTGGTTTGACCAATATGTAACTAGAAAGTTGCAAAACTGACGGCATGGAAATAGTTACAAATTGGTATATGTAACAAAAAGTGATTAATGTCACAGACGGGCTTGCCAAGTGTAACTAAGGTAGTGTAAGTTTCGTTTGGCTTGGGGGTCTGTATAGCCCTTAAAGCACTTTAGAGGACACCATGAGCAAGTTAACCCGGATCGCAACACCACTGATCGCAGTGGCGATTATGAGCAGCGTACCCTTTATGACGCTGGCCCAGAATTCCCGTGCAGGGAATGAAACATCCAACAACGCAACCCAGGACTGGAACACCCCTCCTGCGGGAACGGAGCAGGCACAGCAGGGCTTCCGCGACGGCATCGAAGCCGCGAAGCTGGACACACTGGTGAAGCGCAAGATCGACGCCAAGTCTTCGCACCTGTACGTTCATCCGCCGGTCAAGGGCAAGGATGCAACCGACGCATACCGTTCGGCCTTCGAGGCTGGCTACCAGGCCGCACTGAAGCATGGAGTGACCACCTAAATCGCTGCCGGCGATTTGACTTGGTCGATGCTGTAGCACGAGAACGAGCGATGGCCCCCTGGGTGGGGGCCTTTTCGCTACGCCGAAAGGACTTCACCCGCAGCCACGCTATGCCGTGAACGAAGGGAATATTTGTAGGTGCATTGTGCGCACGTGGGTGTACACTGATTGTGAGTACAAGTGGAGGGATAGGCAAGATGAGTGCCATCGTCACCGAATCGAACAGGCTGCGGGCGGACAATATCAATCTTCGTGTCAGCCGAAATCAGAAAGCGCTGATCGATCGGGCCGCAGATGCGCTGGGGCGGAGCCGCTCCGATTTCATGCTCGAAGCGGCGTGCCGTGAGGCTGAATCTGTTTTGCTCGGCAGGCGCTATTTCAACCTGGCCGACGATGAGTTTTGCCGCTTCACCGCGATGCTGGATAAGCCACCCGCCAGCAACCCCCGTCTGGCTCGACTGCTCAGAACGAAGGTGCCGTGGGACAAATAGGGAGCGCAGGCGACAGTATTTCTGCTCCGGAAAAGCTGAACCCAGATCACGATCTCTCGCATTTTGAATGCGGGGAACCGGCGCTGGATGAGTGGCTGAAGCATCGGGCGCTCCAGAATGAGGAAAGCGGCGCCTCCCGGACATACGTGGTCTGCTCCGGGTTGCTGGTCGTGGGCTACTACGCGCTGGCCTCGGGTGCCGTGGCCCATGCGAACGCGCCTGGCCGAGTTAAGCGCAACATGCCGAACCCCGTACCTGTGATGGTGATTGGACGGCTTGCCGTCGATGTCGGGTTTCAGGGACGTGGCATCGGGCCTTCACTTCTGCGGGACGGCATTCTGCGAACCGTGCAGGCCGCCGAGATTGCTGGAATTCGGGCGATTCTAGTGCATGCGATTTCAGAGCGGGCGAAGCAATTCTATGAGAAGTGGGGCTTCGTTTCATCGCCCGTAGATCCGATGACTCTCATGATCACCGTAACGGAAGCGGCGAAGGCGCTTGGAGAGAAGGCCTGACGCTGCGCCCGACCTCCGGGCAACCTGGACCGACGGTTTCAGCTATCGTGGAACTGGTCCGGTGTTGTAGATTCGGCCGCGGAGGGATCGCGAATGTTGGGTAAAGGTATAGTGGCGATTGCGCTGGGCTTGGGGCTGGGGGTGGGAGCCGCGTCGGCGCAGGATGTGGAGCAGTTGCCGGGAGCGACGCATGTGGTGCGGGCGCCTGAGCTTCCGGTGGTGGGACTGGTGAAGCGGAACGCGGATACGGTGGCGCTGACGCTGGCGGGGAAGACGGGTGCGGCGGGAACTTCTAGCGCAAGCGGCGCGGAACTGCTGGTGCATGACTTCGATTTCAACGGCGATCCGGTGACGACGGACAAGATCCATCTGCGGCAGGTTGCGCCGGGAGTGGTGGAGATTACGAGCGTGGCGTGGGAGGTTGGCTACTGGCGCTTCCGGGTGCGGGACGCAGCGAGCTACTTCGGACTGGGCGAGCGGTTCGACGCGCTGGATCACGCGCATTCGGTGGTGAAGAACCTGTCGGTGGACAACGAGGGCGTGAAGGGGGCGTCGAGCTATAAGCCGATTCCCTTCTTCCTGAGCACGACGGGATATGGGCTCTGGCTGGACACGACGGGCGAGGCGACGTTCGACCTGAACGCGAGCGATAAGGGCGAGATCGTAGTGGATGTTGCGACGGCGAAGCTGCGGATTGTGCTGTTTGCGGAGCCGGAGTTTCCCGCGATCCTGGAAAAGTTCACGGCCCAGGCGGGGCGCGCGGTGCTGCCGCCCTACTGGGCGTTTGCGCCCTGGAAGGCTCGGGACTACCACCAGAACGAGGCGCAGGTGAAGGAGGACGTGGACAAGACTCGCGAGCTTCGGCTGCCCGCGAGTGTGATCCTGATCGACTCGCCGTGGGCAGAGGCCTATAACGATTACAAATTCAATCCGAAGCAGTTCGACGATGCGCCGGGGATGGTGAAGTACATTCACGACGCCGGTTACAAATTGGTGCTGTGGCACACGCCGTGGATTAATTCCAAGTCCGATCCGCCGAGGGAGGCAGGGTTCGCAGGCAAGATTGCGCCGCTGGCGGAGAACTATCAGTTTGCCGCCGACCAAAACCTGTTTGTGAAGAATGCGAACGGCAGTCCGTACGTGGGGCGGTGGTGGAAGGGCGAAGGTTCGCTGATCGACTTCACCTATCCGAAGGCGAAGCAGTGGTGGCAGGACCAGGTGCGGCAGGCGATCGCGGCCGGCGCGGATGGCTTCAAGGACGACGACGGCGAGGGGAATTTCTTCGGCGATGTGAAGTTCGCCGATGGCACTGACGCGCGCGTGATGCGGGGGCGGTACAGCGTGCTGTACAACAACGCCGTGGAGGAACTGATCCAGAAAGATCTGAAGGGCAATGGAGTGCTGCTGGCGCGCAGCGTTACGGTGGGGGCGAATGGGATCGGATTTCTGTGGGGTGGGGACAATGAGGCGAGTTTTTCGCCGCTGAATGGGCTGCCGACCGTGGTGACGGCGGGGCTGGGCGCGGGGATCAGCGGAATGCCGCTGTGGACGGCCGATCTGGGCGGGTACCTGGGCGTGGCGGACACTCCGAATGCGCGGCTGCTGGAGCGGTGGACGGAGTATGCGGCGTTCTCGCCGCTGATGGAAGTGATGTCGAGCAAGAACATCGGGCCTTGGGATTTTGATGAGAATGGGCCGGAGGGCGGGCACGAGGCGCTGGATATTTATCGCAAGTACGCGGTGCTGCATATGAGTTTGTTTCCTTACAGATATGCGGCGGCGCAGGAGGCGGCGAAGACGGGGATGCCGATGATGCGGGCGCTGGTATTGCAGTACCAGGACGATCCGCGGGCGCGGACGGCGAAGGATGAGTATCTGTTCGGGCCGGACTTTCTGGTGGCGCCAGTGATCGACGAGGGCACGCAACGGCCGGTGTATCTGCCGCCGGGCGAGTGGGTGGAGTACTGGACGGGGAAGCAGGTTTCCGGGGGCAAGGTTGTGGTGGCGGACGCGCCGGTGGATACGATCCCGGTGTGGGCGCGCGCGGGAGCGGTGCTGCCGAAAATTCCCGAGGACGTGATGACGCTGGTTCCGCAGAAGGAGAGCGGGAACACAGCGGTGAAGTCGCTGGACGATCGGCGAGTGTATGAGGTGATCGGGGGCGGGACAGGTTCAGCAGAGACGACGCTTACGGATTTCGAAGGGCGGGTGTTAACGCGCACGGAGAATTCGCTGAAGATTACAGGCGAGGCGGCGCGCATGACGGTGCGCTGGAGGTTTGGCTCGGTGGCCAGCGCCACGGTGAATGGGGCTCGGGCGACGATTGAGACCGGGGCAGATGGACCGTATGTGGCGTTCGACCATGCGGCGGAGAGCGTGGTCGAGTGGAAGGAGGGCGTGGTCGAGTGGAAGGAGGGCGTGCCGGAGACGCCTGTCGTCGCACCGGCCCCGAAGCGCGCGCCCAAGCCGCCGGCGAAGACCACCCATCGTCGCTCCCGGCGCAAGAAGAGGTCTTGAGTTTGCTTACGCAAAGGGCCGCGCAACCGGCGTCTAGGCTACCTTTTCCAGGGCCGCTTTGTTCGCCAACCGATTGGCGAGGTTGGTGTGCACCAGACTAAAGATCCGGGCATGTTCCGACCGCAACATTGGAAAGCAAGGACAGAATCGCCAGCCTTGTTCGGCCATGAGCGGAGCTAGCATTTCGGCGCGGGCGTCGCGCTGAAAGTGGCGATCCCCGCCCGGAACCTGCTTGAGACTGTCATCGACAGCGTCGGATACTTCTTCCGGAACGCAGTCGCAACTGTCTCCGTAACAGGACTTCATCGTCGTCATTGGGTCGAGTTGCATAGCTGAGTCCTTTCGGATTCAGAAGTGGGGTTTTGTCCGCCTAGATTAATGTGGCGTGACCGGGCTGTCTGTTCAAAATTGCTCATAAAAAGCAAAAGACCTCCGGGCCGCGACCCCGGGGCATTCGACACCACACTCTTTCAGCAACGGGCGCTCGCCGAATGGGGCGCCGGGCGTTACTCGCTCAGGTGAAGGTTTATTTCCTGGCTGCGGGTGGGAGGCGGGTCAGGACACCATGCGTGCCGGGGTGGCCGGCTGCGCTGCGTTCGCCAGCGAAGGGAGCAGCGGCAATGCGGCCGGAGAGCATCCGCGGAAGCTGCATAGGTCGTCTGCGATGCCGCGCAACTCAAGCGTCCAGCCGTGGCGGCGGAACAACTCCTCCATGAGCGGAGCGTTCTGCGCGACGTCGTGCAACTCGCCGACGAGATAGACGGCCCTGTGCTCGACCGGGAGGAATGCGCTGAGCGCCTCGACTTCCATGCCCTCGATGTCGAGCTTGATGAGAATCCGCTCGGCCGCAACGGGTCCGATCGCGTCCTGCAAGGTTCTATAAGAAGGAAAGTCAACAAGAAACACTTCGCCCTCGGCTGAATTCTTGTTGATTTTCAGCCCCCTTGAAATTGAGCGGGATTGTTCTCGCATTCCGCTCCAAAGGCTCGGGACGCTGCGGAGCTGCGGACAGCCGCGTAGCGCTGGTGGTCTCT
>PKWK01000034.1 GCA_003133205.1 Granulicella sp. | reverse complement strand
TCTCGGTAAGACCGCGAAGCGACATCAACCTCGCACGACCACCCCATCCCGACGGCGATCTCCGTCTCGTTGCTCGTCCGATGAAACGCCTACCCTGGCGCCACATGATGCCCTTCGGAGAACGAGCATCCTTCGGGTTCGGCCTCGGATAGTTTTCTTCCGCCTTCCGCTTGCGGGGCGGCATAGCTAGGTTGAACTGTCCAGAGGATGTTTCCGATCAAGACTTCCCCTATCCTACGGCTACAGACACCCATTGGAGACGCGATGGCAGACACAGTAACACTCTATCCACATAGGCAAAACAAAGACGGGTCACACGACTCGATAAGCTTGGCCTGCTTTGCGACCGTCGCCCGCTCTGAGGCTCAGGCCGAACTTGCAGAGAAGCACAAGGCCCATGTCCGCGATTCGGCTTTCCTGGCGGAACGTGGTTGCCTGAGTCGAGTGGAGTCCATGAGGCATCCCGGGCCTATGTCCCAGCGCGATCCCCGGACAGATCAACGTCAGAGGACGGCCTAAGCACCGGCGGCGATCATCAGCCCGACCGGTCCGGGCAGGCGCACCCGCCGCACGTCCGAGAAACCCGCGTCCCGCAGCCAACTCGCATATTCCGGTTCACTGTAGCTGCTGCCAGCTTGCGTCCCCACCAGCATATTCAGCGAGAACAGCGCGGCAAACAGGGGAACGGTCTTGTCCGGCTCCAGAATAAAGTCCTGCACGACGAACTTTTCCTTCGGCCCAAGTGCCTGACGGACCCGGCGGAACAGACCACGGTTTTCTTCCGGAGAAAACATGTGACAGATTGCGGAGGCCAGAATGAGGTCGTAATCCTCGCCCAGCGGGTCACACAGCATATCGCCTGCCCGAGTGGCAATGCGGCCAGCGAGCCCGGCCTTCCGAATGTATTCCTGCGTGAGAGGAAGTACATCGCTCCTGTCCAGAATCTCTGCCATCAGCCCAGGTACAGCCCGCGCAAATGCAATGGAATAGGCTCCCGATCCTCCCCCCAGGTCCAGCATGCGCGTGATGCCCTGGATCCCGGTCGCCCTGACTACGGCGTCGGCCCGCTCCTGAGCATTGCGATCCATGGCTGCGATGAAATCGGTCACCGAGCGCTCTTCGCGGCTGCCGGTCTCGACCGACGTCCCAGCCCGCACGCATTCCGTCAGCGAGGTCCATCGGCGCCACAGATGAGCTGTGTGCATCAGGCCACCACGGGCATTGTCGCGCGAGCCCTCGCAGAAGAAACGAGCCGCCGCAACCGTGTTGAAGAATCTTCCCTCCTTCTTGTCGAGCAGCTTCAGGCTGACCAGCGCATTCAACAGCATCTCGGTGGCCCGGGGATCGGCGTGGATTGTCTGGGCTACTTGCTCAGCAGAAGCGCCGCTGGCAACAGCCGTGAATACGTCCAGCTCAAGCGCCGTGAGCACCGCCCGGCTCGGCATGAACGAGCGGATCATCTCGTTGAGACCGTCCGGAAGGGTTCCAGCTTCATCTTTGGCCTGAAGCACGGCCCGATAGTAATTGCGACTCTCTGTAATCTCCGCTTTCATGGCCGGAGCATCACTCCACACAAGGCGCGACACAACCTTGCCGGATCGTAAATGGGAGTCAACGATTTCCGGAACATCCTCTTCTCTTACTCCCCGATACCAGATTCCCTCGGGATAGGTGATCATGACCGGCCCGTTCTCGCACACGCCGAGGCAACCGCAGGTAGTCACCTGAACTTGTTCGTCCAGCCCCTGGGAATCAAGTTCGCGCTCCAGAGTCTGCAAAATCCGCAGAGAGCCATGATTAGGGCACGACGCAACTCCTTCGGGCTTACTCTGTGTGCAGACGAATACGTGCTGATGAAACGGCTCCATGGATGCTCCCCTGTGGCCCCAGTCCAGCGGACAGTATGTTACCACCGCACCGACGTTTAGGATTGTGAGATTGTCTGCCGTGACCGTAGCTTTGTTACTGGAACAGGCGACAAACGGATAAACGGTTTAGGCGGCGGGGGGGATGGCACGAACAGGTCACGGCTTCAAGGGAAGTAGAGTACGGAACGCTGCACCGCTTCAGCCTCAATCAAGTGTCCGAAGTCGGCAGGGAGAGCGAGTACGGCGGAGGGTGAGCAATCCTGACCAGACTCAGGATAGGACAACGCCCATAATAATGCGTACTACCCGATTCTCTCGCGGCTTTCGCCGACCTAAGCCGCCTCATTGGCGGCTAGGATTTTTGAGCGAGAGAAACGTGACGCACAACGAAAGGCTGTGTGCGATGACAAGCGAAACTGACTTTCCCCATCGGAAGAATCTCGACCTTACATTCGACGCTATCTGCCCCAAATGCTTTCAGACCATATCCAATCAGAAACTGGAGACCGACCTGAAGGAGGATGAAACTGCCCACTCCTGCCAAGGCGGCAGCATCGCGAATAGGGGATGACCAGCGAGAGCCAGTCTCCCGTTACGGCCTCATAAGGCAAAGCCTTCTGGACTCCAGATAAGCCGCGTACTTCGTACGGTATTTTCCCTGTTTGTTCGGCGGAAACAAACGAACATTGTGGCGATGGTCAATCCCGCTCAGACCTCAGCAAGCCACGGGACTATAAACGTGATAACCCTCAAAGCCGCAATCCAAGTTTTGACGTGTCAACGTGCATGAGGCGGAGGAAAATGATATGCCACAGTTCGGGTCACCTTTTTCAGAGTTGGCGAACAGCAGGAAGCTCACGGATGAGGAACTCATCAGAGCGATTCGGTTCATGGTAGCCGCAGAGTACGAAGCGACTCAGATGTATTTGCAGCTTGCCGAGTCAACCGGCAACAAACTCGCCGTGGCAGTGCTCAAGGACATAGCGAACGAGGAACTTGTACACGCAGGAGAGTTTCTGAAGCTGTTGTACGCGCTTGCTCCTGATGAAGAGGCGCTCTATGCCAAGGGGGCTGGAGAAGTGGCAGAAATTGCGAAATCACAACTTCATCAGACAATATAGGTAGCGCAGGAAAGGCGTGTCGATGCCGACCAGAGTCGGGATGTCCCGGTCGAGTTCCTCACAGAGCCATTCGGCAAGACCACGGCGAGTCCAGTAACGGCGTGGACTGGGCGGGGGCTGAACCTGTTCGGGTGAGCCGGTGTCCTCGGCAACATAGACGCGGAGTCCCCTGCAACTGGAGTCCGGCGTTTCCGCGCCCGAGTAGTCGATGCCGATGTAGCGTTCGAACTGAGTCATTCCAGTGGTTCCTTCTGGGGCAGTGATTGCCGAATCAACGGGACAATTCGGATACGGAGCGGTACACGAGCTTAGTTATGTTTTTGCAAATGTTTTCCAGCGGTGGTGTATTGGACTGACGACGCATTCAGACCCAATTTCAGGAAATATTTTACGCAAGTTATTGATTAGGGGCGGTATACCTTAGCACGAAAATTTTATTGAGTTCCAGTCCCCAAAGTCCCCCAATGAGACTAGAGAGACAAAACCCGAAAACAGAAAAGCCCTGCATATGCTTAAAGGGCTTACTTTTCCGGTTCATTTCGCGATTCTTATTGAATGTTTGGTGCGGAGGAGGGGACTTGAACCCCTATGCCTTGCGGCGCTAGCACCTCAAGCCTCTTGACAGTGTATCACCCAACATTGTGGGGTATCATCTTGTTGATTTCCGGAGGGGGCGTGTATCGCTGAGTACCGTCTTGTCCCCCTCGGTTGCTACAGTTTTTACTACAGTCGCGGATGCGCTTTCGATGTCCCGTATCCAGGTGCCCATGAGGTCCTTCGCGATCTTAACATCTTCGACCCCAGTGATATTGTACCGGCGCTCCATCGAGTCCGTCTTGTGCCCGCTGATCTTCATCCGAATCACCTGGGGCACACCGGCGCGGCGCATGTTGCGAACAGCCGTCCGGCGAAGATCGTGAACTAGAAGCCCGGGCACTCCGGCGCGGATGCAGGCATCCTTCCATGCCCCCCGGAAGTCTTTGATCTGCTCGCCGCAGCGCGAGAACACCCACGGTGATTCCGGCCAGTTCGCCTTGTGATCCTCCGAGAGTGCGAGCAGGAGATTCCGGTGGTCGCCGGGGAGGATGGGGATGGTGCGTGGGTCATCGGTTTTGGTCTTGCCCTTCTCTAGCACGATGACGTCGGCCTCGAAGTCAACCTGGGGCCACTCGATGTCCAGTAGCTCGCTCTTGCGCACGCCGGAGATGAAGTAGGTGAGATAGAGGGCCTTGAGCTCCTGGGGCAGCTCGTCGCGGAGCCGGGCGTAGGTATCGTCGGCCACGAAGCCCTGGCGCACCGTGGTCTCCTTCATCATCGGGAAGTAGGGAACGACGTGAACCTTCGGCGGCGTGATCTTCCTGGCGTTGTGGTAAGCGGTGCGTAGGATGGAGAGCTCCCGGTTCACGGTGGAGTCGACCACACCTTCGCCGATGCGCTTCTTCCGGTACTCGTTCATTTTTGCAGAGGTGAGGTTGACGGCTTTGATCCGGCTAAAGAAGGGCCTGACGTTCGCCGCCACCACCAGCTTCCACACCTTACGGGTTGACTCCTTGATGTCGCTCTCCAGGACGTCGTCGAGCAGTTCGCCGATCAGGATGCGATCCGGAGTTCCGCCGGAGAGCTCGCCCCGGACCCGCCGTGCGAGCAGCTTGTCGCGAAGGGTGATTGCGTCGGCCTTCTTGTTCGATTTGCTGGACTGCGCGACCGACTTGCCCTTCACCTGAATTTGGACCCACCAGATGTTGCCGCGCTTATAAATTGAACCGGAACCATCAACTCGTCTTGGCATGGGGTCGACTGTAGCACGAGCGCTAGTGCGTCAGAACTTATTCTTCTCGATCCAGTCATCCAGGTCGGGACGGTGCAGGTGAACCCGGCGGCCATGGCGCACAACGGGTAAGCCCTTGTCCGCGATGATGTGCTGGACCGATTGCTCGCTGCGCCCGAGGTACACGGCGGCCTGCTTCACGTCGAGGAGCATAGGTTGGATGCTGGTGCCGCCGACACGCGCCAGCTCATCCTTAAGCAGGGAAGCGACCTGCCCGGCGAGCGCCTGGGCCATGTAGGACATGGCGGCGTTGGAGAAGTCGGGGATGGTGGCGGTGGACATAAAACGGGTCTCACTTACGGGGTGTCTTTAGGTAATACCGGGAAAGTTGCCTCGGCTCCAAATATCAGCCTTCGATTTCCTGTTTAAATTTCTCGGGCGCTCTCTTACCTCCCAATCGTGGCTGGTCACCTCGGGAGAGCCGTATGAGTTCCGAGTGCGGTATCAGAACCCGTCCACCCAGGTGTCTAGTCTTCACCGTGCCCTCGGCGATGCGGCGGTCCAGGTTCCGCAGGGAGATGGAGAGTTGGAAGCAGGCCTCCTTCTTCGTGTAAAGAAGGCGGCGAGTTGGCGCGGGCGGGATGGGGTTCTGGTCAGCCATGGGCGACCTCTCGAACCTGCTCAACGACACGGGTGGGTGTCATGACCTGCGAGCGATCGTGCGCGATGAAGCGGACCAGCTCCTCATGGGGGACAAGAATCCGGCCACCGATCTTCCGGGTGTGGAGACGGCCCTCGCGGATCAGGTAGTCCAGGCTCCGGGTGGAGATTGAGAGCTGGTACGCGGCGTCCTTGCGCGAGTAGAGTAGACGGGGTTCAGCGGGTTGGGTGGGCTTGGGAGCGTCGATCATGGTGATCACCATACCCCATCTCCGCCTTATGCGGAGCGGATTCTCCGCTGATACTTGCCTGCCACTTCGCCTCGGTGAAGGCCTTCGCCGCGATCGCCATCTCATGGCCGTGGAACTCGATGGTGCCGGTGAGCATGAAATCGGTTTCAAAATCCAGCGGCTCGGGTGACGTCAAGAAGTTCGTGTAGAGCTCGGTGATCATGCTCGTACCCAGGAGCTCGAAGATGCGCTTGCGGTCGTTCGCGCGTAGGATGCGCTCGATCTCCTTGCGGAAGGCGGCCTGTCCAGCGGGGTTGACGCGGGCGATGAGACCATCGGCGTAGTTGGCGCAGTATTTGAAGATCGCGGTGACGTGGGCGCTGTGGATGTGGGCGGTCACGGGTTCGGGGATGACTTCTTCGACAGCCTCCTCCTCGACCTTTTCCTCGGCCACGATCTCCTCGGCCTCAACTTCTTCGACAACCTCCTCATCCACCGCCTTCGGCTCCACGAACTCTCCGTCGTCGCCGATGACTGCGGTGGCGATGCCCGCATAGAGCCAGACTGGTATGCCACCGTCGGCGAGCTCGACCGGGAAGCGCTTGCCCAGTTCATCCCAATCGAAGTCGACCCAGACCTTGGCCTGGGAGTCCCACCACTGGTCGGAGTGATCTAGGTCGTCGTCGGCCCAGATCGGTCTGTCGTATCCGTGACCGGTTTGCTCACGCAGGAGCCGGAGAACATCGCCGATGGTGCCCTCGCATCCGAAGCATTGGAACCCGAGCCCGGAAGGTCCGCCGACGATGAGGCAGTTATGACCGTTGCCGGGTTGGTTGCTGTGGGGCGCACCCTTGATCGGGCATATCTCCGTGCTGTAGTAGGTCAGATCGCCGTCGGGGGTGACGTTGAGCAGATCACCGAACTGGTCGGGGAAGGCCTCGATGAAATCCTCAACGTCGAAGTCTTCGTGGAGAAGAGCGCTGGTGGTGCGGTCGCCGCTGTACTGCGCGGCTGCTTCTCCCTTCTCGCTCAGGCTCCACATCGTTCCGTAGCCGGTCGGCTTCAGCATGACGGGGTAGCTGAGGACGGTAGCGAAGCGCTGAGATTTCTTGTTCAAGCAATATGGCATCCGCGCGAGACGGGATGGGTTGCACACCTTGATGTCGATGTCGGCGTCGGGGTTCGAGAAGGTCTTGGCGAGGAAGCCGAGCGCTCTCGGCCACGACTCACCCTTGACGGCGTAGCGTTCGGACTTGAAGAGCAAATGGTGGCCGTTGCCGCTGCCGACGACGATGGGCTCTTCCCAACCAAGCTCGATGCAGAGATAATTCTGGATCGCCTTCGCCGCCACCAGCGTGGCCGCGACCTGCTCGGGTGTGGCTGCGACCTTGGTGTCCGGGCGGCGGGCATCGATGTCGATGAAGAATGTGTTCCTGATTTTCACGTCCTCATCCTGCAAGGTCCGCCAAGCACCGTACTGGCAGGTGTTGTAGAAGTCGCGAAGGGTGTTCTTTGCATACCATCTGTCCGGGTCGGCGGGGTTGACGCAGTAGTACACGTCGCAGTCCTGCTTCTCCATCAGCACGGCGCACCGCGCGGCTACGTGTACATCGGCGGTGAGGATGCGCCGGATCTTGCCATCGGGTGCAGCCAAGGTGCGCAGCTCAATGAGGTCGCCGCGCTCGAACAGTGTGGAGAGGAAGCGCGAGATCCGGCTGACCTTCTGTTCGTACTCGAATTGGGTGGTGATGGCGTTAGTCGACAAGTTGCACCTGATTCCAGTGTTTTTCGATCTCACCGTCGTCGCCCTTGGTCATGGCGATGCGGATCTCCTCGTTGTCGATCATGACCCGCTTCATCTTGTTGAAGATGGCGCTGCCGAGGGTGTCGCGCCAGCCTTCGCGCTTGAGGAGGGTGGGGAAGTTGGTGAACTTACCCGCCGGTGCGTTGGCGAGTGCGTCGAGGATCATGTTTCCGGCTACGGCCTCCGGCGTGGTGGCGGCGCTGGCCTTGTAGATGCTCTTTACCTTCACCTGCCAGTCGGCCATCACCAGAGCCGCGCGGAGACTTGCCTCGGTGATGGTGTCGTCATGGTTCGCCGAACTCTGAATGAGGGCACATCTCAAAGCCGATTCTGAAATGCGATCGATGTGGCTTAGGTTGGGGACCGGCTTCTTCGCCTTCTCGGCTGCGGCGGTGATCTGGGCCTTGGTGTCGGCTGCCCAGGCGGCGGCGGTGGTGATCGCCTCGACCGGGATGTCGATCACGCTGGGTGTCAGTCTCTGGCGCTTAGGGAGCCATGTGTGGTCCGGGGTCCAGTCGGTGGGACCGGGGGCCAAAATCATCCTGGACCAGAGTCCCCCGGTCGTCGCGCTGGTGAAGACGGAGCTGAAGGAAAGCCCATCGGAGCAAGGTACGGCACCCAACAGGTTGAGCTTGGCGGTGATGGTGTTCAGGCCGTCGCGTGTGGGGAAGCTGACTTCATCCTCACCGTGGAGGTCGCAAAGATTCTGTGCCAGGGTGCTGCCCTCGTAGGCGAGCTTGGTCATCACCCCCGACATCTCATCCATCCACAGCGTTGACGTGTGAACGAACCGGTCTTCGGGGTCTCCCTTCTTCCAACCCTCGGGCTTGGGGACGCGCAGGACCTGCTCCAGGCCACGGTCGCTGCCGACGTGCGCCTTCTTGATAGCCTTTTCGGGGATGTCGAGCGAGCGCAGGGAGCGCCGCATAACGGTGGACTTGCCGGAGGCGACCTTGCCCATCAAGACGGTGTACAAATTGGGGCGGATCGCCTGGCTGTACGACCCCATGGTGTGTATGCCCAAAGTTGCGAAGGCTGTTACCATGGTCGGCCAGCTCCATGAAAATGGGCTATCGAGCGTCTTCGTGAGCTCGCCCAGCTTGCCGTAGAGCGCCGCCTCGGGCAGGGCCAGGTAGTAGTCCGGTTGAACGAAGGGTGGGACGGCCACCGGCTCGGTGGCCCATTCCATCACCTTCGGCCCGGGCATCTCCAGGTCACTCAGGTCATCTTCGACATGTTCGATGTTAGCCATAAAGCGCAACTCTCCGGACCGCTGGTTGGCGGTGGTCGTGAATTTGGTGGTGCCGTAGTACACTCGGGCGCGG
This sequence comes from Granulicella sp., assembly GCA_003133205.1. The sequence continues at coordinate 31,295 of PKWK01000034.1, read as the reverse complement.
AGAAGTCGGACTTAAGGACTTGGCGTGCTGACGTTCTTTACGTTCGTAAGGTCGTATGCGGGCGCGGGGGGTTAGTGGCGAACTTCGCCGGGTTAGAGGATCGTGTAGATTTTGGGGGCGCTGAAGCTGTTGGGCGGGTAGACGGTGTCGGTGATAAGGCGGTGCTCCTCGGCATAGCCGAGCCAGTCGGCGACGGTGCGGGGGGAGCAGCCGCTGCGCAGGATGAGCTCGCCCTCGGTGATTGACTCGTTGGTGACGATGGCGAGAAGGAGAGCGCAGACCTCTTTCCAGGTCTTGGGCTCCAGGTCGGCGAGAAGGCGCTGGAGAGGTTCGTCCTGGAATGGGCTCGACGGTGAGGTGAGCAGATTGAGGTTGGAGATGACGAAGGTGCGCGGTACTCCATATTCGGCAGGATAAGGGGTGAGCAAACCTGCCTCGGTGAGCTTCTTCGTGATCTGGTACGCGGTGCCGTGGGAGCAAGGTGTCTTGGCTGTCAGCTCGGTGACGGTCATGGGACGGGTTGGGCTGCTGGCGAGGACACGCAGGATGAGGCGGGCGGCCATCGACAACTTCGTGGGGGCGGAGACTTGGGCGGGCTGGGCTTCGGTAGTCATTTTCTATAACCTCACGCTTACTGGGATGTGAGCGCCTGGGATTAGTTACACCCCCGGCGTCATTTATTACTGACAACGATCCGACGATTGTGACGATAGGGCGAAGCCCGTAGCAGAGGTAGCCTGGAGGTTGGCGCGGATGCCATCGGACCACTTCACCAGCGCGGCGGCGCAGGTGGGGCATGGGTGAAGACGTAGACCACGCGCGGTGGCAAGAACACCTTGGGCAGCATAAGCGCCGTGGATGATGCAGGTGGGTTCGGTCGGATCGATGATGGCACCCGGCGCGGTGGCGGCGTTCCGGCGCATCTCGGCTGCGGCTGCTGTGAAGTCCGTGGTGAAGTTGGCGGTGACGTCGGCGAGGACTGCATCGGCGATGTCGCGATCGTTGAACGGGCTGGGTGCAGGTGTGTAGCTCGGAGTCGTCATCATTTACTACCTCTGCCCTATGCCCGGTATCACGTTTTCTCGTTAACTTTGATTTTCTGCGTCAGTTTTTAGCTAGAAAACACGTCGCTGGACAGGTCTTGTAGGCCGATGAACATTGGGGATTGCAGTGTTGAGGAAGGCGCGATTGGTGCGCTGGAAGAGATACCAGGCCTTGGCCCACCACCGGCGCGGCGGCCATGGGTGGGTGGTATTCCAGGCGACCTGGGGCATGTGTGGTGGCGACGGATGTGGGTGTGTGGGTTTAGGAGGAGTGGAATCAACAACATGAGCGGTTTTAGGGGGTCTAAAACGTGTTTTGAACGGGTTTGAAACGGGGCTATGTTGCTCCATTCATAGGGGATAGCAGAGATGTAGGTGACTTCTCTGTTAAGGGTGCCCGTGGGAATTAGGAACATTGGTCAGACCAATAGGTATTTAATCCCCCATTTTATATAACTATATTAATATCACATATATAAGGAGCATGTTGTTGATAACAAAGACGATACAAAGATTACCTACCCGTTTCGGGTCATTTTGCCTCCTTTGTTATCAGTGAGTTACGCTCCAAAAACCCGTTTCAAACCCGTTTTCTACCCCTCAAAAGCGGTAAACCAGGTCTGTAGCCGTGCGACACCCACGGAAGAACGAACTTCGCCACCGTTCATGTAGAGGACTCATCCATGAACATCTTCACCCGCACCAAAGCCCTGCTCGTCCGGATCATCACCGCCTTCAAGACTCCTGTCGCGATCGCGGCGAAGGATGCCAAGGCCATCACCTTCACAGTCGCCGTGGACACCACCACTGCACTGGCGTCGTTGGAGACGTTGTCCAGCCGCGTCAAGCTTCTCCAGGGTGACTTCGAAAAAGCGATCGCCGCCTACTCGCAGTTCGAGACCAAGGCCGTTGCCTGGACCGAGCTGCATATTGCCGACGCCGTCAAGGTGGTGGAAGCCGTTCCCGCCGAAGTCGCCAAGCTGCTCTAAGGCAGCATCACAACGCGCTAAACCTCAATGTCCATCAGCCTGCAAGCACGATTCAGGCTGATGGACTTTTTCAGTTAAATCACAACGCGCAGAAGTTGTGACTAGCGGATGTCTTTATTAGGAGGCTACACACCATGACCCCAGCATCAGCAGAGCTCGTCGCCGAGATCAACCGCAACCTGGACCACCTTGCCGAAGCAGCCGACATCATCGTCGCGAGCATCGCCAACATGCGTGACTACATCAACGGCACCAACCAGCCCACCTTCGCCGACACCTTCAACCGGCAGGTCGCCCGCATGCAGCAGCCGTTCAGCGCCGGAGGAACAGTCTGATGTGCCGACTTGTTCGCCGACTTCTTTATCGTTGCGGCTGGCGATCATCCGACGTCTTCCGCCTGCTTGCGCACGTTCCTCACCACAAGGTGCTCCACGCGATCGCGCGAGCGAAGGCATATCCAGATGCCTAGCTCACCGACCGGCATCTGCCGATCATGCAGTTCCCGGGCAACCGCGAATGGTTACTGTGATCGTCACCAGCGTGCCAAGCAGGAGCGTAAGCGCCTGTACGACCGGTCCCGCGAAGACGATCCCATTCGAGCGTTGTACCGGTGCAAGCGCTGGCAGCGCGTTCGCCTGGTTGTCCTGCGCCGCGACATCCTGTGCCAGTCATGTGGTCATCAAGCAGCAACCGCCGCCGACCACATCCTGTCAGCACGCCTGATCGTGGACAACTACGGCATCGACGCGTTCTATGATCCTGATCGTCTACAAGGCCTGTGCCACGACTGCCACTCGAAGAAGACTGCGGTGGAATGCGGATGGACTGGCAAGCGCGGCACTAAGATCACTGACCTTGGTGATCGCAGCAACACAACAGTCATATGTGGCCCGGCAGCAAGTGGTAAGTCAACGTACGTGGACGAGCATAAGGCGGCGACCGACCTGGTGTGGGACTACGACGTTGTTATGTCCGACATCACTGACCTACCGATGCATCAGCCGCTGCCCGGCGCTGTAGGCAGCGTGCTGGCCAACCGGGATGCATGGATCGAAGCCACCAAGTACAGCACCAACCATTGCTGGCTCATCATCACCAACCCTGAGGCTGCCGCCGTCGGCATGATGCGTGATGCAGGAGCACAGATCATCACCATGGACACACCTGATGATGTGTGCCAGGAACGTCTACGCGCTCGATTCACAGCCAATAACACTCCAAATTCCCAGTAAAACCAAGCGTTCTAGCCCCGCCGGGGGTGGTGGTCGCCCCACCACGCATGGCACCTACCCCGTGGGGGTCTGTTTCTCTACGCCTCGTCGGCACCAGGCCCGATGACGCCGGTTTTTTCACACATAACCGCTATTTAAGTCGGCGTTTTACGAATGGCTAACCGTTGAGTATGGGACGCAACCGAACACCCACCTCGATTCTCGAAGGCAAAGGCGGCTTCCTCACGCACAAGGATCGCCAGCGCCCGCATGAGCCAACCATGGACCGCGCGATCGGCACGCCGCCGCCGTCCATGACCAAGGCCGAGAAGAAGGTGTGGAAGGAACTCGCGAAGCAGTGCTGCCCCGGCGTGCTCAAGGAGTCCGACCGGCTCATGTTCGCCGTGCTGGTCCGCCTCGCCGCGAAGTTCTATTCTCGCGAGCCCATGCCGGGCATCGAGACCGCGCAGATGATCACGCTCTCTTCGAAGTTCGCGCTGAACCCGGCTGATCGCTCGAAGGTGAACGTGGAGAAGCCCAAAGCGTCGAGCTTGTCGCTGTTCCTCGCCAAGAAGTCTGCGTGACCATGCATTGGTACGACCCACCACCGGACCCGGATGAAGCTTCTCCTCGTCCCCCTCAGAAGTAATTCCGCATATCTACCCCTTATGCAGATGCCCAGTTGGATGGCTCCTATGAGACCACACCGACGAGCCGCGTACCTATGCCGCTCCCATGAGCGCCGAGGGTAACACCCAACACAGGACATACCCACCATGGCTATCAAGATCCTCAACACCCGCAAGAAAGAAATCCTCGACGCGCAGGAAAAGATGTTGAAGAACGCCGTCGAGACCAAGACTCAGCTCTCCGCATCCGATGAGACCGCGTTCACCGCGCTCACCACGGAGCTCGACCAGGTCAACGCCAACATCGCTCGCTACGAGGCCGTCAACAAGGGCCGCGTCGAAGTCGCAACCCCCCGCGAGCAGGCCGTCATCTCCAACTCGACCAACCCGGTCAAGTTCTACGCCGCTGGCGGATACCGCAAGGCGACGCCGCTCACCAACTGCTCCGAAGAGTACGTCAAGGGCTTCTGGTCCTCGCTGCGCTCCGTCGAAGATCACCAGAAGTTCCTCATCCAGAACGCCGCCCTCGGCGAAGCCGGTACCTCGGCTGCTGGCGGAGCCCTGGTTCCGATCCAGACCGATCCGTCCATCCCTGCGATGGCGATCGAAGAGACGGTTGCCCGTTCGCTCTCCCGCGTCATCACCACGGAGATGAACATCAACCTGCCGTACCAGGCAGCCAAGTCGGTTGCGACCGTCAAGGCCGAATCGAACAGCACCGGCACCAACGCCTTCGGCACCAGCGCACCTGGCTTTGCGACCACGATGCTCGGCGCGTTCGTCGTCGGCGACAGCATCTACGCTTCGTGGGAACTTCTCCAGGACAGCAAGGCTGCTTCGGAGTTCCTGCCCGCTGACCTGCAGCGTGCGATCCGCGTGAAAGAAGAGAACCTTTTCGTCAGCGGCACCGGCACCGGCCAGCCGCAGGGCTACCTTGGCAACGGCACCACGGCAACCGGAGCCTCCATCACTGCCGGTGCTGCGGTACTCGGCATCAACCCGATCATCGACGTCATGGGCAGCCTGAACCGCGCCTACTACGTCGGCGCGAAGTGGTTGGTCAACCGCCAAGAGTTCAACCGCTTGCTGAAGGCCCAGATCGCCGCGTCGCAGTTCCAGACGTTCATCACCTTCGATCCGGATGGCAGCGCTCGTCTGTTCGGCTACGAAGTGCAGTTCTCCGCCGAAATGCCGGTGTACGTTGCTTCTCCAGCAGCTTCCGGCGCGTGGATGTTCGGCGACTTCAAGTCGTTCGCCACCATCGGCGACCGTGGCGACAGCAACGTCCGCATCAAGGTCCTCGACCAGGTCGCGGCCCTCAACGGCCAGACCGTGGTCCTCGGCTACCGCCGTACCGACCAGCGCATCCTGCTCGCCGAGGCCGTTGCACAGCTCAACACCAACGGCTAATCCAAGCCCAAACCCACGGACCCCACCTGCACAAGGTGGGGTCCGTTGTGCGTGCAAAAACACTGATTTTGGAAAACCGACTACGGCCCGTATAGGTATGCGGACTTTCCAGACGAGTGTCGAGCCGGTGCAAGCGGGGTGCGTACAGTGCTCCCGATAACTGCCACGGCGCAGGAGTACATCGACGGTGTCCTCGACGGCACCGTCATCGTCGGCTCCTGGATCAAGAAGGCAGTCCTGCGTCACGGAGCGGACCTGCAGCGCACCGACATCCGCTTCGATCCGGAAGCGGGCCAGTATGCCATCGACTTCCTCAGCTCCTACTGCATCCCCTCAGCGCAGACCGAGCCCATGCAGCTCATGCCATGGCAGAGGATGCTGCTCTACATCGCTTACGGCTGGAAGAGGCTCGATGGCAGCCGCCGCTTCCGCCGCGTGTATCTCGAAGTCGCAAAGAAAAACGGTAAGACCGGCCTGTGCGCTGGTCTTGCACTGCTACATCTGATCGCCGACGGAGAACTCAGTGGCCGCGTGTACTGCGCCGCGACCGCCATGAAGCAAGCCCGTGAGGTCTTCAACGAAGCCGTCGCCATGCGCGACAAGCACCCCGAGCTGGCGGAGCGGATCTTCAAGTACGGCAACTCCCCGGTTATTTCTCTGTATGACTCGGAGACCAATTCCCGGCTCTCGCCGATGGCACGCGGTGCCGACAGCTCCGACGGTGCAATCGTCTCAGCGGCCATCCTCGACGAACTCCATCGCTGGTCACTGACCAACAACCTCTGGTCGATCCTGCGCTACGGCGGCGACACCCGGCGGCAGCCACTCATGTGGTGCATCACCACCGCCGGTGCTTCGGCTAACAAGTCCACGCTGTGCTGGGGAGAGCACGAATACTGCGAACGCATTCTCGACGGCATGGTTGCCGACGATGAAGTTGCGGCCTTCATCTTCAGCCTTGACCTCAAGGATGACTACAAGGACAAGAAAAACTGGGCGAAGCCCAACCCCTCGCTGGGCTACATCCTCCCTCTCTCAGCTCTGGAGAACCAGTATGCAGAGAGCCAGGGCAAGCCCACCGCGTTGGGCGAGTTCAAGCGCTTCCGAATGAATTTGTGGAGCGACCTGGTTGTTGATCCCGCTCTCGACATCGACACCTGGGACGCATGCAGCACGGAGAACATCGCCACCCACCCGGACCCCAAGCGCCTCCGCCTACAGCTCATGGAATCACTCAGGGGCCGTGTCTGCTTCGGCGGCATCGATCTAGCGCCAAAAATCGACACTTCTGCCCTCGTTTTGCTCTTTCCACCCATGAAAACAGGCGAAAAGTGGTCGATTTTGGAGTATTTCTGGTGCCCCGCAGAGAACATCGCCGAGCGCGTGAAGCGCGACAAGGTGCCCTACGACACCTGGGCGAAGGATGGGTTCATCGTTCCGACCCCCGGGAACCTCACCGATACCCGCTACATCGCCGACCAGATCACCGAAATCAGCAAGCAGTTCGACCTGCGTGAAGTTGCTTATGACGATGCGTGGTCTTCGGAGCTGATCCGCATGCTCGCCGAGGGCGGCTTCAAGATGTCGAAGCTCGTTTCCTACCCGCAAAGCCACCTCAAGATGAACGCGCCCTGCCAAGAGCTCATGCGGAAGGTCCTCCGCGCCGAGTTCGCGCACGCGCTCAACCCTTGCATGCGCTGGCAGATGAGCAACCTCCGCTGGAACACCCAGCACGGCACCGGCTTCCTGAAGCCTGCACGAGATCGGAAGCGGGAGAAGATCGACGGCTGCGCGTCGCTGATCATGTCGCTCGCCCGGGCAACAGATCCAGAAAACCAAATCAAGAAGAAGCCTTTTTACGTGGTGAGCGCATGAGCACGATAACGATGACGAAGGGTCGGAAGCGTAAAGCCGACTATGACGAGGTGGTGGCCTATGCCGCCGCCAACCCCAGCTTGTATCAGGCCCAGGTAGCAGCACACTTCGGGATCTCCCCATGCCGGGTGTGTCACATCCTCACCGCACGAGGAGTGAGGGGCGTGAATCGTGGCAGGGCACTCAAAACAAAGCCGGGTCACACCAGCGAGCAAGCACAGTGGGAGGCCATTCTCCACGACGCTGGCCTTGGCATGGAGCGCGGTCTGCGCCTGCACAACCAGCGCATCCTCTATGGCTACGACCCGCTCAAGCAGCGTAACGTCGACGGCTCAGCCACCCGCCATTCAAATGTCTAACCCTTAAGAGAGATCACGCATGGGACTCGTAAGCCGTTTCAAATCGGGTTGGGCAAGGGCCTTCTTGAATAGTGGGGAGAGCACCTTTGCATCCCCCAGCTCTGAGCTAGTACAGGCCCTGGTTGGCCTGCCCGCCGCTGCCGGTAAGGTAGTCACTCGCGAGACCGCGCTCCGCGTATCCGCGTTCTTGGGCGGCGTGAAGATGCTGTCCAACGACATCGCCAAGATGCCGCTCATCCTGCGCGAGACCAAGCGGGTCGATGGCCGTGTGCGCACGCAGCCCGCGATCGACAACCCGCTCTACTCGCTCCTTAAGGACTGCCCGAACGACTACCAGACCTCCTACCAGATGCGCTGGTTCCTGGCCTCGCAGCTCATCATGGCCTGCAACTGCTACTGCCAGATCCTGACAGACCAGGCCGGTGATCCTATCGGACTCATGCCCTTGAACGCCTGGCACATGGCACCGCACTGGGACCGGAGCACCAACCCACCGACCTTGAAGTACCGCTACACCAACGCAGGTCAGGCTGGTGCCGTGGAGTTCACAAAAGATCAGATTTGGCACGTCTCCGCGCTTAACTTCGAAGGCTTCGGCCTCGAAGGTTCGCCGCTTATCCTCCTGGCCAAGGAAGCACTATCGCTGCTCATGGCTGCCGAGGAAGTAGCCGGGCGCAACTTCGCCAACGGGTTAGGCATGGGTGGCTTCATCACCTTCCCCGACATGGACAACGCCCCCGACGAGAAAGAAGCGCAGGGCATCGTCGATCGCCTGAAGAAAGATTTCTCCGGCTCGCAGAACGCGGGCAAGTTCAGCATCATCCCCGGCGGCGGTAAGTGGGAGAAGATGACCTTCAACGCCCAGGAATCGCAGCTCCTCGAATCACGTAAATGGTCTGAGCAGGAGGTGGTCCGGCTTCTCGGTGGTGCGCCGCTGATGGTCAAAATGGGACTCGGCGAGCAGAACAGCACCTACGCATCGAGCTCAGCCTTCTTGGACGAATACTTTAACACCTCGCTGCTGCCGTACACCACCTCGATCGAGCAGAGCATTACGCGCGACCTGATCCCCAAGAAGAAGTGGGGCAAGCTGTACGCGAAGCACTCCGCCGACATTATCCTGCGCGGCTCTCCGAAGGAACGGGCGCTCACCAACCAGGTGCTCATCAATAGCTGGCAGATGACGCCCAACGAAGCACGAATGCTGGAAGATCGCGATTCCATCGAAGGCGGCGACTTCATCTCCGGCCCCGCAAACGGTGCGATCTACAACCCGGTCACCGGCGAGTTCTTCATCCCCGGCCAGCTCGTTCCCGATGCTGACGACCCCGAGGACGCCAACGAAGACACAGGCGCGACCAATCCCGACGAGCCCGACACAGCGGGGAGCGGGGACGGCAACACCGCGCCCCCATTCAAGCACCCGGCTCCGACTAAGCCAGCTAAGAAGCCCGTGACCAAGCCAGCCCCGGCCAAGCCTTCGAAGGCTACGGCCCGCCTGCAAGCCCTCGCAAACAGCATGGCCGATCGGGTCCTGCGCAAGGAAGCCAAGGGCAAGATCGATGCGAAGTTCGTCGCCGAGGTGCTCAACATCTCCATCGAGAAGGCTGACGAGTATGTTGCATCACGCAAAGATTTGACCGAGGACCAGGCCCGTACAGCCCTTGCGCTGCTGGCCGCAGGAGACAACGATGCCTAAACTTAAGAACAAGTTCTTCAACTCTGCAACCGAGAACGATACGCTCACCATGTCCTTCTACGACATGATTGGCGCGTCCATGTGGGACGATTCCGGAGCCACGCCCGCCTTGGTGGCCGAAGCGCTGAAGACTCAGTGCCAGAACATCGAGATCCACATCAACTCCCCCGGCGGCGACGCCTTCGCCGGTATCGCGATCTATAACCTCCTCAAAAACTCCAACAAGCCCGTCAACGTCATCATCGACGGCATGGCCGCTTCCGCCGCGTCGATCGTGGCCATGGCCGGTGACACCATCGTCATGGCTACCGGCAGCGTGATGATGATCCACGAAGCCATGGCCATGGCGTTCGGCAATTCGGATGCGATGACCAAGATGGCAGAGACGCTGACCACGGTCACCTCCGGTATCGCGGACATCTATGTCGCCAAAACCGGGCTGGCGAAGAAGGACGTCCTCAAGATGCAGAACGTCGAGACCTGGATGACGGCGGAAGACGCCGTAGCCAAGGGCTTTGCCACCTCGGTGAGCGCAGACCAGGCCGCCGTGGAGAACTCGTTCGACCTGAAGGCATTCCGCAACGCCCCCGCGTCACTCAAGCCTCAAGCGAAGGCCGAGGAAGTATCCGAGCCGGTGGAGGAACCCGTCGAGGAAAAGCCGGTGGTCATTGACGTGACGACCGTCGCCGACGAGGAGCCTCAGTTCATCACCGTCGCAGCGAAGGACCTCATCAGCCTCTACACCCACCAGCTTGAAGTGAACAAGCGCAAGTAACCCGGAGTCCCGATGTACGAGAAGATCCTAGCCGAGCGCACACAACCGGTCGTCACCCCCGAGCAGCTCGCATCGTTCGGTCGATTTGACGTTCCGCAGAAGTACGTCTACGGCGCATCTCCGTCGGTCCTCACCGACGACTACCAGATGCTCCTGACCATGATCGAGGCCGCGACCGATGAGGTGGAGTCCATGTGCGCCCAGGCCTGCCTCAACGAGCAGGTACTGCTCACCTTCGACTTCTTCCCAGGTCAAGCCGATCCGCGTCAGGAAATGCTCGCGCTTAATTACGCCTACGCGACTAACCTGTGGTGGTACGGCTTTCCCACGCCCGACTCGATCGAGCTGGTCCGCCGCCCGGTAGTTGTGCCCTCCGGCTCGCCACTCACTAATGCCGTGACGGTCACCTACAACGACGTCACGGGAGCCACGCAGACGCTCGACCCGTCCACCTACAAGGTGTTCGCCGACGAGATCACCCTGAACGTGGGGCTACGGTGGCCCCTAACCGACCGTAGACAGGACTGCGTGCAGATCACCTATTCGGCAGGCTACGACGCCACCGACGCCACGCAGGTTCCGGCCCGCCTCATCATGGCAATCTACTACCTCGCCAATCACATGTTTAACGTGCGCCAGATCATCACCGTCGAGCCCACCAGCGAAGTCGGCATGACGTTGTGCCGGATGCTTCGCACGTTCCGCAGCATGAGAATCCCGAGATAAATATGAAGCTCCCCAAGCAGCCGTATGGCACCCGATACCTCGGGACTACGGATTACAACACGCGGATCACGGTCACACAGCCCAACAACGGCAACGCGGCGGACGGCACACCACTACCTGAGGTCGCCGTAGCGAACCCCTGGGCGAACGTGTCCCAATGGCGTGGCAAGCAAAACGAGAAAGAGCAGACCCTACAGGCCGTCAGCAGCTACAAGATCATCATCCGCTATCCGCAGACATGGTCGATCGACACCGGCATGAACATCCTCGTGCGCGGCCAGCGCCACAACATCGAAAGCTTCTCCGACCCCGATGGCAACCGTCAGGAACTGCACATGTGGACATGGGTTGGCGACGACACGGTGAACAAATGATCGAGCAAGGGATCTTCCAGTTAGTAACGCAGGCCCCCGCAGTCCAAGCCGCAGTCGGTATCGACGCAAACGGAGTCACCAGGGCGGCGTGGGTCCTCATGAAGCAGGGAACTCCAGTGCCGTTCCTTGTCTTCTCGCGCGTTGGAACCACCAACCCCTACACGATGGCGGGGCCGCTGGGTACGCGTGAAGCTCTCTACCAGATCGCGTGCTACGCCGCCTCCTACTACAGCAGCCGCGAGGTGGCTAAGACGGTCATCAAGTGCTTGGAGAGCTACACCAAAGGCGGTACCCTACCGGACGCGGATGCGACCGTGGTCAAGTCTGTGATGCTCGACAAGGATTTTGACGCCCGCTACGAAGAGGGTGACAAAGGATTCGTCTTCACCGCCTACCTACAATTCCGCATCTGGTACCTCGACTGATTCCGCATAGCTAACCCTTGTTTGTAGCGCACGTGAACACAGCACCGCGAATACCCGTAAGGCGAAGACAGCTATGTAATCCCGGATTGAAGACCCTCTGCGGTCCTCTCCAGCGCATCGTCCTGATGCCGTCTACCTGTCCCCTACATGTATTTGCCTGCTGTGCTCGCGTCTCGCTAGAGGCGAACGATGAGTGATGCGGTGCACATCGATGGTTTGGCAGAGTTGAGCAACCTGCTCACAGAACTCACCCCCCAGGCCGCGAAGCGCTACCTCAGCCGATGTGCTGAGCCCGCCGCACAAGTTGTGCTCGACGCAATGGCTGAGACGGTACCGGTCGGCGTCGGCATCCTCGAAGAAATGCTCGGCTGGCAGAAGCACTGGGGCTCCGATGGTGACGAAACCCCCATGGAGATCGAGATCGGCCCGCTGAAGCCAGCGTTCTGGGGATCGCTGCAAGAGTTCGGCACTGCTACGCAGCCCGCGACTCACTGGTTTGGGAACGCATGGATGGGTTGCCGCGACAAAGTTTTGAACGTGTTCGTGACGGAGTGCACCGGCCTCCTGATGGACCTCGAAAACAAGAAAGGTTAACGCATGTCGGATCTACCTAAGGTCAGCGGGATACTTCCAGTCGGATACGGAGCCACCTACTTCGGTGTCGCCGCTGCCGCCTTCCTGGCCTCGACCTACGAAGGCGAACTCGAACTCATCATCCTGGACAACAACGAGGAGCCGATCGAGAGCCTGATCCCCGATGACCCCCGCGTGAAGTATTACCACTGCGACCGCATGCCGGTTGGCGCTCTCCGCAATCTTGGCACCAGCTATGCCACCGGCGACATCTGCATCACGATCGACGAAGACGACTGGAGCCACCCCGAGCGGGTAGGCGAACAGGTGGGGCGGCTCATCGGCTCCGGCAAAGCTGTCACCGGCTTCCACGCTCTCTACTACTACGACATGTCGAACGGCGGCACGTTCAAGTATTGGTTCGAACCGAACCGGCCTCATCACCCCTACGCGTGCGGCTCAAGCCAGTGCTACACGAAGGCGTGGTGGGAGCAGCACAAGTTCCCGACCACCGGCATTGAAGACTGGGGCTTCGCTCAGGAGGCGCTTCACAGAGGCCAACTGGACAGCGTTGACGGTGCCGAACTGCTGGTAGCCCGAGCGCATGACAGCAGCGTATGCCACCCAACCCAGCTTGGTATCCACCGACAGTTTCCCGCTGTACCGAAGGACGAACTACCCGCCGAGTTCTATGCCGCGATCGCCCCCAAGGTGGCCGCTAAACCTAAACCCCAAAAGAAAAGCACGAAAGCTACAGGAGAGTAACCCATGTCCACTCCCACCACCGGCATCGGCGACAGCTTTGAGTTCGCGACAGTTGCCAGCCCCACTACCTTCACCACCCTCGCAGGTGTTGATTCCTTCGCAATCAGCGGCGACAAGGTTGCGACCGAGAAGACCACCGTCATGGCAACCGTCAATGGCGTGGACACCTTCATCTCATCCACCCAGGACCCCGGCTCCGTCGACGTGAAGGCGTTCTTTCTCCCCGGCGACGTAACGCAGGTTGCTTTGGAAGCCATCCGTCTGTCCGGCGCTACGGTCGCGATGAAGGGCCTCTACGGCACGTCCAACAGCGTGGCTTTCACGGGAATTATCGAGTCGATGACTCCGAGCTTCCCGCTGGAAAAGCCCGCGCGTCTCGACGTCAAGATCAAGATCAGCGGACCCAAGGTGTACGTCTAAGCCAACCCGGACATGGTGGGGGCGAAAGCCCCCTCCTGTAACCAGCGAAGGAATCATCAATGAACGAACCGCTCAAGATGCGCGTCACTCCACACTTCACCCTGGTCCTCGACGCCGAGGATGGCACCGAGCCGAAGTCATGGAAGCTCGCGTACACGTACAAGGCCATCGCCCGGATCGAAGAGGCCATCGGCAAAGACATCAAGAAAATTGCCGACTGGAACGGCTTGTCCTCGGGCAAGGAGTTCCCCGTCATCGTCTGGGGCGGCCTGGAGAAATTCAACCCCGAAGTCACTCTCGATGAGGTTCGCGAGATCCTCAACCCCGAGGCGCAGCGGGCTCTGTCCGACATCATCTTCGAATTGATGTTCCCCGGTGCTGCCGCCGCGTACCAGAAGATTCTGGCCGACGAGAAGGTCGCGGGTGCAACTGCCGACCCAAACGTGCCAGCGGTCATGACGACCGCATAGAGAAGTCCCCGGAGACCTGGGGCGAACTGTGGGCCTGGGCGCGGTATGACTTCCGGCTCACGTGGGAAGAGTTCGAGGAGCTAACACCCGGCGAGTTCCATGAGTTGGCCAAGCGCCGCAACGTGGCGATCCGCTACGACCGCTACTCCAACGCCCTGACCGCCGCCGCCGTCTACAACGTGAATCGGGGCAGCGTGGAGGATGCGACGGTGACCGCGTTCGATTTCGTTCGGCCCGAGGACGAGGCTCTCAAGTTGGAGAAGGTGAGAGAGGGACATCGCCACATCAAGAAGGTCATCGGTGGACTCCCCATGATGACTCCCCGCCCGAGGCTGCTCGAAGTCCGACGTAAGGCCATCGAGGATTTGAAGACCAGCGGCTATGCCGATCCCGAGGCGATGTTCAACAGCGTGTGGCCGCACCTTAAGCCAACCGAAGAAGAGAGCAAAGCATGAGCGAAGTCGGCGCACTGATTGTCAGATTGCAGGCTGAGACCGCCCAGTTCCGTGAGGATATGGGTAAGGTCAAGTCCGACCTCAACGACCTCCAGGGCGGGGCTGGCAAGACTGGAGAATCGTTCACCAACATCGGTGAGGCTCGTGGCGGCCTGATGCTCGTGGAGGAGTCGGTGGGCGTGCGTTTACCCCGTCACCTTAACTCCCTCATCGCCAAAATTCCCGGCGTAGGTGCGGCCTTTTCCGCCATGCTCCCTATCGCCGGTGTGGTCCTCGCGATCGAGATCATCGGCAAGCTCATCGAGCATCATCAGGCTCTTGCCGCCGCCATCCGTAAGGCTGCGGACGAGAACACCAACGCGGCGATCAAGGAAGATGACAACACCAAAGCTCTGGAGCTGACCAACCTTAAGCTGGACGATCAGATCGCGAAGCTTGAGCACAAGCCCTCCCACAACTATATGAAGGAGGCCATCCTCGAAACCTCAGCGGAGATCGACAAGCTGGCCGCATCCTTCGCCTCCGACTTCGCAAAAATGAACACCGTGCTGGAAGATCACCTCGGGTTCTGGAAGCGTATCGGTCGTGGCATCGAGGACGCCTTCTCCGGCGTGGGTCAGGGTAAGGGTTACGGCACCGGCACCGACGAACTGAACAAGATGCAAGCGGCGATGACGGTGGTCGAGGAGAAGCGCCGCGCCCTGGCCGAAGCCCCGATGACCAAGGAAGGCCAATCTGCGGCGCAGCAAGCGCTGCTCACCGCTCTCCATGGTCAGATCACCGAACTCGACACGCTCAAGACCAAGTTTGCGGACAGCAAGGAAATGCTGCTCCAGTTCACCACTGCGGCGGCGTCCACCGCCAACGAGATTAAGGACCTCAACCTCGCCATCGAAGCCGGTGGCAAGAAGGAGAAGATTCTCAAGCTCACCGAGGACAAAGACAACACCCCGAAGAAGGAGCCCGAGTCGGACTTCATGAAGCAGACGATCCGCGATGCCCAGGAGGCGGATCGGTTGAATGCTGAAATCTCCGCTTCTATCCAGCGGACATGGGAAGAGCTGAACAAGGCTGACGAGAAGCTGGCGAAGGAGAGAGCGGACAGCGAGAAGAACCTGGCGCAGACGACCAACAGGACCGTCGCCGAATTAGCCATGTACGGCGCTCAGCTCCAGCTTAAGTCCGACGAGCAACTAGCTAAGAACAAGCTGGCTCTTCATCACTCCTCGGCTGCCGAGATTCTGTCGGCTGAAATCACCGCGTCTCAGGCGCAGGAAGACGCAGAGGTAGCCGCACTCAACACCGAACTCACAAACCTCGACCGCTTTGATAAGAACTACCTGTCCCATGTGGTGACGCTGGAAGCTGCTATCACCAAGGCCAAGGCAAAGGGCGCTGCGGACAGAAAGTCTCTTGCCACTGAGGCGCAGCACCAGCAGTTGATGGATATTCAGAACTCCGAGACTCGGATGAAGGAGTCCATCGCCAGCAGCGTAGCCAGCAGCATCGTGATGAACAAGAGCCTCGCCGCATCGTTCCGCCAGACCGGCGAACAGATGGCTGAGGCGATGTTGAAGAACGTCATCATGATGGAGCTGACCGGCAACAAAGAGAAGCTCATCAACGCGAAGAAAGCTTACGGCAACGCCTTCGCTCAGATGTCCGCCATCCCTCCCGCCCCTATGTGGGGATACGCAGCCGGTGCGGCAGCCTTCGCAGCCGTTATGAGCTTCGAAGAGGGCGGTAAGATTCCCGGCGCATCCGTGGGCTCTGCAGGCGCTGTCCCGATCATCGGGCACCAGGGCGAGACGGTCGTCATCAAGGCCCTTACCGATCGAGTTGAGTCATCCGAGCGCAATCGGGGCGGCGGCGGTGGCATGCCCAGCATCAACTTCGCTCCGCAGATCCACGCGGTAGACGCCACCGGCGTAGACGCGATGCTGTCCAAGCATGCTTCCGTCTTCCAGCGCCACATCACCGCAGCGATGCGGCGAATGAACAAGTGAACTTCGAAATGTATCAGTAGAGGACGATGTCAAATGTCATTTCCGATCATGCCCACAATGCCGATCAGCATGGCCGCCGGGCTGAAGAAATTCCCGAACTTCAACACGGTCCGCCAGAAGGGTCCGGCTGGCGTTAACGCTGGCATCGCGTTGAAGCCGTATCCCACCTGGGACTTCGAGTTCTCGCTTGACCACATCACCGGCCATGAGCACACCGCCGCGTCCGTGGTGGCTCAGATGCTGGGCACCTTCATGGCAACTGCCGGTGGCGCGAATCTCTTCCTCTTCACCGACCCCCAGGACCACGCCATCACCGGTGGCCAGTTCGGTACGGGCAACGGCATCGCGACCAAGTTTCAGCTCAGCCGCAACATTTTCGGTTCTGTCGACGTGATCCAGAACCTGAACGGCACACCGCTCATCTACGTTGGCGGAACCCTCACCACTCCGGCTTCGATCTCCAGCACCGGCGTGGTCACCTTCACCACCCCGCCCGCCGCCGCAGCCGTCCTCACATGGTCAGGCAGCTTCTACTACCTGTGCCGCTTCGCCGAGGACACAATCGATTCGACCCGCAGCTTCACCATCAACTCCGGGATCGATCACTGGATGATTCAGGGCGTGAAGTTCTCCAGCGAGTTCGTACCCGGCGTCTCGACCTACGGCATCATCGCCGCACCAGGAGGCGTGTAAGTGAAGAGACTCATGCCGAGTGGACTGATCGCCTTCCTGATGGCTAACCCCAACTGCGTACGCGCAGACATCTTCACCATCGTGCTGCCGAACGGCGAGTACCTGTTGGCGACAGACGGCCAGTTCGACATCACCGTGCCCTCGGGCACCCCCGGGTGGCCTAACCCCACCACGACCTTCTCCGCATCGCTGTGGGGCGCATGGAGCCGTGGAGCTATCACTTCGGACGCGAGCTTCGACCTGCACAGCAACTCGATGGAACTGAATTGCGTCCCGCAGCTCGGCACCACCTACCCCGGTGCACCGACGGGCATCCTGGCCGCCGCGCTCAATGGGCTGTTCGATGCCTGCCAGATTGTGGTCCAGACGGTCTACATGCCATTCGGCGAGTACGGCAACGTCAGCAACGGTGTCGAGACCAAGTTCATGGGGCAGGTCACCAAGATTAACTCCATCAGCCGCAACAAGGTTGTCTTCGAATGCGCGGACTACCTCTACCTGCTCAACATCAAGGTTCCGACCCGCATCATCCAGGCCAACTGCCCGTGGGGCTTCGCCGACGCGAACTGCAACCTCACAGCCTCGACCTACACCACCAACTTCACCGCAGCCACCGGCACCACCGGTTGGGCTCTAACTCCGACCGTAGCGTTCACTCAGCCAGCGGGTTACTTCACCCAGGGTGTGGTCAAGTGCCTCACCGGTGCCAACAACGGGCTCAGCCAGTGCGTGAAGCTGCATGACGGCAGCGGCAAGTTGCAGGTCATGTATCCATGGCTGTTCACGCCCGCCCCCGGCGACACGTTCTCCGTCATCGCCGGATGCGACAAGTCGGTCAGCACCTGCACGCAAAAGTTTTCCAACCTTGTGCACTTCGGCGGGATGCCGTTCGTGCCACCACCCCAGAGCGCGGTGTAACTATGATGACCGTCGAACAACGCGAAGCTGTAGTCGCCGAGACCGAGACATGGATCGGCACACCCTACCGTGGCTGGTCCTGCGTCAAGGGTGCCGGTGTGGACTGTGGCCAACTCCTCTACGGCGTCTTCCACAACAGTGGGCTCATCCCGGAGATCACCGACCTGCCCAAGGATTACCCGCTCTTCATTGGCCTGCACCGCGCCTCCACCGAATACGTGGACCTGGTGCTCAAGTTCTTCCGCGAGATCCCGGAGTCCGAAGTCCTGCCCGGCGATGTGGTGGTCTGGCGGCTCACGGGAAGTAAGTCGTACTGCCACGGAGCCATCATCAAGACCTGGCCGGACTACTACATCCATGCCTTCGGTGACTCGGTCAAAGCCGGTAGCGCCCGGACTCGCCTGCGGTTCCTGAAATCCGAGAAGCTTTTCTTCACGCTGAAAGATGTGGCTGCATAATGGGAAGCATTTTTAGTTCGGGCAGCACGACTACTCCGGAGAAACTCTTCGGAGTCAAGATCAACTCGTCCGACTTGGGCAAGCCCCTCACGGCGATCATGGGGACGGCGAAGACCAACCAGCTCATCTTCTGGATCGACGGGTTCGACGCGAACCCCGACAACTCCGGCAAGAAGGGTGGTGGCGGAGGCAAGGGCGGCGGCAAAGGTAACGGCCAGTATCTGTACTCGGCGAATGTCGTGGCAGGCCTCTGCGCAGGACCCATCTCTGGCATTGGTGACTGCTGGTCGGGTCAGTCATGGTTGGGTGCGCCTAAGGCGGCGGAGAACTACACCATCGCCGGACCTTCATACACGTACACACCGGCCAACGCCGGTGCCATGACCAACAACTACGGCGTGACCCCGGTATCGACCTACAGTGGAACGTACACCAGCTATGGGGCTCCGACCTCCACTACGGTGAGCAACACCACCTCAACTTCACTCTTTCAGGCGGTCTATGGGGCCGTGCTCACTGCTGGGCAGTATTCCATCGACCCCGCCACCGGCATCTACCACTTCGCCTCTGCGGACGCGGGCAAGACTGTGACCGTGGCCTATGGCTTCCTGCTCACCACGATCAATCAGCAAGAGACCGACCTCATCCCCGCTGGCTGCAACATCTCTGTTGGCGGCTCCTTTGCCTTCAACGCCGACCTCGGTGTGGTCTACGGCGGCACCGGTTTGAGCGCAGGCACCGCCCTCACACGCGTAGGCTCACCCTCTGCAGCCGGAGAATACTCCGTCACCGGCTCAGCTCCGGCCACCTACCACTTCGCATCTGCTGACATCGGAGCCGAGGTGGTCATCACATTCCAGGTCAACAACCCCAACGCGGTCGGGCAGAACGAGTCCACCATGCTGGACTTCACCCTCGCCGAGGGATACATCGGTCAGGCTCCGTTCAGCTTCCTCTCCGGCAGCTACCCCGGCGCAGCTCTCGGTTACAGCGGTGCGGCCATCCTGCTGTTCGAGCCCATGGATTTCGGCATGGGTGGAGAGCCCCAGCAGAACAGCTTCGAAGTCATCACGCCGGACATCATGGGCGGGGTCTACGCCGATGGCACACCCATCCTTGACTGCAACGTGGTCCACTGCATGATCCGTGTGCTTACCGACAGCCAGTGGGGTCTCGGTGTGGGCGCTCAGCCATTTCCCCCAGGCTTCATCGACAACGGCCCGGGCGGAACGTGGGGCACTCCGGGTACACCTTCCGTGCAGAGTGTGGGCGCTACGGCATGGAACTGGTTCGCCGCAAACAACTTCTTCATCTCCCCCGTGCTCGACTCGCAGGACACCGCCGACTCCTGCATGAGCAAGTGGCTGGAAGCTGGCATGTGTGCGGCGTTCGTCTCCGAGGGTCTGCTCAAACTCGTTCCGTATGGCGACACAACCACAGCAGCGAACGGATGCACCTGGCTCGCCCCATCCTCCTACGTCGTGGCCCTCGACGACACCTGCTTCGTTGCCAAGGAAGGTGTGGACCCGGTAACCATCAAGCGCTCGGCGTGGCAGGATGCGTACAACGGGGTCCAGGTCCAGTGGGACAACCGGAACAACCAGTATGCCAAGGAGATCACGGCTGAGAGTGACCAGAGCCTCATCGATCGCTTCGGCTCGCGGATCGAAGATCCTCAGGACTGGGCCTTCATCCACACACTGGCCGCCGCCACCTTCGCGGCGAACCTCCGGCTCAAGCATGGCACGTACATCAGAAATACGTACGAGTTCACGCTGCCCTTCACGTACAGCTACCTGGAGGCAATGGACCTCGTGACCATCACCACATCATCGGTGTGGGCGCAGGGGCTGAACAACACCAACCTCGGCGTGGTCAACCTGCCCATCCGCATCACCAAGGTAGTGGATGATCCTGTCGAGGGCATCAAGATTGAAGCTGAGGATTACCCCTATGGCGCGGGCCAGCCCACCCTGTTCAACAAAGGCCTGTCGTCGGCTCAGGTGATCTCGGACCCGCTGGCATCGCCGGGCACGTCGGAAGTTGTCATGTTCGAGGCCACTGGCCGCCTGACCGGCTTCGCAGGCAACCAGCTATGGATCGGTGCATGCGGAACGGGCGCTAACTATGGCGCGACCAACGTGTGGATCTCAGAGGACGGCGTTCGATGGGCACAGGTGACTCAGCTCACCCAGCCTGCCGTGCTTGGGGAGCTGGCCTCCACCTTCTCCGTGGGCAGCGATCCCGACGCGACCAACAGCTTGGTAGTCCAGCTCGCGGAGAACTCCGCCGCCCTGGTCTCCGGAACGACTACCGCTGCCGACAACGACACCATGCTGGCCTATGTCGACGGCGAAGTCATCAGCTACTCGGCAGCCGCCGTGACTGGCCAGAACGCATACACGATGGACAGCTACATCCGTCGCGGCCAACTGGGCACCACGATCAGCTCTCACGCGATTGGCTCATTGTTCATGCGCCTGGACGGCTCGATCTTCAAGTACACCTACGATCCGCTGTGGCAGGGGAAGACCATCTACCTCAAGTTCCAGGCCGTGAACAATTTCGGCAACAACCCTCAGCCGCTGAGCAACCTCTCGGCGGTGTCCTTCACCATCGGCTCGACCAACAGCGGCGCAGTAGATGCTTCCACCGGACTGCTGATGACGGGAACTCCGGCTCACTCGGTGTCCACCATCGATGGAAGCGTTAACGTGCTCCAGGGTTCGACGGGTCTCAACTCAATCCCTCCGGGTTACGCGCTGGTAAACAACACTGGGTCCGCAGCAGCGCCCACGTGGGTGCCCATCACATCCGTACCAGGAGTCGGTGGCGGTGGCGGCTTCGTGGTCCGCAACATCTCTGCGAACTGGAGTCCGGCGGCAAGCGATTGCGATCTGGTGAACACCGCGAGTGGCAAACTGACGGCAACCTTCCCCCCGGCGGCGTCGAACGTCAACGGTGAGATCACGGTCTGCAAGGTTTCGTCCGACGCCCACACCATCACCATCGTCGGCAGCGGCTCGGACACCATCCGCAACGGGGCCAGCCTCACGATCAAGTACCAGTATTCGTCCTGCACCTTCATCTCCAACGGTGTGGACGGCTGGGACCTGATCTAAACTTTTCGACTTTTGAACGTATAGGTAGGAGAATCACATGTCTGTATTCGAACAGGTAGCGCAGGGCGACGCCAACACCCCAGCCAACGCATGGCCGGTGGAGATCACCGACGGCACCAACGTACTCGGGACGCCCACACACCCCGTGAAGACCGACCCCACAGGCACCACAACGCAGCCGGTCAGCGGCACGGTCGCTGTGTCTGGCGTGTCCGGTACCGTAGCTGTTACGGAATCGGGCACCTGGACGGTCGTAGCCACGCAGCCGACTGCGGCCAACATGCACGTCACCGCCGAGCAGCCCACAGCCGCGAACCTCAAGGCTACGGTAGTCACCCAGGATGGCTCGGGGAATGCGCTCACGTCCACATCGGGTGCGCTGGACTCCAACCTCAAGACCATCGGCGGTACGGCCCCTTCGACCGGCACGGGAGCTGGCGGCGCGGGCATCCCCCGCGTGACCGTCAGCAATGACTCAGCCGTCAAAGTCTGGGACGGAACTCACACACTGTCCGTCGATGGTAACGGTAACGCCGGGGTGAATATCAATGAAGTCGCCGGTGCCGGTATGGGTCAGCGTGTCATGGCCGCCTCCATCCCGGTCGCGATCGCCAGCGACCAGAGCCTGACGGTGACCGTCGGAGCGGTCTATAACAACCAGGCGGGTACGACCGCGAGTGGCGCGGTTCCAACATCCGCTGGTGGCTACCTGAGCATCATCTCCAATCTGTTTACGTGGAGCACTCTGCTGCTCACCTACGTCCCGGTGTCGGGATTGCCGACTGCTGGAGGTGTGTTCCGGGTTGAAGGCTCCCCAGACGGCACGAACTGGACGCCTATGACGGGAGCGCTGCTGAACGCTACCCCGACCCAGGTGACGGAGTACAGCACCAACGACTTCGCCGAAGTCTCCGCCCGGTACAACCTCGCCGGATTCCCCTACGTGCGTATCTACACGGTCACCGCATTCAGCGGAACTATCGATGTTCTTTACTCACTCACCACGGCTCTGTCGGATGACGTCAGCTTCTCTCATGCGCTTCAGACCACTCTGGCGGGTGACCCTGTTCAGCCCTCGAACCAGACGCAGTACGGCTCCGGCACCATCCCTCAGGCGCAGTTCTGCCAGGCTTCGGTGAGCCCGGTGTTCACCACCACTCAAACGAGCGGTACAGGTGCAACCTTCGACCATGACGTTCAGCCGGAGAACACGATCATCGTGACCGTGGTGACCGCCGGTTCGGGTGACGTTGCGCACGTCACCGACGATGCCGGAAACCTGTACACGATGCTGGCGAACTTCCCCATGGGGTCGCAGCATTTTCCCTCCACAACGAACGGAAGCGTGTGGGTGTATGCGGCCATCCATCGCAATCTGTACGACCCGTCCCCCGTCATCACGGCGACGGTGACCCCCGGCGGCTTGTTCAGCAGCTTCTACACGGTGCTCAGCGAATACGCCGGTCTCGGTGCCTATAGCCTCAGCGGCACACTCCCTTGGTGCTCGAACATCGGGCAGGGCATGGCCAGCGGCTCTCCTCACTTCGTTAACGGAGGCACCGTATCCACCACCGTCCCCTCTATGCTGTACAGCGTCATGCTGTCCACCTTCCCGACATCCATCGGTCCCCTCAAATACACGGACGGCAACTCGGCGATCTACACCGCGCCCCGGTTCCAGGGAGCTTCCGCTTCGTTGGTCGGCACCAGCAGCTCCACGGATGTAGTGATCGGCGACCAGGCCGTGGGTGTGGTCACGAGCGACACCATGGGCTGGACCGTCTTCCCCCCTGCCGGTTACAGCTCCAGTTTTGAAGCTGACCTGTTCACGATCGCTTTTCCGATCGGACCTATCGGCAGCGTGGCCCTTACGAACCGCGCTTCCGACGGAACGCTGCAGCCGCTTCAGGTGGACAGCTCCAACAACCTCAAGGTAGCCGTAGCAGGGACCATCACCTCTAAGATCCAGGACGGCTCCGGGAACAACCTGAACAGCACCGGCGGGTCGCTGAACGTGAACGTCACGGGCGGAGGCACCACCGGCGCACAGTATGCGGCTGGCACCGCCGTCGGCACGCCCACGGGCACTGTGGCGCTCGGCTGGGATGGAACCGATGTTCGGTCGCTGAGCACAACGTCAGCAGGGGCATTAAACGTAGCCGTCACCGGGACACCCACCGTTGCGATCAGCGGCACCGTTCCGGTCAGCGGCACGGTCGGCGTCAGCGGCACGGTTCCCGTCAGCGGCACCGTTGCCATCAGCGGAACTCCCACCATCACCGGCACCGTCACTCTCAGCGGTACGCCCACGGTGCAGGGCACGGTCTTCTCCAAGCTCCAGGATTACAACGGCAACAGCCTGACGAGCACGGGCGGCTCTTTGTATGTGAACGTCTCGAATACCACCGCTGTCCCCGTCAGCGGCACCGTTGCTATCAGCGGAACTCCCACGGTCAGCGTCAGCGGCACTCCCACAGTCAGCATCAGCGGCACTCCCACAGTCACATCGAAAGCCCAGGATGGCTCGGGCAACGCCCTGACTAGCACCAGCGGCAGCCTGAACGTGAACGTCACGGGAATCACGGGCGGAGGCACCTCTGGAACTCAGTATGCGGCAGGGGCCGCCGTCCCCACCCCCACCGGCACCGTGGCCATGGGTTGGGACGGCACCGACGTTCGTTCCTTGAGCACGGACGCATCGGGAAACCAGAACGTGAACCTCTACGTTGGTGGTAATGCGAACGGGACCCTGCACCCTGTGGCCGTGTCGGCCACCAGCGCCGCCAACGCTTCGAACAATCCTCTTTATGTGGCGGTTTCGAACGTCTCGAACACAGCGACCGCGCCCGTCTATTCAGCGATTGCTGACGGAACACACGCCTCAACGATGGCGGCTACGGGCACAGCACCTTCTACGTCCACCTACTCGTTGCCGGTGGCGGCAGTGCTCTACGCTGGTGCTACTCCGACCGCAATCGGCACGCCGGTGGCTGCAGGCACGGGGGGTCTCTCAGGCAACGCACTGACCTGCAACTCTCCGATCTATATTGGGACCGCGCCGGTCTCTGCATCGAACTGCGTGCCGGTGAGCATCAACACCGGTGTCCAGACGGCGACCAACGCGATGTTCAACCGGCTGACGGACGGGACCACGGCGGTTGCGGCGGCGGTCTCGGCTCTGGGAACCGCCCCCACCGGCACGGAGGTCATGGCCGTCAACGCTGTCAACCTCCCCTCGGCAGCAGCGGGTGCGGCGCTGAGTGCGAAGGTTCTCGGTGGCAGCACACCTCAGGCGACGGCGGTGAACATCAAAGCCAGCGCTGGCAACCTCTACGGCCTCGCGATTACCAGCTCCACCGCGACTGCTGGCTTCATCCAGTTCTTCAACACGGCGACCACGGCGACCTCAGGATGCGTCTGGGCGATCCCGATCGCTGCCTCCGGATCGGTCTTCATTCCCCCGTCGGTTCTGGCGCTGCTCAACTTCTCCGCTGGCATTGCGATCAACGTCGCCACCCCGCTGAATGGGACGACAACGCAGATCGGCTGGACCGGAACCATCATGTACATGTAAGCCCGGTCCAGGGCCTATTCGACTTTCTAACCCTTACTTGAGGGTTGGGTCACGGATGAGTGCAATTAATTGGGCCGGAGTCTGGAGCGGCACGAACGCCTACAACGCAGGCGATGCGGTGTCATACCTCGGCTCGTCCTACGTCGCTGCGGTGGGCAGCACCAATGTCATCCCTGCCAGCGACCCCGGCACCTGGAACCTTCTGGCCGCCGCTGGCTTAGTCGGACCCGCCGGTGGCGCGGGGCTTAACGGTGTGTCCGGATCGGGGATTCCCCAAGGATTTTACTGGCGGGGGGCCTACACCACCCTGACCGCATACAACGCGTACGACTGCGTCTCCTACGGCGACTCGACCTACGTTTGCATCCGCAACGGCACCCTGAACTTCGAACCGGATGACAACCCGGCGTACTGGAACGTCCTCTGCGTGGGTGGAGTTCCGGGCTTGTCTGGACCCACTGGACCGGCAGGGACGACGGGCGCGGCGGGACCAACCGGAGCAACCGGCCCAATCGGGGCTACCGGACCAACCGGAGCGACTGGCGCTGCGAGCACTGTACCTGGAGCAACCGGGCCACAAGGACTCACCGGTCCCACCGGAGCCCAGGGCACAGCGGGTGGATCGACCAACTGGCGCGGCAACTGGTCCAGCATTACGCTGTATGCGGCCAACGACGCGATCGCCTACAACGGCAGCTCCTATATTGCGCTGCTCGGCGGAACGAACAAGGAGCCCGACACCAATCTGACCTACTGGAATCTGCTGGCGCAGGAAGGTGCAACCGGCACCGCTGGTGCTGCGGGCGCGACCGGACCAACTGGACCAACTGGAGCAACGGGACCTCAAGGTATTCAAGGCAACACCGGAGCCACCGGTGCCACCGGAGCAACAGGCCTGGCGGGCACCAACGGGATAACGGGACCAACCGGTGCCACGGGCGTAGCGGGTGCCACGGGAGCGACCGGGCTTACAGGTCCCACGGGCGCGACGGGCGCTGCAAGCATCATCGCCGGACCAACTGGCCCCACGGGTCCACAGGGCATTCAAGGCATCACGGGAGCAACCGGCGCAACTGGAACGGCGGGCGCTACCGGCGCTACCGGCGCAGCCAGCTCGGTGCCCGGCCCGACAGGCGCTACTGGACCGACAGGCGCGGCCTCCATCGTTGCCGGTCCGACTGGGCCGACGGGTGGACAGGGTATTCAGGGTGTTACCGGGCCTACCGGCGCGACCGGAGCAACGGGACCCACTGGAGCTACGGGCGCAGCAAGCGTAGTGCCCGGGCCAACAGGACCCCCCGGTGCAACAGGATCTGCATCCATGGTCGCGGGTCCGACGGGTGCGACCGGACCGACTGGCGCAACGGGCGCAGCCTCGACGGTGCCTGGACCCACTGGCGCGACCGGACCAACCGGCACGACAGGAACCAACGGGTCAACGGGTGCGACCGGCCCCAATACGGTCACCACCTCGACGACGACCGCAATCAGCGGTGTGCTCGCAGGTGACGGCAGCACGGTCGCGGCGGCCACCTCTGCTCAAGTCCAGGCCGCGATCGGTAGCAGCGTCTACGCGGCGTTTGGTGCAGGCGGCGGCGGTGGCCTCGTGAACATTCAGGTCCTGACCTCAGGCACGGCAGCTACCTACACGCCGACCACGGGCACCGGGAAGATTCTGGTGGAGATGGTTGGAGCGGGCGGTGGCGGTGGTGGCGTCAGTACAATCACGTCCGCCGGTGCTTTCGGTGCGGGTGGGGGCGCGGGTGCACGCGTTCTGTACTTCATCGGAAGCGGCATCACCGGGCATACCGGAACATACACCGTCAGCAACACCGGCGGTGCTGGTGGCGCGAACACCGGAGGCACCGGCACGACTGGAGCCTCGACCACGTTCCAGTTCAACGGTGGCACCACAGTCGCGGCAGCGGGAGGCGCGGGAGGGGCCGGGCAGACGGCGGGCACGACAGTAGCTTTCGTTGCGGGCGGCGCAGGTGGCACGGGTTCGAACGGCACCGTTAATGGGTCGGGCGACGCAGGGGAACGCGGTATGCGGCAATCGGCGGCTGTAGGTGGCAGTGGGAATGGTGGGTCTTCGGTAAACGGCGGCGGCGGCCAGGGCTCAACGACGTCCACTTACAGCGGCGGCAACGCAGGAACAGGCTATGGCGCAGGCGGTGCTGGCGCGGCCCAGACCACCAATAGCGGCGCGTTCGTCGGTGGAGCAGGAGCTCCCGGCATCATCATGGTCTACGAGTACGCATAGTTCGGCGTCGCGGAAGGTCGCGAGCTTAGGCAACATCATCGCTTCATAACCGCACGACGAAGGATCGACCATGTCCGAGCACCGCGAATCCAGTTCACCCTTTGCACCCACCAACGCCCAGCTCGACGACTGGCGCATGTCCATCACCTCCGACATCGCCGAAGTGAAGACGTCGCTGGATGTGCTTGTCAAGACACTGATGGGCAACGGGCAGCCGGGGGCGTTGTCGAAGATCGATCGCCGACTCGCTGCTTTGGAGTCCGCGAAGAACAAGCTCGCAGGCGCGATCGCGGTGGCGGGTGTACTCCTCGGCTGGATCGTGCGCGGCCACATTACCGCCAACTAAGAGAGGTTCATCATGGCTGACATCAACAAGGCGACACTGTACGTCCTGCGCAATGAAGACGAGAAGATGACGGGGAAGGTCACCACCGACCGTGGTGGCATGACCCGCTACGGCATCGCGCAGAAGTATCACCCGAACCTCGACCCTTCGTACTACACCTGCCCGGCGCTCTATGCTTTGGCGCAGGCGCAGCAACTCTACAAGTCCGAGTATGGGCAGCCGCTCTACATCGGCAGCATCACTTCCCAGGCCTTCGCCAATAAGCTGCTTGACCTATCCGTGAACTGCGGAGCCCACGAGGCTCAGGAGCTCGCGCAGAAGGTCGCGGTGTCGCTCGGTGCCACCATCGCGATCGACGGTCACATGGGTCCAGCATCCGTCGCAGCGATCAACAAGATCCCCGAGAGCTCGCTCATCACCAAGCTCATCGACCTCGCCCAGGCCTACTACCGCCGGGTTGCTCTCATCGACCACGCATCCCCTAACGAACTGGCATCGTGGCTCACCCGCGCGGCCAAACCAGGAGTGTAGCTATGAAGATCGTAGAACGCATCACCGCAGCCCTCCCCACCCTCAAGGCCGACTTCTGCAAGGTCGAGACCTACGTCAAGACCATCGTCGTTGCCGCCTGCACGGGTGCGGTAGCCGACGTCGCTCAACTGCTGCATGGTGGCCATGAGATCCTGTTCACGCCCGCCGGAATCCTGCTGTTGAAGCACAGCTTCCTCTACGGCGCGGCCTGCTCGGTGATCGGCCTGTTTACCAAGTCGCCACTGACTCCGCAGCAGCCGAAGTAACCTTCTTCAGGTGACGAAAAGTTATTTGACTTCAGCCAGTTAGGCCGGTACCGTCGACCTAACGTAAATCTCATGCATCGCTTTTGACCCCGCGACCCCTACCAGGTGGCGGGGTCTTTTCATGCGAGCTAGAATGAAGGCGTAGTGGCAGTGCGCAGACAGCCTTCTCGGCGGCTTGGTAGTCGAGACTATGGCCCCACCCCCGCCGAGGTGGGGCTTCGTGGTGTCTGCGGGGACGCGCGTGCGCCGATGTTGGTAGTCTCGTAGGAATGCATCGGGCGTCATGGTGGATCGGTGGGTACCCCCTCGAAGATACTGCTTGGCGGTAGGCGAATATTAGGCGAACATGGCAGGTGCGGCGCTCACACACTTCGGTGATTGGATAGGTTGAGATGATGTCGAAGTCGAAGATCGAATGGACGGACACCACGTGGAACCCGATCAGGGGCTGCACCAAGATCAGCCCGGGGTGCAAGCACTGCTACGCCTCCGCCTTCGCTGAGAGGTTCAGAGGTGTGCCTGGTCACCCGTACGAGCGGGGATTTGATCTCCGGACTGTGCCGGGCAAGTTGCTTGAACCCCTCACCTGGAGTGCCGCCAGCATGGTCTTTGTCAACTCCATGAGCGACCTCTTTCATCCCGACATCCCGGACTCCTTCGTGATCCAGGTTGCAGAGGTCATGATGAAGGCCAACTGGCACACCTACCAGGTACTGACCAAGAGAGCCGATCGACTGCAGCAAATGCTGTCCGGTCCGCTCAAGTTCGCCACGGTCTCGCCGCACATCTGGTGGGGGGTGAGTGTCGAGAACGTCAAGCATGGAAAACCCCGCATCGACCGGTTACGCAGCACACCGGCGTCGATGAAGTTCCTGTCGATCGAGCCGTTGCTTGAGGACCTGGGGCAGGTGGATTTCACCGGCATTGACTGGGTCATCGTTGGTGGTGAGAGCGGGCGAGGGGCACGGCCTTTGGAGGAGCGCTGGGTGTTAAACCTGCTTGGGGCATGCCGCAAGCAGCGGGTCCCGTTCTTTTTCAAACAGTGGGGGGGTGTCAACAAGAAGAAGACTGGCAGAAAACTGCGCGGAAGGACGTATGATCAGTTCCCAGCAACAAAGAACTTACCTATCCCGTCGCGCAGTGAACGACTGGGAATGATCGCGTCACTGGAGCAGAGCTTCCTCAAACCACATGACCTCCACCAGATCGAACGTCAAGGTCCCCCCCGAGAATCTCCCTCTCTTTCCCGATCTGCCTCAAGCAGAACTCGCAAAGATCAGGCGGTACAAGCGAATCGACCAGCCCATATGGACTGACCATAAGGCCCGATTCATCGCTCAATACCTTAAATACTTCGTCCAGATCACAAAGCACGGTGCGTATCTCGACGGGTTTGCCGGTCCGCAATATGCCGACAAGCTTGATGCGTGGACCGCTTCTCTCGTTCTCGCGAGTGAACCGAAATGGCTTCGGCGGTTCTACCTGTGCGACCTCGATCCGCAGCAAGTGCAGAACCTCGAAAAGTTGAAGGCCCAGCAGCCGGTGCCGATGAGCAAGTCTGGCCGCAAACTGCCCAGGAGCGTGGAGGTCGTCGCCGGAGATTTCAACCAAACAGTCGACCATATTCTGAGCTCCGGGAAGATCACTCAGAAGGAAGCGACCTTTTGCCTGCTCGATCAGCGAACGTTCGAGTGTCACTGGGAAACCTTGAAGAAGTTGGCGGCTTACAAGCAGGCTCCTCACAACAAGATCGAGTTGCTCTACTTTCTCGGCGTGGGGTGGCTACACCGCGCCTTCTCCGGCCTCAAGGATGAGAAGATCGCGGCAAAGTGGTGGGGCAGGCCGGACTGGGAGCAGCTCCTGGACATGAATTGTTGGAGCATCGCCGACCTGGTGCGCAAGAGATTCGTCGACGAGTTGGGCTACAAGTTCGCCGCCGCGTACCCGATCTATGATCGGGAGGACGGCAACAAGATCATGTATTACATGGTCCACGCGTCGGATCACGAGGACGCTCCGGCCCTCATGGTTAGGGCGCACATCAAGGCGGTCCGTTCGTTGCCCAAAGAGACTCAGATGTCACTGCCGGGTGTTCAGTTTGCCAGTGTCGAGTAGGGCATAACCCATCCCCGGATTGGTAGCGAGGCGGATGACAAGACGGGTTCGCGTGAGTCACTTCCGTTTCGTCCGGTGGGCTATGACGTGACATGATTGAAGACGCACATGCCCATCCTCGCTGACTACCTTGCAGAGCTCCGCACCATCCGCAACCTCGGCGCAGGTGTGGCTGAGACCTCCTACTACACCCCCTTATCGAACCTCTTCAACACAGTGGGGAAGAAGCTCAAGCCCAGGGTCATATGCCTCATCCACCTTCAGGACACGGGTGCTGGGATTCCGGAAGCTGGGTTCTTTACCGCCAATCAGGTGCAGCGGGCGACGGGAACGCTGTTGACTGGCCAGAAGCCGTCGCGCGGCGCTTTGGAGGTAAAGGCCTTCAAAGCCAAGATGGACGAGTTAGCCGCCTCAGCGCAGGTCCTGAAATACCTGACCCACTACAACCAGGTCCTCATCACCAACCTGCGAGAGTTCCGTCTGCTGGTCCTAGAGAACNNGCCTCACAAGGTGGATGGCTACACGCTTGCAGAAAACACAGAGGCGCTTTTTCACGCATCTACCCTGAAGAATCACGCGGACCTCTTTCCGGAATTCATCGAGCGAGTCCTCCGTCGCCAATCTTCCATTACAGACCCAAGCGATCTGGCATGGTTCCTCGCTTCCTATGCGCGTGAGGCGCGTTGGCGTGCCGAGAATCATGGTCTAAGCTCGTTCGACACTATCAAGAAGGCCCTCGAAGAGTCGCTCGGGATGAGGTTTGAAGGCGACAAAGGGGAGCACTTCTTCCGCTCCACGCTGGTCC